>JBBQZL010000206.1:0-4389 GCA_038207745.1 Solirubrobacterales bacterium
GCGCACGGTCTGGAAACGCTCCATCGCCGTATCGAGGGCGTCGGTGTCGACCGGGACCTCGTCGGAAACGCGGACCCAGTCGGCCCCCTCGTAGGCCTCCATGTTGAAGACCTCCTGGTCGATCGAGGTTGAGTCATCCACGACGACGACCACCTCGGTCTGCGGGTTGAAATACGTCCCCGGCTGCATGACCAGGTCCTCGAGCTCGTAGAGGTTCTTGTCATCTGCTTCCATTGATTTCTCCTTACGCGGTTTCAAACCATCCACCCACCGATGTCGATCGTAATGCCCGGCGCTGACGAAGGCGCCGAATGATCAGAACTCAGACAGCCGGCGCTCAACCTCCTCCTCGACGTCAAGCGCCGCCTTGCCCTGCCTTGCGCGACGTTCGTTCCTGGCGATCACATGCTGGCGGACCTCCTGGCGAAGCGACGCATCCATCTCGGCCGATGCCCCCGAAGCGGGGGCCGACGCAGGCCCGGCCTGCTTCTCACCGCCGGACGCTGTCGGCTCGAGCAGTCTCTGCATCTCCCTTTCGACGTCGAGCGCGGGTTGGCCGCGCTTGACCCGGCGATATGACTTGGCCTCGAGCATCTGGCGGACCTCGATCATCTGATTTGATCTCTCGCCCTGTTCGCGGGTCAGCCCATCCGGTTTGGGTGCAGACTCGGTCTCGATGGCGAAGCGCCCCTTGCCGAGGGTCTTGAGCGCCGAACCCGAGCGCGCGAACGCGATGCCCGCGATCGGGGCGACCACGATGGTGATCACGATGAAGATCGTTCCGTACTCGGGATTGGTCAGGGCGAACGTGGCATCCACCACTTCAAGAGTAGTGGCCGACCCCCGACGAACCATCTTCGACGACTCGATCCGCTACCCTTCATTGCGGTTGATTGACTTGTCAATCGGTCGCTGGCCTCACCATGGTGATGCCCTCTATATAGCCTTTTCCACGGACTCAAAAGGAGCTTCCCCACAGTGGTCGACTTCACTCTGACTGATGAGCAGAAGGATCTGCAGGAGTTGGCGCGCAGCTTCGCAGCCAAGGAGATGCGGCCGGTGGCCGCCGAGTACGACAAGGACGGGACCTGGCCCCAGGACATCATCGACAAGGCCTGGGAAGTCGGTCTGATGAACACGCACGTGCCCGCCGAATACGGTGGACCGGGGCTGGACTACCTCTCCGGCTGCGTGATCGAAGAGGAGATCGGATGGGGATGTTCAGGCATCGGCACCAGCCTGATGGCCAACGGCCTCGCCGCAGCGCCGGTCAATATCGGCGGATCCGAGGCAATCAAGAAGAAGTACCTCGGCGGGTTGATCGAGTCCACGAAGCTGGCCAGCTTCTGCCTCACCGAGCCTGATGCGGGGTCCGACGTGAGCGGGATGAAGACACGGGCGGTAAAGAAGGGTGACAAGTACGTCATCAACGGCTCCAAGTGCTTCATCACCAACGGCACCTATGCCGACTGGTTCACGCTGTACGCCAAGACGGATCCCGATGCAGGTCATCGTGGGATCTCCGCCTTCGTTGTCGATTCTGACCTCCCCGGGGTCACTGTTGACAAGAAGGAGGACAAGATGGGCCAGCGGGCATCAAACACAGCGACCATCTCCTTCAACGATGTCGAGGTTCCGGCCGAAAACATGATCGGCGAGGAGAACCACGGCTTCAAGCTCGCGATGATGACGCTTGATCGCACCCGTCCCGGAGTTGCAGCGATGGCCGTCGGCATTGGTCGTGCAGCCTTCGAGCACGCGGTTGAATACTCAAAGGAGCGGATCCAGTTCGGCGTCCCGATCGCGATGCATCAGGCGATCCAGTTCATGATTGCCGACATGGCGACCAAGGTTGAGGCCGGACGGCTCCTGACCTACCAGTCGGGTGTGCTTCTCGATCAGGGCAAGCGCAACACGCTGGCCTCGTCGCACGCCAAGCGTTTCGCCTCAGACTCGGCCATGGAGATCGCGATCGATGCAGTCCAGGTCTACGGCGGTTATGGCTTCATCAAGGACTACCCGGTGGAGAAGCTGATGCGCGACGCGAAAATCATGCAGCTATATGAAGGCACCAGCCAGATCCAGCGTCTGGTCATCGCCCGCGAGGTACTCGCGCCTCGCAATATCGATTGAGCCAATCTTCGAACCCGGATTGATCGAAGCCGCCGGCATTTGCCGGCGGCTTCGATCGTTCGGAGTCGATAGGTTGAGCCGCTATGGAAAACGGTCCAGTCACACCTTCAGAGTCTTCCGGTGGGCAGGTCACGGCGGCCGCGCCGGCCCGCGAGCCGGCAATCGTCACCGCCACGGATCTCAATCGTCGCTTTGGCGAAGGCGAAACCGCCGTTGATGCGCTCGTCGACGTGACCGTTGCGCTCGAGGGTGGGAGGTTTACGTCGATCATGGGGCCGTCGGGTTCCGGCAAGTCGACCCTGATGCATCTTCTCGCCGGCCTCGACCGTCCGACTTCAGGTTCGGTCACGATCGGGGGAACGGAGATAACCGGTCTCGACGATGGTGAGTTGACCAGGTTGCGCCGCGACAAGCTCGGTTTCATCTTTCAGTTCTTCAATCTGCTCCCGGTGCTGACCGCGGAGGAGAACATCGTCCTGCCGTTGACGATCGCGGGCCGCAAGCCCGATGACGAGTGGGTCGAGACCCTGATCGAGACCGTCGGCCTCGGGGACCGGCGGACCCACCGCCCATCAGAGCTCTCAGGCGGCCAGCAGCAGCGGGTTGCTGTCGCCAGGGCGCTGGTCACAAAGCCCGAAGTCGTCTTTGCCGACGAGCCGACCGGGAACCTCGACTCGCGGGCCGGCCATGACGTGCTCGATCTGCTTCGGCACGCGGTCGACGACTACGGCCAGACGGTGGTCATGGTCACCCACGAGGCCGAAGCTGCGGCCCATGCCGATCGGCTCCTGGCCCTGCGCGACGGGCGCATCGTTCACGACGCCTCACCGGGGTCTGCGGCGGAGGTCATAGAGCTGCTCAAGAACCTTGCTTAAGCTGGCCGCCAAGAACCTCTGGGCGCGCAAGCTGCGCGCACTGACGACGACCCTCGCGGTCTTCATCGGGATCGCCTTCGTTTCGGGGACCTACGTTCTCACCGACACGATCAACGCGGCCTTCGATCAGATCTTCACCGACTCGCTAAAGGGCACTTCGGTGGTCGTAACCGCCAGGCAGCCGATCGAACAGAACAACGGCGAGACGCAGAGCTTCCCGGCAGACCTCTTGAAGAAGGTCAAGAAGGTTGACGGGGTGGGCCTTGCAGCTGGTGCGATCTTCACAGCGGGCGCCTTCTTCAATCTGGACAACGACCCGATCGGCGCCAAGTTCGCGCCCAAGTTCATCTCCTCGGTGCTTCCGGATCGGATCGAGTCCCTGACATATGTGGAGGGCGCTCCACCGAAGACCGCCAAGGACGCGGCACTTGATCAGAGCGCTGTCGACAAGGCCGGATTCAAGATCGGTGATCGCTTCCGGATTGCCGGCGCAGGCAAGGCAAAGAGCTTCCGGCTGGTGGGAGTCACCAAGCTGGGCGACGCCTCCTTCGGAGGCACCAGCATCGCCCAGCTGATCCTGCCCGAGGCGCAACGGATCACGGGCAAGGAGGGGCGGTTCGATCAGATCTCGATTGCGGCAGACGATGGAGTCAACCCGGCGCTGCTGACCGAGCGGATCAAGCAGGTGCTGCCGAAGACCGTCCGGGTCGAGACCGCCGAACAGAATGCGGCACGCAGTTCATCCGATATCCGGGACAACCTCAGTTTCCTCACCATCCTGCTGCTCGTCTTTGCCGGCGTGGCGTTGTTCGTCGGCTCCTTCCTGATCTTCAACACCTTCTCGATCACGGTGGCCCAGCGCACCCGTGAGTTCGGAATGCTTCGGACGCTCGGTGCCTCGCGCCGCCAGATTCTCAGCTCTGTCGTGTTCGAGGCGTTTCTGATCGGGCTGATCGGGGCAGTAGCCGGTCTCTTCGGGGGCATCCTGCTCGCACAGGCGATCAACGCGCTCTTCAAGGCAATCGGAATCGACCTGCCGACCACCTCGGAGGTGATAGCCGACAGGACGATCATCGTCGCGCTCACGATCGGGATCGTGGTCACGGTGCTCTCGTCCCTTGCACCGGCGATCCGATCCACACGGATCACGCCGATGGCGGCGCTGCTCGACTCAACGGCCGAATCAGACCACAAGCACTCCTGGGTCTTCACCGCCCTGGCGATGCTGCTTGCGCTGCTCGGGGTGGCGGGGGTTCTGCTCGGATTGTTTGGCGGAATCGACGATTCCGGGGAGGCGGCCGGACTCCTCGGTGGCGGGGCAGTCCTGGTCGTGCTCGCGGTCTCCCTGTTCAGTCCACACCTCGTGAGGCCGCTGGCGTCA
>JBBQZL010000207.1:0-4358 GCA_038207745.1 Solirubrobacterales bacterium
CCTTCACGGCCCATTGGGCGCATTGGGTGGCCGGCCCGTTTGCAGGTGGGCGGCTCCAGTTCAAGGGGATGATCGCGGACTTCGGCCTGCTGGCACCGGGTCGCGCTCAAACTGCGTGGTTCCGGCGCGCGGTGTCCAAAGCCTCCGATTGACGTGGCGGCCACACCCTTGCTGGTCAAGTTTTGGCCGCCCCCGGTCGATCAAGTCTCCATGTGCCGACATGAAAATCAGGTCAGTCTTCGGTTGGTCGCATACACGCGGTATGGACCCATGATCGGTTGCCTGGAGTGCGGCAGGTCATGGCTGGACCGGGTCCGCAGGTCCGGTCCAGCCCCTTGCATCGAACCGGCAGGGACGAATTTCGGCCGCCCCGGCGCGGACGAACCCCAGCCCGTGGGCGGCTGCGGATCCCCAGGCCCCGGTTGGACCAACAGGAACCAATAATCATCAGCCGTACCAGAAGGTCCGATAGGATTCGTATGTTGCAGATGTCACAAGTGGCCGGATACTCCCCGGGACTGGCATGAACGGACGTTCAGCCATGCTCCGCTGGGTCATTCTGGGCATCGCCGCGCTGGCGTTGGCGCTGCAGGGCGCTGACGCGGCGTTCGGCTTCGGCGGCTGGGCGCCGGCCGACTCGAACGACCTGCTGATCTCGATCTCGATGTGCGCGGCGGCCTTGGCCGCACTGCTCGCTGCGGCGGCCTCCCGGACAAACCGGCTCGCACGTCTGGCGATCAGCGTCGGGGTCGCCCTCTACGCCGTGGGCGAGACCTACTACCTCACCGTTCAGAAGACGCTCACGGGTTTCCCGACGACCAGCGACTTTCTCTGGCTCTCGCTCTACCCGCTGATTCTTATCGGAGTCTTCCTCGTGATTCGCTCCGAGACCCCCGGCAAGCACCTGAGGGTCATGCTCGACGGCGCGATCGTCGCCCTCGCGACCGTGGCACTCGGCTATGAGCTTCTGCTGAAGGGAATCGTCCACGATGCAGCGACGTCCGCAACTGTGGTTGGCGGTCAGCTCGGCTATCCACTGCTCGACCTCGCCGTGCTGACCATGCTGCTGGTCTTCGGGCTCGGCAATCGACGTGCTCTGCATCTGAGCTAGCTGTTCATGTTCCTTGGCGTAACTGTCCTTCTGATCTCCGACGCGGTCCACCTCGATCGGCTTGCCGCGGGTGCCCATGTTCCCGGCACGCTGATGGAATCGGGCTCGGCCGCGGCCACCCTGCTGGTCGCGCTCTCGCTGCAGATGCAGAGCCCGATAATCCGGCCCCGGGAACTGACCGGCGGAAGCTACTTCGCAGTGATGAGCATCGCGCTCCTGGCCAGCATGGCCCTGTTCGGAATCGAGCTGGCGGGCGATCAGAACGGAATCGTCATCGCGCTCTCAGCCCTGGTTCCGGTCCTCGTGCTTGCCCGGCTGCTATTGAGCATCGCCGACAACAAGCGATTGACAGAGGACAACGCGAAGATCATCGCCACGGCTGGGGCGGGCATCCTGAAGCTCGACGCCGAAGCCAGAATCGTCTCTGTCAACCCCACCGCGGCGGACTTGCTCGGCTGGGGCCAGGAGGAGCTGATCGGGCGCGACTGTCATTCCACGACGCACCACAGGCGAATCAACGGAACGCTCTATCCGCCGCGTGATTGCCCGGTTCTGCATGCGATTCGCAGCGGCGAGATACAGCGGGTGAGCGGCGAGGTCTTCTGGCGCAAGGACGGCACCAGCTTCCCCGTCGACTACACCAGCTCGCCACTTCGTGAGGCGGGCGAAATCATCGGCGCTGTCCTCGTCTTCGGCGACGTCACCCGCCAACGCGGGCTCGAGGCCGATCTGCGCCACCAGGCCGACCACGACGCGCTTACCGGCCTCCTCAACCGCAGAAGCTTCAGCCGGGAGGCGGGTCGGCAGATCCGTGAGGCGATCCGCCACCAACGGCCCGGGGCGCTTGCGATCATCGACCTGGACTCCTTTGCGTTCGTAAATGACTCCCTCGGTCACACCGCAGGCGATCAGCTTCTGCTCAGACTGGCCTCGATACTCTCGGCAGGAGTCCGGAAGACCGATTTCGTCGCCCGGCTGGGCGGGGATGAGTTCGGCGTTCTGTTTCGTGAGACCGAGGCCGACAACGCCGTGGCTCTTGCCAGCCGATTCATCGGGAGAATCAAGCGGGAGACATCGCCGACGATCGCGGCCAGCGCCGGCATCGTCGTCTTTGACGGGACCCAGGAGCTGACCGGCGATGACCTGTTGGTCTCCGCCGATATCGCCCTCTACGAGGCCAAGCAGCAGGGTGGGGACAGAGTGGTTCGCTTCTCGGGTGGCAAGGGCCAGGCGTTGACCTGGGTCGAGGAGATCCGCAAGGCAATCAGCAATGATCGCGTGATCGCCTACAGCCAGCCGATCGTCGACCTGAAGCGCGGCGGCGTCGCCCGCGAGGAGCTCCTCGTGCGGATGCGCAATGAGCACGGCGAGATGATCTCGCCGGCCTCCTTCCTGCCGACTGCCGAGCGCTTCAACCTGATCGGGGAGGTCGATCGGATCATGGTCGGCAAGGGGCTGAACCTTGCAGGAGAAGGCAGGGCCGTCGCGATAAATCTCTCGGGCGGCTCGATCGGAGATCCCGAAATCACCGGGCGCTTGTCTGCCGCCATCTCCGCTGGACTTGACCCGAGGCTGGTCAGCTTCGAGGTCACCGAGACCAGCGCGGCCACGAACATGGCGGCCTCCGTGGAGTTCGCCGAGCGGCTGGAGCGATTGGGCTGCGAACTGGCAATCGACGATTTCGGCACCGGGTATGGCTCGTTCACCTATCTGCGGCGTCTGCCGATCCAGGTGATCAAGATCGACGTCGAGTTCGTGCGCGAAATGTCCCACAACCTCACCGACCATCACCTGGTTCGGGTCCTGGTCAGCCTTGCCGGCTCCCTTGGGCAGAAGACGGTTGCCGAGGGTGTCGAGGACGCGGCGAGCGTTGAGCTCCTGCGCCGCATGGGCGTCGACTATGCGCAGGGCCACTTCCTCGGCCGGCCGCTCGAGATCGATCCAAACCGCCCGCGTGTGGTCGAACCCGCGGCGCGGGCGGCGCTCTCCGCAGCTCTCCACGTATGACCTCGGCGGGATCCACCAGCGGCCGGATCTTCGCCGGCGTGGTCACAGGCACTCCGTGATCTGAGCGGTTCGATTCCGGGACCCGTCAAGGCGAACAAGGTCAAGGTCGGCACCAGTGTGATCTGCAACTTCTACAAACCGAAGAGCGACATCACCGGATACGAAGCCTCTGGTGATGTGAACAAGAAGGGGACCAAGGTCACTTCCGCCGGCATCTACCACAGATTTCCGGGCGAAGGCGATCTGTCGTGTGGCGGTAGCGCCGCTTTCAGCGCGGAGTGATGGCCGCTGCCGGGCGCTGATCACCGGGCGGACCACCGGCCACCCTCCGATCATCCCCGTCACCACGCAAGGCCAAGCCTTGTGCTGATCGGCCGGAATCCAGCCCTACGTTGATACGCTTCGCAGCCGTTTCCTGCCCTCGTTCCGGGAGCCAGACGCATGACAGGTTTCTCAAGGCCCTCTGCGGCCGATGGACTGTACGATCCGAGATTTGAGCACGACGCCTGCGGCGTCGCGCTTGTCGCGCGCCTCGACGCCGTTCCGTCGCACGAGGTTGTCGAGAAGGCGATTCTGGCGCTCGAGAACCTCGAGCATCGCGGCGCGGCCGGCGCCGACCCGAACACGGGCGACGGAGCCGGAATCCTGATCCAGATCCCGCACCTGTTCTTCTCCGAGGTCGCCGAATGCGAATTGCCGCCGGCCGGCGGCTACGGCATCGCGATGTGCTTCCTGCCAACCGATGATGCCCGCCGCGCCGAGATCGAGCAGACGCTGGAGCGTGTGACCCTCGACGAGGGCCAGGAGGTGATCGGTTGGCGCGATGTCCCTGTCGACATCGCCAACGTCGGCGAGACAGCGGGGGAGTCCCGGCCGGTCATCCGCCAGCTGATCATCGGCGCCGGCGATGGGTTCCGGGACGATCAGGGCGCCTTCGAGCGCAAGCTCTACGTGATCCGGCGCGTCTCCCAGATGCGGGCCGAGGGCGACCTCTACCTTGCTTCGTGTTCGTCACGGACGATCATCTACAAGGGGATGCTGACCAGCTACCAGGTGCCCGCCTTCTTCCCCGACCTTCGCGACCCCCGATGCAAGTCCGCGATGGGCCTCGTCCACTCGCGCTTCTCGACCAACACCTTCCCGAGCTGGGAGCTCGCCCATCCGTTCCGAATCATCGCCCACACCGGCGAGATCAACACCCTGATGGGCAACATCAACTGGATGCGGGCTCGCGAGTCCC
>JBBQZL010000208.1:0-4352 GCA_038207745.1 Solirubrobacterales bacterium
TTCTGGCGGAGCTGACCTTCTCGCCAACCGAGGCGACCGTCGGGCTTCAGGAGGCGATGCATTACTCGTTGCTCGCCGGGGGTAAGCGGATCCGCCCGGTCCTGAGCCTTGCAACCGCCATCGCCGTCGGAGCCGACCCTAGGACATACCTGCCGGCGGCTTCTGCGATCGAGCTGGTCCACACCTACTCTTTGATCCATGACGATCTGCCCGCGATGGACGATGACGAGTTGCGGCGCGGCAAGCCGACCTCGCACGTCCGCTTCGGCGAGGACGTCGCGATCCTGGCCGGGGATGGCCTATTCGCGGAGGCTGTGAGGCTATTCTGCCTCCAGCCCGGCGATCCGGATCGTGTGCTCGGCGCCCTGGCTGAACTCGCGGGTGCAACCGGCGTAAACGGCATGGTCGGCGGCCAGTACATCGACGTCACCCAGGGCGGACTGGACGCTGAAGGGCTCAGAGAACTCCATTCCCTCAAGACCGGCGGACTGATCCGCGCCAGCGTCGGCGTCGTATTGATCCTTGAAGGATCACCTCAACCTGAGACAATCTCTCTGAAGCGCTTTGCCGAAGAGACCGGCGTCCTGTTCCAGATTGTCGACGACATCCTCGACGTGGTCGGAAGCGACGAAGAGCTGGGCAAACCCCAAGGCAGTGATGAGCGACACGGAAAACTCACATACGTCAGTCTCTTTGGACTCGATAGGGCTCGCGACCTGGCCGCCGAGTCACATCAGCGGGCGATCGCAGCATTGGCAGAGGTTGATGGCGACACCGGCGATCTCAAGCGGATCGCCGACCACATCTTCATGAGGAAATCTTGAGCGACAACGGCAAAACCCCAGAACCGTCACCGACCCTGCTCGAAGGGATCAACGGCCCCGAGGACCTCAGGGGACTGACGGACGAGCAGCTCCAGCAGGTCGCGCAGGAGATGCGCACCTACATAATCGATGTGATCGGGGAGATCGGTGGCCACTTCGGCGCCAACCTCGGGACATGCGAGCTTTCCGTCGCGCTGCACAGCCTGATGGAATCGCCCAGGGACAAGATCCTCTGGGACGTCGGCCACCAGTCCTACCCGCACAAGATCCTTACCGGTCGCCGCGATCGGCTCTCCTCGATCCGCCAGTACGACGGTCTCGCGCCCTTCTGCTCGATCGATGAATCCGAGCACGACATCATGGGCGCCGGGCATGCCTCGACATCGATCGGCTATGGCGTCGGCCTCAAGGAGGCGATGCGCCACGGAATCGGCGTCGACGGCAAGGTCGCCGCGGTGATCGGCGATGGCGCACTTACCGGTGGAGTCGCCTACGAGGCGCTCCACGCGGCGGGCGGCCTCCAGACCCCGATGGTGATCGTCCTCAACGACAACGGGATGTCGATCTCGCCGAATGTCGGAGCGCTCTCGCGCTACTTCACCCGGGTTCGTCTCAACCCGCGCCTCTTTCACGCCCGGGAGGGAGTTGAAGGGCGCCTGACCAAGCTGCCGCTCGGTCTCGGGCGCCGGATCGAGCGGCTCGGTCCCGAGATCAAGTCCGCGCTGAAGGCCTACTGGGCGCCGGGGCTCCTGTTCGAGGAACTCGATCTCGCGTATGTCGGGGTGATCGACGGTCACGACGTCGCGGCGCTGCGCGAGGCACTCAGCGAGGCGTTCGCCGCTGATCGCCCTGTCGTCGTCCACATCCACACGGTCAAGGGCAAGGGCTTTGGACCCGCCGAGGACGGCGGCCTCGAGGGCATGGAGAAGTGGCATGCGGCGAAGCCCGGCTCGATCGTCGGCGGTGAGCCTGCGTCAGCCGCGAAGCCGAAGCTGGTCGAGGTCAAGGAGTCGGACTCACCCGAGTCGATCGCCCCCGAGCGACTCGAGAAACCCGCCGCTGCATCGTCCCCGCCGCAGTACACCCAGGTCTTCTCGGATGCAATCGTCGGCGAGGCACGGCGAGATCCGCGGATCATCGGAATCACCGCCGCGATGGCAGGGGGGACGGGTCTACAGCAGCTCGCCGACGAGTTGCCCAACCAGTACTACGACGTCGGAATCGCCGAGCAGAACGGCGTCCTGATGGCGTCGGGGCTGGCGCTCCAGGGTGCAAAGCCCGTATGCGCGATCTACTCCACCTTCCTCCAGCGCGCCTTCGACCAGATCGTCCATGACGTCTGTCTCCAGAACCTCGATGTCGTCTTCGCGATGGACCGCGCCGGGTTGGTGGGCGATGACGGCCCCACCCATCACGGCGCCTTCGATATCTCGTACCTGCGGCCGATCCCGAACATCGTGCTGATGGCGCCACGCGATGAGGCGATGCTCGTCCACATGCTGCACACCTCGATCGCGCACAACGGTCCGGTCGGCCTGCGCTACCCGCGTGGCGCAGCCGAGGGTGTCGAGATCCCGGAGACTCCAGAGCGGATCCCGATCGGCACAGGCGAGCTGCTTGCCCAGGGCGAGCGGGTCGCGTTGCTTGGCTACGGCTACGGCGTCTCCCTGGCGCTCGAGGCCGCCGAGATCCTTGCCAATCACGATCTCCGGGTTACTGTGGCCGACGGCCGATTTGCAAAGCCGATCGACACCGAGCTGGTTGAGCGCCTGGCGCTGCAGCACGACCTGATCGTCACCGTCGAGGAGAACGTATTGGCGGGCGGCTTCGGATCCGCCGTCCTCGAGCACCTCGAGGAGTCATTTGGAGACAGGGCATCCGAGCGGGCGCGGGTGATCCGTGTCGGCCTGCCGGATCGCTACGTCACCCACGGCAAGCCCGCGCTGCTCCGAGAAGAGGTCGGCCTGACCGGCGAAGCGGTCGCCGAGCGGGTGCTGAGCGCGCAGCGCTCAGCAGACGCGATCCTGGGCTGACCTTGCAAATGGCCTGCGAGGGGCGATCGCCGACCCTGTGGATGTGCTGCGTGTGTCGATCGCCGATCCTGCAGATGGCCTTTGGCGGTGGGCCTTGCTGACCCTGATCATTGCCGCCGTCGCAACCATGGTCGCGACAGGCCTCGGCGTGATTCCGGTCCTGCTTCTTGGCAGGCGCGCGGTCGCCCTTCGATCGGGAATGTGGGGACTGTCCGCAGGGGTGATGGGCGTCGCCGCCGTGGTCGGCCTCCTGATTCCGGCATTTGACGAAGGTGATCCGATCCAGGCAATCGTGGGTTTCGCCACCGGAGGCGCCTTCCTCCTGCTTGCCCAGAGATGGCTGATGGGAAGGGGTGACATCCGGTTTGCCGGTAAGGAGGGGGCCGGCGTCAGGGCATCCCTGCTCGTCTTCAGTGTGCTGTTTGTCCACAGCCTGCCCGAGGGGATGGCGCTTGGAAGTGCCTTCGGATCCGATACCAGCGGCCTGGCGCTGTTCGTATTTCTCGCGATCGCAATTCAGAACATTCCCGAGGGGACCGCGGTGGCGATACCGATGGAAGAGGCCAACTACTCTGCGTCAAAGCAGTTCTGGGCCGCGACCCTGACCAGCCTGCCGCAGCCGATCGGCGCGGTGCTCGCCTATCTGCTGGTCGAACAGGTTGCCCAGGTCTTGCCGTTCTCGCTCGCCTTTGCCGGAGGAGCGATGCTGGCGCTGGTCTTCGTCGAGATGATTCCCGACGCAATCGAGGCCGGCAGGCCAGGCCAGGCGGTCGTCGGCGGAGTCCTGGGCGGCGCGGTGATGTTGGCGCTCGGCATTCTGCTCGGCGTCGGCTGAATCCGGTTCTGGCCACACCGGCGGATTCTTTGGTCGTTTGTACGTGTACAACACGCATAAACGACCAAAGAATCGGCGGCGATTGTCTGAAGCGGTCTCGTTCCCTCCGTACTACGCATCGCATGATTTGCGGTCGAAGTCGGATGACCGTTCGTGGATCGCCTCAGCGCCGACCTTCGTCGACCTATCCGTGGGTGCGGCCGAGAGCCTGTTCGACCGTATGCGTTTCTCCCGCGCCCGAAGAGCCGCACGGACCGGCTCGCCTGACGTCATCATCGATGCGGGTTCACTCTTCTCGGCTGGGCTCGCCCCGGTTCCCGGGCCACCATGCGCGGCGTCCAAGCAACGTCGTGATGCTCGGTACCAGCAGGGTCGCCATCACCAGCGCTGCGATCGCGATACCGCTCGAGACCGCGAAGCCGATCTGCATCAGCGAGGCGATGCCGGTGAGCAAGAGTGCGGTGAAGGTGCCGGCCAGGATGATGCCCGCCGCAGCAATCGCCGGGCCCCCGTGCTCGACGCCGAGCGCTGTCGCCTGACGCGGCGAGCGACCTTCCAGCGCCTCTTCGCGAAGCCGTGCCGTCATCAGGATGCTGTAGTCGGTGCCGACAGCCACGACGAAGAGGTAGAGAATGACCGGCAGGGTCGATTTGAGTCCTG
>JBBQZL010000209.1:0-4193 GCA_038207745.1 Solirubrobacterales bacterium
GCGGTCAAGGACATGGACCTCGACATCAGTGACGGAGAGTTCTTCACGATGCTCGGGCCGAGCGGCTGTGGCAAGACCACGACGCTCCGGATGATCGCGGGGTTTGAGCAGCCAACCCTCGGCCGTCTGCTGATCGACGGCGGGGACGTCGCCGGCCTTCCTCCGCACAAGCGGCCAACCAACACGGTCTTCCAGAGTTACGCGTTGTTTCCGCATCTCAGCGTCGAGGACAATGTCGCCTTCGGCCTCAAGCGCAAGAAGGTCAGGTCCGATGAGATCAAGAGGCGTGTCGCGACCGAACTCGACCGTGTCGGTCTCGCAGCCGAGGCCAAACGCAAGCCGGCCCAGCTCTCGGGCGGCCAGCAGCAGCGCGTCGCCCTGGCCCGGGCGCTGGTAAACCTTCCGAAGGTGCTGCTCCTCGACGAGCCCTTGGGCGCACTCGACCTGAAGCTCCGCAAGGGCCTCCAGGTTCAGCTCAAGCAGATCCAGCGCGATGTCGGAATCACCTTTGTCTACGTCACGCACGATCAGGAGGAAGCCCTGACGATGTCGGATCGGATCGCGGTGATGAACCGGGGCCGGATCGAGCAATGCGCGGGGCCCGAAGATGTCTACGAGCGCCCCGCCACGACCTTCGTCGCCGGCTTCATCGGCGTTTCCAACCTGATGCCGGCGGTCGCCACCGGAGCGAGCGGGGTAGACCTGGACCACGGACCAGCCGTTGGCGCCGACACCTCTCGATTTGCCACCGGTGAGCGTTGTTTCGCAGTCGTGAGGCCGGAGAAGCTGCAGATCGACCTCGCGGATGCCCCCACCGGCGCCGAAATGCCAAGTGTCGAGGGCGTCGTGATCAGCTCGCTTTATCTCGGAACGTCAACCCAGATAGCGGTGGACCTCGGGGACGAGGTGAAGATGACCGTCCTTGTGCCGAACGCAAGCGAATCGGAGCGCCAGCGTCTACCCGGTGGTGGCGCACGGGTGCGGCTGAGTTGGCAGCCCGAGCACATGCACCTGGTCAGTGAATCACCCGACGACGGGCAAGTCGGCGAAATGGCCCTAGCGGGCGCAACCTCGAAGATCGAAGGAGAACAAGAGTGAGGGCAACGGAGAGCAAACAGGCAGGAACCAAGCGTCTTGCGGCGGCGATCGCGACCCTTGTCGCGTCGATCGCGCTCGTCGCATGCGGCGGCGGCCTGCAGAGCAGCGGCAGCGACAGCACCGAGACCGCCAGCGGCGGCAAGGTGACCGGCAATCTGACCATCTCCAACTGGCCGCTCTACATCGACAAGAACACTGTCCCGAACTTCGACAGCAAGTACGGAACCAAGACCAAGTACATCGAGGACGTCAACGACAACGACGAGTTCTTCGGCAAGATGCAGCCATTGCTCGCGAGCGGAAGCTCCGGCGGTCGCAGCCTCTTCGTCGTCACCGACTGGATGGCCGAGAAGATGAACAGCCTCGGCTACGTGCAGCAACTCGATCAGTCCGCGATCCCGAATGTCCAGAAGAACCTGATACCGGCCCTCCAGAATCCGAAGTTCGACCCCGGCCGCAAGTACTCGGTGCCGTGGCAGAGCGGCATGACCGGGTTGATCGTGCGCAAGGACCTGGCCCCCGACGTCAAGTCGATCAATGACCTCTTCGACCCCAAGTACAAGGGCAAGGTCTCGATGCTGACCGAGATGCGCGACACGGTGCCACTGGTGATGAAGGCCGACGGCATCGATCCGAACAATGCAACCGAGCAGGACTGGCTCGACGCGATCGACAAGATCAAGGGAGCCGTCGATTCCGGCCAGATCCGGCGCTTCACCGGCAACGACTACGCCAGCGACTTCACCAGCGGCAACCTCGTGGCCGGAATCGGCTGGTCGGGCGATGCGGTCCAGCTGCAGGCCGACAATCCGAATATCGAGTGGCGGATGCCGACACAGGGCTGCTCGATCTGGTCGGACAACTTCGAGATCCCGGTCGGGGCACCCAACACGGCCGCGGCGCTCGGGTTCATCAACTACGTCTACCAGCCCGAAGTGATGGCAAAGATCACCAAGTACGTCAACTACGTCGCTCCGGTCAAGGGCGTCAAGCAGATCCTCGAGAAGACGGATCCGGAGCTTGCCAACAACGAGCTGATATTCCCGAGTGATTCGTTCACCAAGAACTGCTTCACCCAGCCGACGCTGTCGGGGGATTCCGAAACCAAGGTGACCAAGGCCTTTCAAAACCTGATCACCGGCTGACGAGGCCAGAGGCGACGGCGGAGCGAGACTGAGTTGGGAATCGCCAAATGACTCAGAGCAACCGCCGTCGCCTCCTGCCCTATCTGCTGCTCGCCCCCGGGATCATCTGGCTGGTCATCTTCTTCGTCCTGCCGATGATCTACATGGGTCGGCTCTCGCTCGAGACCGGGACCCTCGGGAACTTTCAGTTCAATTGGCAGTTCTCGAATTTCACGGACTCGTTAAGCGCGTACCAGACGCAATTCCTGCGCTCGCTGTACTACGCGGGCGTCGCGACGATCCTCTGCTTTCTGATCGGATATCCGCTCGCCTACGCGATCGCCTTCAAGTCGGGAAGGTGGAGAAATGCCCTGCTCTTTGCGGTTATCGCGCCCTTCTTCACCACGTACCTGATCAGAACCCTGGCCTGGAAGACGATCCTCGACGATCAGAGCCCGATGGTCAACCTCCTCTCGACACTCGGCCTCGCGCCCGACGGGCGTGTGCTGGCTACCTCCGGCGCCGTGATCGCCGGTCTCACCTACAACTTCCTCCCCTTCATGATCCTGCCTATCTACGCCAACCTCGAGCGCCTCGACATGCGCCTCGTCGAGGCTGCGAAGGACCTCTACTCAAACTCCTGGACCGCCTTCCGCAAGGTGACCCTGCCGCTCTCGGCACCCGGCATCGTCGCCGGAACGCTGCTCACCTTCATCCCGGCGATCGGCGACTACGTCAACGCGGTCTTCCTCGGCGGCACCCAGCAATCGATGATCGGCAACGTGATCCAGGCGCAATACCTGAAGGTTCTCGACTATCCGACGGCCGCGGCACTCTCCTTCACCCTGATGGCGTTCATCCTGATCGCCGTCCTCGTCTACATCAAGTTCGCAGGCTCTGAGGCATTGATGGAAGAGGAGGCGCGCTGATGGAGGCTGCAACCGCCGCCCGGCCGCTTCCCCCACCCGGGGAGACCAGACCCCAGCGATCCTGGCGCTGGCTGCGCGAGCACGCGATCAACCTCTACTCCGTGGTCGCGATCGCCTACATGCTGATCCCGATCGCGGTGATCATCGTCTTCTCCTTCAACGACCCGGTCGGCAAGTACAACCTGGTCTGGTCCGGCTTCACGACCCAGTATTGGGGCGACCCATTCGCGATCACCGAGTTGACCGACGCCCTCAAGGTCAGCCTCGAGCTGGCTGCGCTATCGACGCTCGTCTCCACAATTATCGGGACGATGATGGCGATCGCACTTGTCCGGCATCAATTCCTCGGCAGGCGGTTCGCCAACGTCCTGATCGTGATCCCGATGGCGACGCCGGAGATCGTGATCGGTGCCTCGCTGCTCTCGATGTTCCTGTTGGCCGGCCTCCAGACCGGCTTCATGACCCTGCTGATCGCGCACGTGATGTTCTGCATCAGCTTCGTGGTGGTGGTTGTCCGCTCGCGATTGATCGGCTTTGACCGCAGCCTCGAGGAGGCGGCAAGGGACCTTGGATGCACGGCGCTCCAGACCTTCCGCTTCATCACCTTCCCCTTGATTGCGCCGGGCATCATCGGCGCTGGGATGCTCGCCTTCGCGCTCTCGATCGATGACTTCGTGATCTCGAACTTCAACTCCGGCACCACGGTCACCTTCCCGCTCTACGTCTTCGGTGCCAACCAGCGCGGCATCCCCGTTCAGGTCAACGTGATCGCCTCGATGCTCTTCGCGGTCACGGTCTTCGCGATGGCATTCACGGTGATCCAGCAGCGCCGTGCCGAGAAGATGGCGGCGGTTCGCCCGATCGACGAGTAGCCCCTGCCTCTGCGTCCAATCCGGGCTCGCAACCTGCGCTGATTCGATCATCGCTCCCGGGCTAGGCTGTGGCCATGGGTATTGAGACGAGGTTGCTTATTGACGGTGAACAGGTAGACGGGGCCGGGGAGTCGCTCTCGGTCGAGAACCCGGCGACCGAGGAGACGATC
>JBBQZL010000210.1:0-4111 GCA_038207745.1 Solirubrobacterales bacterium
GTGCGGCGCTGCCTGCGCCGCTGCGGACATACTGAGGCCGTGACCCCGCCCGAATCCGACCACCCGAATCGCCCACCGCTCGGCGGTGTCGTGATCACCGTGGTCGGGGTGCTCGCGATCGTGGCCGTGATTCTTCTCGTCAACCCACTTCATGATGCGGTTGCCGCCGCGCTTCGTGGCAATACCGGTGACGTCAAAGCGGAGCTCGACCGCCTCGGCGACGCAAGCATCCTGATCATCTTCGCGATGACGCTGATCCACGCGGTGATCTGGTACCCGGCCGAGATTGTCGACGCGGTCGCAGGCTTTCTCTACGGATTCTGGCCGGCGCTCGGTCTGGTGATGGTCGGCTGGGTGATCTCTGCGCAGATCGCGTATGCGATCGGACATGCCGCCGCAAGACCACTCCTGCACCGGATGATCGGCGAGGAACGTTTCGAGCGAACGGAGAAGATGATCGAGAACGGCGGCGTCACGCTGCTGCTGACCGTACGGCTGATTCCGTTCGTGCCCTTCAGCCTCGCCTCCCTCGCGGCTGGAGCCGCCCGGGTCCCGCTCTGGACATTCACGTGGACAACCGCGGTCGGCTACATCCCGATCACCGCGATCAGCGTCTATCTGGGCAGCCGTCTCGAGGAATTCTCTCTCACCGACCCGCGGATCATCGGGAGCCTCGTCGCATTCCTCGTCCTGATCCTTCTTGCCCACCGATTGGTTCCGCGTTCATCCCGGATCGGGATCTCGAAGCGAGACAGGAAGTGATCTAACCTGAGTCGGTGAGTCGCTACCGAGCAGACACCCAGCTCTGGCCGAAGCGGAGGCCCGGCAGGCGAGAGCGGGACTCATATGCGGACGCGGAGCCGCGGTCGTTCTGGATCGCGAACTCCCCGGCCCGGGAACCGGCGCCCCCGCTCGAGGGGGTTACCGAAGCCGAACTGACGATCGTCGGCGGCGGCCTGACCGGACTCTGGGCGGCGGTCGTCGCCAAGGAGCGAGATCCGGCCAGGGATATCGTCCTGCTCGAGGGTGAGCGGATTGCCTTCGGGGCCTCCGGGCGAAATGGCGGCTTCATCTCGTCCTCGCTGACCCACGGAATCTCGAATGGGCTCGCACGGGTGCCCGACGAGATGCAGATGCTCGAGCGACTGGGATTGGAGAACTACAACGCGATCGGCGTCGCGATCAAACACTTCGGGATCGAGTGCGACTTCATCGATTCAGGCTCACTGACCGTCGCCCTCACCCCGACGGAGGAGAATTGGCTCGCGGACGAGGTTGAAGAGCTGCACGCCCATGGGCACCGGGCGGAATTCCTCGGAACCGAGGCGGTCAGGGCGCAGGTCAACTCTCCGACCTACCGAACCGGGCTCTGGCACCGGTCAGGAGAGGGCACGATCGACCCGGTCAAGCTCTGCCTCGGCCTCAGGAGGGTTGCGGTGGAGCTGGGCGTCCGAATACACGAGCACACCCGCGTGACCTCAATCGAGCGCACGAGACGGGGCGTTGATCTGGTCGCCGGCGCCGGGACGGTGCAGAGCAGGGGCGCGGTCCTTGCCACGGCCGCGTTCCCGGGCCTCGTCAAGGCGATCCGAACAAGGATCGTCCCGGTCTATGACTATGTGCTGATCACCGAGCCCCTCTCAACCGGACAGCTCAGCGAGATCGGATGGGATCAGCGCCAGGGCGTCGGTGACTCGTCGAATCAGTTCCACTACTACCGGCTCACCGCCGACAATCGGATCCTCTGGGGGGGATACGACGCGATCTACAATTACGGCAATGGTCTCGGGCCCCACCTCGATCAGCGCGATGCGACATTTGCGCGCCTCGCCCAGCACTTCTTCATCACTTTTCCACAACTCGAGGGCCTCAGATTCTCCCATCGCTGGGGCGGCGCGATCGATGCCTGCAGCCGCTTCTCGGCCTTCTACGGCCGGGCCTATCGAGGTCGTGTCACCTACGCAGTGGGGCATACCGGACTCGGCGTCGGCGCAAGTCGCTTTGCAGGTGGAGTCGCGCTCGACCTCCTCGACCATCGCCCGACGAAGGCGAGATCACTCAGGTACGTGCGCAGAAAGCCGCTCCCCTTTCCGCCCGAACCGCTTCGCTGGGGAGTGATCCAGCTGACCCGCAACAGGCTGGCGGCTGCGGATCGACACGGCGGAAAGCGAGGCGTCTGGCTTCGACTGCTTGATCGCCATGGGCTCGGTTTCGACAGCTGAGAACCGGATCGCCCCCGGCGAAATGGTGCCGGGATGCCGTGCTCATCGGCGCAACCGTGCTACCTTGCCGAATAGTTAGGTCGGACAAGAGGTCTGGCAAATGACGTGTTTAGCGCTCGCAGGCGTTGCTTCATCGCATCCTCCGCGTTCGCAGCACAGCAAATGGAGGAAGTAATGCCCACCGGAACAGTCAAGTGGTTCAGCGATGACAAGGGCTACGGGTTCATCACCCCCGATGACGGCTCGAAGGATGTCTTCGTTCACCACAGCGCCATCAACGGCGAGGGCTTCAAGACCCTGGCAGAGGGTGCCAAGGTCAACTACGAGGTCGAAGACGGACCCAAGGGCCCGTCAGCCTCAGACGTCAGCGCGATTTAGTTCGACTGACTTGTAGAAGCTGTAAGGGACGCCCGCCATTTGGCGGGCGTTTCTTTTGCTGGGGTCCAATCGGGGGGACAGGCTCCCATTCCGTGAGGGTGACGGGGCGCGGGCAGATGCTCGAGACATCTGCGGCCCTGCGGGCAAACGATGCCCCGAACCTCCACCCTCGCCCCTCCGATTCGCGATTGGGGCCCGAGCGCACGGTGAACCCAAGCCGAGCAAACGCCCGCCATTTGGCTTCGAGCAGAGGGACGGTGGCGACTGGGGAGGTCTGTTTACCTCCCGAGCGCGTTTGCCCTTCACGGGCCGCAGCGCGAAGGGAGGTGAACAGACTTCCCCCAACCGAGAGAGCTACTCGTACGAGAGCGCTTCGAGCACGTTCAGCTTCGAGGCCCTGCGGGCCGGGGCGATCGCAGCCAGGACGCCGGCGAGGGCGGCCAGGATCATGACCAGGATCAAGGTGGGGATCGGATAGCTGAGCGTGAAGCCCTCGTCGGCAAGGGGGATCGACATCAGTGCGGCAAAGATGATCCCGAGCACGAGCCCGAGGATCGCCCCGATCAGGGCGATGATCACGGCTTCGTAGCGGATCATCCTGCGGACCTGGCGTCGCGACATCCCGATCGCCCTGAGCATGCCCAACTCCCTGGTCCGCTCATGGATCGAGAGGGCGAGAGTGTTGGCGATACCGAACAGCGAGACGATGATCGCGAGCGCCAGGAGCGCATAGACCAGCCCGAGCAACTGGTTGACCTGGTTCTCCTGTTTCTTCTTCAGCTCATCCTGATTCAAGACCTCTGCAGTCGGGAAACCTTTTTCCAGCGCATCGGTGACCTTGGCCTGAACCGTCTCGAGATTCGCGTCCGGGGCCAGCCTGACGAAGTCGAAGAGGTCCCCGTCGGTGCCGAAATCACTTGCAAGCGCCTTCTGGGTGACGACGGCGCTGCCAAGCAATCCGGCGTTGTCCTTGACGATGCCGACGACCTTGAAACTGGGCTTCGCCCCCGTCTGCGTCTGCATGTCCAGGGTCTGGCCGACCTTGAAGTTGTTGTCGTTGGCCAACGACTCCGAGACCACGATCTGATCGCCGGTCAGATCACCAAGGGTCTTGTCGGATCCACTGACCCAATCCAGGGTCAGCAATTGCGTCGCGGTGGCAGGATCGAGTCCTGTGATCGATTGCGTGCCGATTCCCGCAACCTTTGCCTGACTCTGCCTCAGAGTCGAGACCGTCTCGACACCCTCGATCTTTTCCACTTTGGCCGCAATCGCGTTGGGTAGGGTGGAGAAACCCGACGACTGGATCGACAACTCGCCCTGAAAGCTTGTGTCGATCGCGTCGGCGATCGAGCCCTTCAGCCCGGCGGCAAAGATCGTCACGAAGGTGACCAACGCAAGCCCGACCATCAGGGCTGCGGCGGTGACGGCCGTGCGGCCGGGATTGCGCTTGGTGTTCTCCCGTGCAAGTCGCCCGGTGAGACCGCGCAGGGCCTGGATCGGCGCACCGG
>JBBQZL010000211.1:0-4057 GCA_038207745.1 Solirubrobacterales bacterium
GATATCGAGATTGCTGAGGACGATGCCCGCGACTGTCTGGCCGGTGGCGAGCAGATGGACGCCCCTGCGTCTGGAGCTTCCATCCCCGGGGTTGGTCAATTCGAGATCGGTGAGGGTGAAATGGCTCGTGTTCTCGAGCCGCACCGCGTCCTCACCGGTTGCGGTGATCTTCGGCCGTTCCGAACCTTCGCCATATGGGCCGATCGTCACCGGCTGGGCCTCGCTGCCGGCGCCGACCGGGGCAAGCGTCCCATCGCAGTACGTCCCGCGCTTGAGCAAGACCCGGTCGCCGGGACCGAGGGCCGGGCCGCTGTTGATAGCCGCCAGGGACGCGAACGGATGCTGGGTGCTCCCGTCCGCCCCGCTCGACGCCGCCTGGCAATCGACGTGCCTGATCGTCGAAGCCGTTGCCCCATCGACCTGTCCGGCCGCGGACCCGATCAGGACAGCAGCGGCCGTCGCGACCATCACCGCAAGCGCGCCCCGCAAACAGTTTCGTCCCCAGCCCGACCGCCCCATGAGACCCGACAGTACAGAGTCCCTCGAACTGGGCCGGTCGCTCAGCCGACGTGCGGCCCCTTGCCCGGCCTGCATCCGCTCCGGCAACGGCCCGGAGCTGACCTCATACGCCCTGGCCGACCGGTGCCGCTTCTCGGGCACCGGAGCAGCATTGATCGAGCCGGGGTCACCATGGCAAAACCCCTACATCAAATCTCTCAACGGCCGGCTGAGGGACGAGCTGCTCAATCAGGAGCTCTTCTTCACCCTGCTGGAGGCCCGGTTCCTCGCCGAGGACTGGCGGGTCGACCACAACAAGCACCACCCCCATTCGGCACTTGAGATGCTGAGCCCGGATGAGTTCGCCGCCGGCTGGCGGCGAAGCGGTGGGCGGGACACAAACGCAATCCGTCCATGACGCGGGATGATCTCCAGTGACTCTTCGCAGAAATGGAGGGGGATGCCGAGGATCCCGCCTGCAAGCAGGGGATCCCCGGCGCAGAGCGGAGGGGGAGGGATTCGAACCCTCGATACGCCTTGCGACGCATGCTGGTTTTCAAGACCAGTGCATTCAACCGCTCTGCCACCCCTCCAGGCGACTTCTCGGTGGTGAAGGGTAGCCGGGAGACCGCCAGATCGGAAGATGGCCGTGCCATGATCGGGCCCCATGTCCGCTTCCGTCGCCTGGATATCGATCGCTCCCGTCAAGGGGATGCGCATGCAGAATCTGGATCAGGCCGATCTGAACCGGGACGGCGTGCCGGGCGACCGGGCTTTCTTCATCGTTGACGAGCTCGGGGTGATGATCAGCGCGACCCGGCTCGGGGCGCTGCTTGCCATCGTTCCCGATCACGATCCCGAGGCCGGGACGCTCGCGCTGAGATTCCCGGGCGGGAAGGAGGTGGCCGCTGTGGTTGAGGTCGGCAACCCGGAGTCGATCTCGTTCTTCGGCGAGTCCCTCCGGGCGCGGCCGGTGCTTGGTCCGTTCTCCGAGGCGATTTCTCAGCACTGCGGCAGGAAGCTTCGCCTGATCGCCACACCAGAGAACCGGCCGGGAGTCGATCGAGGCGCTTCCGGTGGCGCAACCCTTCTCGGGGCCTCGTCGCTCGAGCGGCTGCAGGTCGAGGCGGGCGAAACCGAATCGATCGACCCTCGCCGGTTCAGGATGACCTTCGGTATCGACGGCCTCGAGGCGCACGAGGAGGACGGGTGGATCGACAGCGAAATCCGAATCGGCGACGCGGTGGCGCGGGTGCAAGAGCGGGTCGGTCGCTGCGCGGCCACCACACGCGATCCCGATTCCGGCACCGTTGACTTCAAGACCCTGCACCACCTCCAGGCCTACCGTGGCGAGGTGATCTCTGAGGAGCCGCTCCCGTTTGGTGTCTTCGCCCAGGTCGAGCAGCCGGGGCGCGTCCGGCTCGGTGACCCGGTGATCGCGGCCGCTTCCTAAAGCGCCGACGACTCCCTCGAAGATCTCTCGCCATCGAGCAGTCCGGCCACCCGGGCCTCTTCAACCGCCTGACGCCTCGATGACACTCCCAGCTTTCTGTAGACGCTCTGCGCCCGGGTCTTGATCGTGTTCGGGGAGACGTAGACCCGTGCCGCGATCTCCGGAAAGGAGAGGTGGGTTGGCAGGAAGTCGAGGACGACTGCGTCGGGTGTCAGTTTCAACAGCCGGGCTGCTTCATCGAGCAACCCGGCGAAGCTCGCGATCGCCTAGTCGAGGTTGGCATCCTCATTGAGAGCAAGCCCGGCGAGGTAGAGGGCCGCAGGCCAACCCTCGGTGTGCCGAATCAGGGTGTCGAGCTGGTTGGCTTGGGCATATGCTCCGACTCGATGGATGAGAAAGAGACAACTCCCTCAGCCAAGAACCAGGGCCATCCACGCGTGGTGGCCACACTCCTGATCGTCGCCACCCTGCTGGCATTTGCCGGCATCTTCTCGATCTGGGTCAACCGCCAGGCGCTCAATACCGAGAACTGGACGAACACGAGCGAGAAGCTGCTCCAGGATAAGGCTATCCAGACCCAGGTCTCGACCTTCCTGGTCACCGAGCTCTACGCCAACGTGGATGTCGAGGCCCAGCTTCAGCAGGCCCTTCCGCCCAAGCTCCAGCCTCTTGCGGGACCGGCCGCCGGTGGTATTCGCCAGCTTGCCCAGCAGGTTGCCGAGAAGGCTCTGACCACCCCTGCCGTTCAACAGCTCTGGGCAGATGCCAATCGCGCCGCGCACAAAGAGCTGCTGGCGATTCTCAATGGTGGTGGACCGGCGCTTTCCACGAATGGCGGAACTGTGACACTCAACCTCGCGCCGCTCGTGCAGCAACTCGGAAGTCAACTGGGAGTTGGCGGAAATCTGGCCTCAAAGCTTCCGGCAGACGCCGGATCCATGACCATTCTGCGATCCGACCAGCTCTCAGCCGCTCAGGAGATCGCAAAGCTGGTCCGGTATCTGGCGATCGTGCTCACACTCCTGAGCTTCCTGCTCTTTGCAGCCGCCGTCTACCTCGCCGGTCCCCGTCGACGCGAGGCGCTTCGATCGGTCGGGATCGGCTTCATCGCCGCAGGCGTGCTAGCCCTGATTGTCAGGGATTTAGCAGGCGACCAGGTTGTGAATGCACTCGCGACGAGCGAGTCGGTGCGACCCGCGGCGGTGGATGCCTGGACGATCGGATCCTCGCTGTTGGTCACCGTGGCCACCTCGACCATCGTCTTCGGGATCCTCTTGATCATCGGAGCTCTGCTGGCGGGCCCTACCCGCTACGCGAAGCTGCTCCGGCGCGAGGCCTCGCCTCACGTCCGGGAGAATCGCGGCCTCACGTATGTGGCAGCCGGTGCGGTATTCCTTGCCCTGATCGCCTGGGCCCCGGTTTCCGCCTTTCACAAGCCGCTCGGGATTCTGATCTTCGCCGTGCTTCTTGCGCTCGGGACAGAGGTGCTTCGCCGCCAGGTGCTCCACGAGTTCCCCGATTCCGGGAATGCTGGAGACGCTGGGGACGCCGAGCCTGACGTCCCCGCGCAACAGGCCTAGAACTTCCCGCCCATCGGGGCCAAGGGCCGCCGGCCGCGTCGCTGCCTCGATTGCGGGTCCTTGGGGATGGTCCTGCGCCTGCGGTGGCGCTGTCTGTCCCTGCTGCAGGTCGACGATCCTCTCACAAGGAGCTTGGGGATCCGCCCTTCTCGGCGTCGAATTCCGGAAGTCACCGCGACATCAATCGAACTCTGGCCACGGCCTGTTCGCATCGTGCGAACCGGGTTACAAGAATGTGACCGGCTCGCGCCGACGGTGCCGATCGAGCTAGGTGAAGTACGAGATCAGGCCGCGCACGACGAGGAAGACGCCGACGGCGGCGAAGCCGATGATCGCCATCCGCCGTCCGCGGCGCGAAAGCCAGGCCCTGAACCGTTGTACCTCGATCACGGTCCGTTCCGGCGCGATCGCGTAGCCGAACAGCGGAATCTCAAGCAGAATCAGGAGAACGAAATTGAAGCCAAGGATGACGAGGACCGTCGGGATCGTTCCGTAGTTGAGCTTCTCCAGATCGCGAAGCGCCGCG
>JBBQZL010000212.1:0-4032 GCA_038207745.1 Solirubrobacterales bacterium
ATGTTCCACCCTCGGGTTACGCCCCACCTCGGGTCGCTGGTTTCACTTGTCGGGCTATCGATCGGGGTGCAGGGTCTGGATCCGTTACTGGGCAGGAGCGGCGCCGGGCGCGGAGTCGTGAGGCTCGCTCGGTTCGTGTGCGCGATCGGTGCCGGGATCGTCCTCGAGCGCGAGGTGCGTGGAGTGGATGTCGCGGGTGCAAACGACAACGCCTCGGGCGCAGCCGTGACGGGCGTCCTGGCCGGCGAGATCGCATCGGCTCCACTTCAGCACACGCGGGTCGTTCTACTGATCACCGGAAGCGAAGAATCCGGCGTGCTCGGCATGCGGGCGTTTCTGCGCTCTGTTGATACCTCAGAGTGGATGTTTCTGAACTTCGATGGCGTCGGCGGCCGTGCGCCGCTCAGATATTTGGAGCGGGAGGGAAGTCGACTCCAAAGCTGGCCCGCGGACGAGCGCATGCTCGCGGTGGCTGCCCGGATTGCGAACGAGAGGGTGGAGGGCGATCTGACCCCACGCGGTTCAGGCTCGGGGCTGCCCTATGACTCGACCCCCGTCCTTGCCGGCGGAGGGAGGGCGATGACGCTCAGCGTCCAGGGAGAGAGCATTCCCAACTACCACGCACCCACCGACACGGCCGATCGGATCGACCCCGAGTCCCTGGAGCGGGCCCTCAGCGTCGGCCGGGAGATGATTGCCTCGATAGATCGCGGCGAAGCGGGCTGATACCGACGTGAAGTGAAGCCGCGACGGTGAGTCCGACTGAGGACCGTCGTCGTGACGCGGTCTGGGTCCGCTGCGAGGTGATCAGGCGCGTCCTGCCACCCGGGCGGCAATGCGATCGCCGTGGCGATCGGCGGCACTCCTGGGTGCTGCGATCGGGCGGTGCCGACCCTGCCGGCACCTCGGTGCAGCGGGTTCGGGTTGCTCGAGCCCGTACTCGCCCAGCGTGGCGAACTCGATCATCAGGTCTATGGCGTCGGCAAGTCTCTTCATCGGTGTCATCCGCGTCTTCCTTGGGGAGAACATATGTTCGTACCGTATGTTCCCGATCGGACGGAAACCGCAGTACGCGGGGGTTTCTGCAGCAGAAGTTGCACGGCAGATCCAAGGTCCTTCATCGGGATCATCAGCCTCGACGACCAAAGCTGTGCCCGACCGGGGCAACCGCGTGCAGGTTCTGGACGGCCTCCCTGCGCCGCCTGCGGACGCTTTCCAGGTCCGCCACCGTCGTGGTCTGCCCGGCATCGGCCTCGAGAGCATGCAGCGAGCCGGCCAGGACGTTGATCACGCCCTGTTTTCGCTCCAGTGTTCCAACGGCTCGCAACATCGGTGCGGAGCGGGCCAGCGGCCGGTATTTCTCCAGCACCGGGGGAGAGACGACCACGTTGACGCAGCCCGCCTCGTCCTCGAGCAGCATGAAGAGGATGCCACGCGCCGTTTCGGGTTTCTGCCGCGCCACGACCACGCCGGCCAGCTCGACCTCTGCCCCGTGTCTCGTTGAGCCGAGGTCGCTGGTCTTCAGGACCTTCTCGCCGAGTCCCGGCCGCAGCAGGGAGATCGGGTGGTCACCCAGGGACATCGTGGTCATCTCATAGTCGGCGATCACCGTCTCCCAGCGATCCATCGGCCTGAGCTCCGGCACCTCCGGCAGATCGATGGGGAGGGAGAGCTGGGTTCCGCCACCGGCGCTGCGGCCTCCAGAGGTGACGCCAAGCTGCCAGAGTGCCTCCCGCCGCCCCGCCACCCCGCCACCCTCGGCTCCCGCCGATGATCGGGCGGCCTCGGCGAGCAGCGAGTCGAGCGCGCCGGCCCAGGCCAGCCTCTCCAATCCCTCCCTGCCGGCTCCGGATCGCGACGCCAGCGAGGCAACCCCGGCATAGGGGCCGTTTTGCTCGCGCTCGGCGACCAGCGCCTTCATCTCCGCCTCCTTTGCCCCCTTTACGTATCCGAGACCGATCCGAACCCTCATCAGCCTATCGGCGGCGGTCTCGACCCGGGAGTGCAGATGGCTGTGGATCACATCCGGGGGGAGCACCGAAATGCCGCGCCGCTGGGCCTCGTGAACAAGCGCATCGGGCGGGTAGAAACCCATCGGCTGCTCGTTGAGCAGGGCGGCGAGAAACTCCGGACCCCGGTGCACCCTCAGCCATGCCGATTGGTAGGCAAGCAGGCCGAATGCGGCCGAGTGGGCCTTCGGGAACCCGAATCCCGAGAACCCCTGGATCTTCTTGAAGACGCGCTCGGCGATATCCCGGGAGACGCCCTTGGCCATCGCCCCGCTCAGGAAGCGCTCGTGCTGCGCGCGCATCGCCGCCTCCGAGCGCTTTCTGCTCATCGCCCGGCGCAGCCCCTCGGCCTCGCTGGAGCTGAACCCGGCCAGCGCCATCGCAACCTCGATCACCTGCTCCTGGAAGACGATCGCGCCAAGCGTCTCCTTCAGCACCGGTTCGAGCAGCGGGTGCTCATAGGGCACCTGGTAGGTGGGGTCCTCCCTGAGTCTGCGTCTGCGCTCGATGTAGGGATGGACGGCGCCGCCCTGGATCGGCCCCGGCCGCACAAGGGCGACCTGGACGGTCAGGTCGTCGAGGTTCTGCGGCAGGGTGCGGGGCAGCATCTGCATCTGCGCCCGGCTCTCGATCTGGAACACACCGGTGGTCTCGGCGCGGCGGATCGATTCATAGGTGGGTCGATCGTCGAGCGGGATACGGGAGAGATCGAGTCGCTCGCCGCGGGTGCGGCGAACCTCCTCGACGCAGCGCTCGACCGCCGAGAGCATCCCCAGCCCGAGCAGGTCGATCTTCAGAAAGCCGGCGTCGGCGCAGGAGTCCTTGTCCCACTGGACGATCTGGCGACCGGCCATCGAGGCCGGCACCACCGGGCAGATCTCGATCAATGGGCGGGTTGAGATCACCATTCCGCCCGAGTGCTGGGAGGCGTGCCGGGGCAGACCCAGGGCCTCCCTGGCCAGCGCGGTCAGATGCTGCCAACGGGCCGAGGATGCCCGCTTTGCGCCTATCCCCGAGGCGATGTTCCGGCGGATCTCATCGATCCCGCCGTGCATGTCGACCGATCGCGCAACCCTCTCGATCTCGCCGGTGGGTATTGCCAGGGTCTTGCCGAGCTCCCTGATCACGCTGCGTGATCGATAGGTGGGGAAGGCGGCGACCAGGGCGGAGCGCTCGTGGCCGTAGCGCTCGTGGATCCTCGGGATCAGCCGCTCCCTGATGTCCCGCGGGAAGTCGAGGTCGATATCGGGAACCGAGCTGACCTCGTCGTTGAGGAATCGGCCACCGAAGAGCTCGGCCTCGACCGGGTCCACATGGGAGAGGCCGGTCAGGTAGCAGACGATCGAGCTGACGCTGGAGCCGCGTCCGCGCCCCGGTGGCAGCACCGATCTGGCCGAGTCCGGCCCGCGGACCTCGATCGCGACCTCGCGGGCCAGCTCGAGCAGATCGTGATGGAGGAGGAAGAATCCCGAGAGGTTCAGCCGCCCGATGATGCCGAGCTCCTGTTCGAGCCTTCCGCGGGCCTCCTCCTTGCGGGTGCTTGATGCGTAGCGCTTCGCGATCAGGACCCAGCACATCTCGGCGAGCTTGCGGTCTGCGTTGCCATCGTCGGACCCCGGATAGCGGTAGCCGATGTCCCGGGTCAGGTCGAACCTGGTCCGCTCTGCGATCTCTCCCGTTTCCGTCACCGCCGCCGGGTGATCGGCGAAGCGCCTTGCCATCGTCTCGGGATCGGTCAGGAAGGAGGCCGAGTTGCCGCGTCTGCCCGGCTCCGAGGCCTCGAGCGTCGTCCCCAGCCGCACTGCGACCAGGGCGTCCTGGAGGTGGGCGCGGCTGCGCGAGTGGGAGTGGGCGTTGCCGGTTGCCACCGCCGGCACACCCAATCGGGCGGCGAGATCGGAGAGCCATCGATTGCGGCTGCGGTCGTGTCGCCAGAAGGGGCGCTGGATCTCGATCCGGAAGTCGTCGGGCCCAAAGATGCCCAGCAGCCGGAGGGCGATCTGCTCGGCCTCAGTCTTTCTCC
>JBBQZL010000213.1:0-4018 GCA_038207745.1 Solirubrobacterales bacterium
CGAGGACACGATGCCGACACTGCAGGGTGGCAGGTGGTCACTGGTGAGACTCGATGGCGACACCTACGACGCAACCCGGGTCAGCCTCGACGCGCTGTATCCCGGGCTCTCGGTTGGCGGGTACCTGGTCATTGATGATTACTTCGTCGACGAATGCGAGCAGGCAGTTGAGGACTTCCGAACCGAGCACGGGATCACCGAACCGATCGAGCGAATCGACTGGACGGGGGTGCGCTGGCGGCGCGAAACAACGAACGGGCCAGCCCCGGAACCGGAAGCTGTATACGGTGACATCCCCTCATCCAGAACTTCCTCGGTGTCGGAGTCGGAAGAGACGGAGGGCGACTTTGCCCGTCCCCGGATCCCGAGTCTGCGTGAGCTGCAATTGAAGAAGGAGTTGGCGGGCGTGAACGAGCGCCTGGAGGCAATCGAACTGGAAGCGAAACCCTTGAGAAGGAACAACCGATGATCGCCTTCGGATGTGCAATCACCGAGCCGGACAAGTATGCGCTCTACGCGGAGCCCGGCATCGAACTTGCGAAGGAATCCGACTCAAGGGTGATCGGACACCAGGGCACGGGCTCGCTGTTTCGCAACTACAATCTGTTGCTGGAGATGGCCGGCGAGATCGAGGATTTGGAGGCGCTCGTCCTGGTCCACCAGGACACCGAGATCGTCGATCCTGATTTTTGCGCCAAAATCCGGCGCGGCTTCAGTGACCCAGAGGTCGGTTTGATCGGGGCAGCCGGAGCACTCGGAGTGCGGAGCATCGCCTGGTGGGAGGGAGCCGTCACCTGGGCATCGTTCGCGCATCGATACACCGAGCACGGTGGTGGTCAGCTAACCGCCCTTTCATGGAATCCCGAGACGATCCCGTCATGGGCCGAAACCGGTGAGGTCGACAGCATCGACGGCTTCATCATGGTTCTCTCGCCGAAGGTCGTCAGGTCGCTCAGATTCGACGAGTCCCTCGGCAAGCTCCACGGCTATGACCTGGACTTCTGCCTGCAAGTTCGCGAGGCCGGCTACAAGGTGGTCGCCGAGGACATCAAGGCTGTCCATCACCACTCTCTGGAGTTGGTAAGCAACGTGGATACGTGGATCGAGGCCCACGTTGCGGTGACCGAGAAATGGGAAGAACGGATGCCGGGGGTCGGCGCCGGGCCAGACGACTGGAAGCGGCGGGCACGCAGGGCTGAGGCGGAGGCGTCGGCGGCGCGCACACAGGCCTACTCGGCGCAGCTCTATTACCGGACGCTCAGCGATGAGATGGATGCGATGAGGAAGAGCCGGAGCTGGCGGATAACGGCTCCGCTGCGGGCGCCAAAGAGCTTCTTCAAGCGCCGTAAGGACGCCTGACCTGCTCCTGTCGCGGCCTGCGGCCCCGGGCCGGGTTCGTCAGTCGAGGTCGCGGAGCAGGTACTCAATCTGCTCCTGCCATGAAGTCGAAGAGCTGCCGCGGCGAAGCTGCGAGACCCGATCGGCCTTGCGAAAGGCCGACGAGGCAAGAAGCTCACGAAGCAGGATCTCGATCTCGGCGGAGCGCCTACGCTGCTGCTCAAGCCGGGCTCGCTGGACGTACTGGCTGGCGAGATGGAAGACGCGGTTTGCCTCGAGTCGTACAAGCACCGGGTTGCGATCCACCGGCCCGACGATCTCGGCAATCGCGTCCGACCACGGCTGCCTCGTGTCCCAGACGATTCCGACACCGAAGAAGACCGGGATCACCGCAAGCCGGAGATCCGGTTTGCCCGAGACAAAGTCCTCTATGGCGGTGAGAACGCCGTTTCGCGGTCCGCCCTCCTGGCCGGCGGCCCATTTGTAGGGCAATCCGCCGGGCATCAGCCCCGGCTCCCCCGGGAAGAGCCCGCCGCCCTCGACCATCGGTTGACGTTCTTCGTCGGGAATCTGATCAGGCGTGTAGTAGGTGTCGCGACGACCGTGGGGCCAACAGACGTCATGAAAGATCAGCAGCGGCATGTCGCTGCCGCTCACACGCTCATCGATGATCCAGAGTTCTTCGCTGACCGTATGGTAGTTGTGGTCCCCGTCGATGACCAGGGCATCGGGGAGGTCAATGGTGGCGAGCGCCTCATGGCTGGGCTTGCGAATCAAAACGAGATTCGGTCGATCCGCCTCGAGGCGGATCAGCGGCTCGGCCGGAAGCGGATCCACAGCGATCACGCGTGCGTCGGTGTCGGCGGCCCAATCCAGCAGTCTGAGCGTGAAATCTCCGGCATAGGCGCCGATCTCCGCGACCGATCTGGCGCCGGCTGCGTCAAGGCACGGCAGGACGAACTCGATTGCGTTTGCAAGCGAGTGTCCCCATCGTGCAGGGTCGGTCCCCGGCGAGTTGGTGGTCAGGCCGCCGGGGTCGTCTTCTGGTGAGTCGGTTGCCATTGGGTGAGTCTATTGCCGGGACGCCGCATGGAAGTCCGGGGAGCTCGCGCACTGAAGGGTTCCGCCCAGAGAGACCTCGGGGCAGGAGCATCGGGCCGAAAGTTGAAGGGCGACGCTGATGAGATTCTTCAAGCGTCGACCCGCCACCGAGCAGGAGGCCGCGCCCGCGCAGCCGCCCTCCGCCGAGCCGCACTCGCTGCAGCCCGCACCAGAATCGCAGCAGCCCGCCCCCGTCCCGCCTGCGCCGAAACCGGAACCCGCCACGCCGACGCAGTTGCCTGTTGCCGCTGCGACGCCGCCAGTGGACGACGGGGAGATCTCCGTCTCGCGAACGCTGGTCAAGTCCGAACCGGAGTTGATCGAGCAGGTTGCGGCCAACGCCCGTCTCAACACCGACGGTGTCGAGGTGACGCTGACCGAGAAGGGCTTCGGAACCAGGGTTTCAATCGTCGCCTCTCCCGCCACCGGCGCGAGCATCGACGAGCTGGAGTCGATCCTCGACAACCTTGCTGAATCCAGCAAGCGGCCGTTCTCCAACATCTGACGCCGCTCAGGACGCCGCCCTGCCGGGGATGATCACCCCCCTGGACGCCGGCACAACCCACGACCCGGGCAAACAGGGCAGGGCAGCCGCCGGGCTTCCCGTCGTCCCCGTTTTCGACGGGTATCGGGCACTGGCGATCCTCGGCATTGTGGTCATGCATACCTTTCTGACCGCGGGTGCAGTACCCATCGTGAATGGAGGTCTTCGAGCGACGTTCGTCTGGGGCACCTTTGGCCAGTTGATCGAGGTCCTGTTCGTGATCAGCGGCTTCGTGGTCTACCTCCCGACGGTGGCGCGGGGCGGTGAGTTCGGCAGCATTCGCGGTTATGCGACAAGGAGGGCTGCGCGACTCCTCCCCGCCTACTGGCTCGCATTCGTCATCTCGGTACTGCTCGTCAAGATTGCGCCGGTTTCGTTCCCGTTCGCGCTCCCGGGCCCCGACAGCATCGGAATCCACCTGATCGGAATGCAGACGGTCATGGGTCTGTTGCAACAGAACTTCGCGATCGGATTCGGCATTGACGGGCCGGTTTGGACCCTGACGCTCGAGATCACCTTCTACGTGATCCTGCCCTTCATCGCCGCCGCCTACTTCAGACGCCCATTGGTCGGATTGCTGATTGCCGCCTCGATAACCGTCCTCTTCAAGTTGACCCTCAACCACCTCGGCTCGGTCAGTTCGTTCTTCGGGTTCGAACCATCCGGGACCGACATCCCGCAGATCATCGCCTCCGGGGGTCTCCAGTTCCCGAACTGGGCATTCTCGTTTGCGCTTGGGATGACGGGCGCCTGGGCATTTGTCCGATTCAGCAAATGGACGGATGCCGACCTGCTGAAGCGCCGCGCGCTCTGGGTACAGATTGGGTCCGCGATCTCACTGGCGCTCTTTGCGTACCTGGTCGGTGACCGCGGCGCCGGCATCGCTGGTCCGGCCGCGCCCAACCTCGCCCGCAGTCCGGTCCCGATCTCCATCGGCTACTCGGCCTCCCTTGCCACATTGATGGTTGCCACGGCGCTCGGTCCTCAGGCGCTTCGGCGACCGTTCGCAAATCCGAGCATGCGATGGCTGGGGGA
>JBBQZL010000214.1:0-3979 GCA_038207745.1 Solirubrobacterales bacterium
CCGGGCGCGACGGCATCAACTTCATCGGCAACGTCGAGGGCGGCGACGTTCTCGCCGGTGCTGCAGACGTGATCGTCACCGATGGCTTCACCGGCAATGTCGCGATCAAGGTCCTGGAGGGCACCGCAAAGGTCGTTACCGGCGCCGTTCGTGACGCCGCACGCAAGAACCCGCTATCGGCCGCGGGCGGGGTGCTTCTCAAGCCCGCCCTCGGCAGCCTGCGCAGGCAGCTTGATCCGGATACGACCGGCGGCGTCATCCTGCTCGGGCTGCGGCACATCACGGTTGTCGGACACGGAGGGACCGGCGCGGACGGGGTCACCAACGCGATCCGTCTCGCCGCCAGGGGAGTCGAGGTTGATGCAGTCACAAGAACCGCCGAGTTGCTCGCATCTTCCGGGGTCGGCCGAAGCGGTATGCGCCGCGGTGCGCCCGGCACCACGGCTGAGTGATAGGAAATGGAAATGAACCGCGAAGAACTGATGGGGTTCGTGCTCGCCCATCTGGCCGAGGAATTCGAGCTGGATCCCGCTGAGATCAAGCCTGAAACCCGCCTGCGTGAGGACCTCGATGCCGACTCGCTCGACATCCGCAATGTCCTGATGGAGGTCGAGGACGAGTATCGGATCACGCTTCCCCGGGATCCCGATGTGAAGATCGACACCGTCGGGGACGCGATCGACTACGTGCTGGCCCAATCCCCGTCCTGAGCGTGGTGCCTTCGCCCCAGCTCGACCCCACGGTCGCCGGACTGGCGGGGCTGATCGACCGGCTCGATCCCGGGGCCAGGGGAATGGCTCTGACCCATTCATCGTGGGTCGAGGAGCGCATCGAATCCTATGAGCGGCTCGCATTCATCGGCGACAGCGTGCTCGGCCTCTCGGTGGCAACACGTCTTTACGAGCGCTTCGGCGATCTTGATGCGGGCCAGCTGACCAAGATCCACAATCAGGCGGTCAGTGGCGTTTCCTGCGCTTCTGTCGGACTTCTGCTCGGCGTTCCCGGGATGCTGCTCAGTCATCAACCGACAACCGGTCGGGGTTGGATCTCCGCCGAAACGCTGCTGGCCGGCGAACGTCCATTGCCCGAGGTGACCGAGGCCCTGATCGGAGCCTGCTACGAGGCCTTCGGCTTCGAGGAGATGAGCAAACCGGTTGCCGACGCCTTCGAGTCGAGGATCGCCCTTGCGGCAGAGACGCGGATCGACTTCAAGTCAGCCCTCCAGGAGCTGCTCGCCCGGCGTGGCTCGCAGGTCACCTACGAGGTGATCAGGGAATCCGGTCCGCCGCATGCACTGACATTCGAGGTCGCCGCGGTGGTCGATGGAAAGCAGATCGGCGCGGGCGCCGGACGCAGCAAGAAGACGGCCGAGCAATCAGCAGCCGAACAGGCCCTCGAGGGATTCGAAGCATGAGCCGGGACTCCCAATCGGTTTCCGGCACGATCGCGTCCGATCGGATCGCGAGCCTTGGGTTCGAGGAGATGAGCGCATGTACCTGAAGTCGATAAGCCTCAAGGGCTTCAAGTCCTTCCCCGAGCGCACCACGCTCCAGTTCTCCCCTGGAGTGAGCGTCATCGTCGGCCCCAACGGGTCCGGCAAGTCGAACATCACCGACGGCGTTCTCTGGGCCCTTGGCGAGCAGAGTCCGATGGCGATCCGCGGCTCATCGATGCAGGACGTGATCTCGGCCGGAGGCAAGAACGTCGCAAGGCGTCGTGAGGCAGAGGTTGAGGTCGTGATCGACAACTCCGACGGCGGCGCGGCATCCGAGTTCTCGGAGATCGCGATCCAGCGACGGCTCGATCGGACCGGCGACGGTGGATACCGGCTCAATGGTGCCCGCTGTCGCCTGGTCGATATCGGCGAGATCCTCTCCGACGCCAACATGGGCCGCGAGATGCACTCGGTGATCAGCCAGGGCCGGGTCGAGTCGATCATCCACTCGAAGCCCCGTGAACGCCGGCTTCTGGTCGAGGAGGCTGCCGGTCTCGGCAAGCACCGCAAGCGCAGACGCCGCGCAGAGCTGAAGCTCCGCGCCACGCGCGACAACCTCGACCGTGCGCTTGACGTCGAGCGCGAGGCGCGCTCGCGCCTGCGCCCCCTGAAGCGACAGGCACAGGCCGCCGAACTCGGAGCCCGGATCGAGAAGGAGGAACTCGGCCTCAGGGCTCGCATCGTCGCCGAGGAGCTGCGCTTTGGCGAGGACAGGCTGGCTGCTGCCGAGAAGAGTGCCGCGACGCTGCGCGCCCGCCGAGATCAGCTCGATAAGGCACTCACCGAGGTAAGCACCCGTCGCAGGGCTGCCGAAGAGAGATTTGCGGAGCGCGACCGTGAGCGAACCCGGACCTGGGGATTCCTCACCCAGATGCGCGGTCATCAGGAGCGGGTGACGATTCGTTCAGCGACGCTTTGCGATCGGGCGGCGGAGCTCGAGTCGAGGCTGGATGCACTCCGAGTCGAGCTTGGGCCGCTGACCCTTGATGTGGGTGGAAGCGGCGGTGCATCGGCAAGGGCGCGAAATCTGTCGGAACAGCTCGGTGAGATCGAGTCGGCGCTGCGTCTTGCCTCCGACGGCCTCGATCGGGCCCGCGCCGCCGAGGCGCCGGAGGCCGCGAGAGTCGATGCGCTGGGCAAGGTCCGGGATGGGGCGGAGCGGGCCTCGCTGCACGCTCGTCGTGCCGAGGGTCTTCTGGGCGAGCACCATCGCGAGATGCTGAGGGGCCGGCTCGCCGCCGCCGAGGATCTGCTGCTCTCGGTACGGGCAGCGGCGGAGGGTCTCGAAACTCTCGCTGACGCGGTGCGGACCCGGGTCGGGCAGGCGGAGGCGCGCGTACTCGGTCGCGAGGATGACGGCGATCAGATCGCCGATGAGCTTCGCTCGTGCTCGCAGAATGAGGCCGAGCTCCAGGCGAAGATGAAGGCGATCGCCGAGGACCTGACCAGTGCAGAGGTTGACGCGGCCCATCTCGGGGATCGCCGCGCCGAGGCGAAGCGGGAGCTTGGAGAGATCGCGGAGCGCCTCGAGGAGGAGATCGGGCCGGCCGAGCTTGCGTTGAAAGACGAGGAGCGCGAGCAGATCAACAGGCAGCTCGAGCGGTTGAATCGCCGCCGGGCCCAGATCGGGCCGGTCAACCCGCTTGCCGAGCGCGAGTACGAGGAAGCGGTCGAACATGTCGAGCTGCTCCAGACCCAGCGTGAGGACACCGAGCGGGCGCTGCGTGAGCTCGAATCGCTGATCCGCGACATCGACACCGAGATCGAGCGTGCATTCGAGGAGACCTTCGCCGCCACCGCCAGAAACTTCGAGGAGATGGTAGAGCACCTCTTCCCGGGGGGTTCGGGCCATCTTCGGCGGGTGTCGCTGAAGCCCGCGCCCTCCGACATCTCGATCTCGGATGGTGATCCCTCCGAAGATGACGAGGACGGGGAGGACGAGGCCCGCGACGAGATGGGCGTTGAGATCGAGGTCCGTCCGGCCGGCAAGTCGAGCCGGAAGCTCTCGCTGCTCTCCGGCGGGGAGAAATCGCTGGTCGCGCTCGCCTTCGTGTTCGCGGTATTCCTTGCGAGGCCCTGCCCCTTCTACATCCTCGACGAGGTCGAGGCTGCCCTCGACGACGCCAATATCGACCGCTTCCTACAGCTTGTGCGGCGCTTCTCCGATCGCGCACAGTTCGTGATCGTCACCCATCAGAAGCGCACGATGGATGCCGCTGACGTGCTCTACGGGGTGACCATGGGCGGCGATGGTGTGACCAAGGTCGTCTCGAGAAAGCTCCCCCGGGAGGAACTGGCCGACTCGTCATTCTTCGACCAGGAATCCGCCGGCGACGAGAGTGCAGGCCACGGGAAGGACGCCGACTCCGCGGACGCTGACGCGGAGGCGGCATGAGTCCGTCGCCCCGGGGTCTGTAGCGTGGCGCGCCGTGGCGATCACCTGGAAAGAGACGTTTGATCTCGGCGCTCGTTCGGTGCCGGAGG
>JBBQZL010000215.1:0-3955 GCA_038207745.1 Solirubrobacterales bacterium
CAGCACCGGGCGCGAGAACATCTTCCTCATCGAGCCCACTGCACCACCCAGTCGCCCGTTCCAGCCGGCGAGAAGGATCCCGCCCGAGTATCACGCGAGCGCATCAAACGCAGAATGAGTGGGGAATCACGGCTTCGAACAATGCCGCAAAGGGCAAGGAGGTGGTCCTTGCATCACCCTGACGTCTGCTGAACCGCTCAGCGATCTAAACCTTCGCGATGTGGATCGACCTAGCTGCACATAGCCCAACCGAGTCCCGCCTCGGGGTTTGGGTTGGGGAATGAAGGACCCGCCTCGAAACTCTGAGCTGATCTAACTGCCGGGCTTCTCGCGTTCTGACCCGCGAAGAGGACTGACCTCGGTGACCCGCAAGCCGACCTCGCTCCTGACCCGCTCGGCGAAGCGACTGGCGTCCTCCCAGCCCGTCTCGCCGCCGTCCAACATCACCACCTCGTTTGCATCGAACTGGCGTAGGCCATCGAGCAACGTGCTCATCGGCTCTCCCGTCGCAGCGTGCCCGCCTGCCGTGATGCCATCGCGCTTGAGCGTTTCCAGGGCGACCGCCACCCGACCTTGGGCGACCTTCATCTGGGTGCCGTTGTCGTCGGTCAGGGTCTCTAGCCGGGAGGAAGTGACGGGGGCGATGATCATCGCTTCGGTGCCGACCCGATCTCCCCGCGCGCACACCTCCGCGCACAGGGCCGGCTCCTCGAGGCCGAGGTTGGCGATCACCAGCACGCGGCGGGCGCCGCCGTCAGGCGAGGCTTTGACTCCCGCCATCGTCTCCGGACGCTTACCGCCCAGGAGGAACACCACGCCACCGAGAACGAGCGCACCGAAGACGGCGAAGAAAATGCCACCGAGGCCTCCGGCAAAGGAAAAGACCGCGAGGCTCCCGAGCAAGACACCGACCACCGCGAGAGTCAAGGGAATCCCGACCAAATCCGAGTGGAGCCAAGGTCGCGCGGACTTGGAGCTTCGAAATGCACGGGCGCGACTTGCGAATCGAGTCATGACAACCACGCTCCTTATGGCACTGCGAGTCCTCTGAGCGGGAAGACCTTGGACCGAGTCGGCCTGGATCGGAGTGGAAACGAGAGAAAGCTCCGAATTCCCAAAGCAAGTGTAGCGCTGAGCTGCTCGGCTCCCTTAGGAAGGTTCCGACCGGTCCCGAACCTGGAGGAGTTCCGGTTCTCGGATCGCGAGTATGCGGAACGGGGTGGCCGATCAAGTCGGTCTCGACCCTGGCGAAGCTGGGGGTCGACAAGAACTCGACGGTCGTCTTTCCCGCGCCGCTGATGAGCACGATCCAGGAGCTGGGAGCCTTCCTCACCCGGGAGACGGCAGCCGTTGGCGGTCTGCCGCCGGTCAGGACACCTACGGTCCCGGCTGTGCCCGCCTCTGCAGCCGAGACGAATGGAGGGGCGATTCGCCGCTGACTTAGGGGATCAGGTCGGTGGGCGCGAGGATGAATACCTCGCACATCAGATCGGGTTCCTGCTGGTTGCCGCTCATGAAGCCGATCACCTCGCGACCGGTGGCGTTCTTCACCACCTCCTCGAATCGCTGCCGCATCAGATCCTGGAACTCCATCCGCTGTTCGATCACAGCCGCGCCGCGGCCGCCGTCGAGCAGACGCTGCTCGACTCGACCGAAGCCCCCTCGAAGCAGGCAGACCACCAGATCGTCTTGGTAGTAGGACTTGACGCGGGTCGGTCCACGTCCGTCAGTGGTTCGCGTACACGACGGCCGGGTATCCGTTGCCCATGAGGCGGATCGCATTGGTAGTGGCCTACCTGGCGGCGATGATCGTGGCGATTGTGCTGTTCAATGCGAATACTCGGAATCAGACTGTTGCGATGGGGATCTGGGGTTTGGCCTCGGTGGCCCTCGGACTACGGACCAGAACGACGTGGCTGGGATTGGTCGCGTTCGTGGCGATTCCGCTTGCGGTCCCCTTCGGTTCTTCGAATCAATCCGCCGGGGGCGACGTGACGCCGGTTTGGTCGTTCGCCCTGGTCGGCGGGATTCTCGCGGCGATCGCAGTAGCGCTCTCGGCATTCTCGGCACGGGCAATCGAGCGGTGGCGCGCTCGATCAACTGGGCGGTCGCACCGCGGAAATCGAGAGGGTGAATGAATTCGCTTCTGACGATCCTTGGCGTCGAGGTCATCCCGAACACACCGCCGGGTCGACGAGCCAGTCCCGCAGGCGCCGGCGAGGAAAACTGCGGATAGGCGATCGACGGCGATTCACGCAGCGGACTCGCCGCTGAAGTAAAGGAGACTTGACACATACATTGATGTAAGGCAACTTGACCTCATGAAGAACAAGGTCCGGGGGCGGCGCAGTCAGACGGGAATGACGCAGGCCGAGTTGGCCACTGCGCTCGGCGTCTCGAGGCAGACGGTGATCTCGATCGAGAACGGTCGTTACCTGCCGTCGCTGTCGCTGGCATTTCGCATCGCGAGGCTTTTCGAACTTCCCCTGGAGCAACTGTTCGAGCCCACCGAGGAGGACGGGAGGTCCCAGTCGGATCCGCTCTCGTCGTCCACTCAGTCGAGGACGAGACGATCGAGCTCAAGCCTTTACCCCCCGAGAGCTTTTGATCGGCGAGCAGACATTAGCCGCGCCCCTCGTCGTGGTGCCTGAGAGGACTTGAGATGATCGTCGCCGGAGTCGACGTCGGGGGCACCAACATCGAGGTTGGGGTCGTCGATGAGAACCACCAGGTCCTCGACCGGGTCAAGCGCAACACGCCCCGGGGCGGCCCGGACGCGGTCGTCGGTGCGATCGTCGAGCTGATCAAGTCTCTGGATGAAGCGCCGGTTGCGGTGGGCGCCGGCATTCCCGGCGTCATTCATCGGGGCGAGGTCTTGTTCGTGCCGAACTTGCCCAACTGGCCCGATCAGGTCGATCTCAAGGGCGATCTCGAACGCCGGCTCAAGCTTCCCGTCGAGTTGGGAAACGATGTCGACGTCGGCTTGCTCGGCGAGTGGGTCGCCGGTGCTGCCCACACTGTCGACAACGTGCTCGGCGTCTGGATGGGAACCGGCGTCGGCGGCGCGCTGGTCCTCGACGGGCGCCCGTTCAACGGCTCCCGGGGAGCGGCAGGGGAGATCGGACACGTCATCGTTCGCCCCGGCGGAGCCCTGTGTTCCTGCGGCCATCGAGGCTGCGTGGAGGCATACGCGGGGCGTCGATCGATGGAAGGGATCGCCGCGGCGATGGTCGATGCGGGGAAAGAGACGTCGCTCTTCTCGATTCGCGACGAGGTGGGGAAGAAGAAGTTGACCTCGAAAGTGTGGGCACAGGCTCTGGACGAAGGGGACGAATTGGCCCACCAGCTCTTCGAGATGGCGATCGAGACGCTGGGGATCGGCGTCGCCTCGGTGATCAACACCCTTGACGTCGAACGGGTGATCGTGGGCGGAGGCCTGGCTGAGAAGCTCGGCCAGAGCCTGGCCGACAGGATCGAGGCTGCGGCCAATCCGTGGATGCTGCGCCCGAGCCCGGGGCTCGCCTGGAGGCCCGCCGCCCTGGGCGACGACTCCGGCGTGATCGGCGCGGCTTCGTTGGCTCGCGCCTCTGTCATCTCCACCTAGCGACTCGACAATTCTCGCCGGGCGGCGCCGCCTTGGTTGAGCGATCGGGTGAGCTGCTGAGCGAGGAGACGGCGCAAGTCCTGCTGCTCCTCCCTCATGGCTTCAAGCCCCGGCGGTCCCGCCCGCGCGTCGGCGGTATTCGAGACAGTGATTCACCCGAATCGCGACCCTCGCGGGCGGGGTTCGGCCCATTCGCAGGTCGTGCCGTGGGGCGCTTGCGGCGCCGGTTCGGCGTCATGCTCGGCGACTGTCTCTAAAACCTGCGCTCCGCGCTTGACCATCTCATCTGCCAACTCAGCCGCGAGCCGGCGCTCAGTTCTGCTCAGGACTGTCCGCCGACCGAATCCAGGA
>JBBQZL010000216.1:0-3930 GCA_038207745.1 Solirubrobacterales bacterium
AGGCTAACCGCTTGGTGGTCGTAGTTTCCCGCACAACGAGCTAGGGGAATACACGGTAGCCCGCTACTTCGCCCCGGCCTAACCTCTCAGCCATGAAGGGCTCTCGTCCCCATTCCCTCGCCGTCGTGACCGCGGTCCTGCTGGCCGCGTTGTTGCTCTTCTCGGGGACCGCGCTCGCCTCCTTCAGGGTCGAGGACGGTGGCTGGAAGGGGCCCACCACCCAGGGCAGGACGATCAACTTCCGGGTCGGCGACCACGGCGGGGCCGTCAAGCGCATCGTCTTCCGGGTCGAATCCCACTGCACCTTCGGGACCGCCAACCACACCGTGAAGCTGACCGGCTACGCGAGGATTCGCCGTCACCACTTCTCGATGAGCGTTACCTCGGGGCTCAGCAAGGCCACCGTCAAGGGCCACTTCACCGCGCGGAGGCAGGCACGGGGCACGCTGCAGTGGCGGACCTTCGAGAGCGAAGTTCTCTCATGTCACAGCGGACGCATCGCCTGGAGGGCCGGCACCCGCAGCCGGTAGCCGGGCGCTCTCCCGCTCAGATCGGAAGTGGCAAAGGGGGGCGCAAACGGAAAGGTGATTCTCCCTGGACCAACCGCGCGGACGCACTTGAACTGCGGGTTCCCCTGCGACCGCTCGGCCCCCAGCCGGCTACAGACCGCCATATGCGTCCTGCCGCTTTCATGCGTCCCTCCCGTCTCGGATCTGGGCCTCATGGGACATAGCCCGCCCCGGCGTACCGACCGCGGCCGGTCGGCCTCAGCACGCGCTCTGCCCGGAGCCGCGGATATCCCAGCTGACGATGTCGAACCGTCCCTGGACGAGCGAGTCAAGCGCTTTGCCTCCCCCCCTGACCGCGGCAACGCCGGAGGCGCCGGGGCCGCCCGGGTTGATGAACAGCGACCCGATTCGCTGCCCGGGCCGACTGGCCAGGTAGCGGATGACCGCGAGCTTGATCTTGCGCCCGTGGAGATGCTCCCAGTCCAGCGGCACTCGCACGTTCGCGCACTGCAGGTGCTTGCCGCAACCGTGCGATGCGATGTTCTTCGCGGCTTCGGCGGGCGGAGTCGATCTCTGGATCGCGGCTGCGCTGCCCCCCACCGCGATCGGCATCAGCGCCCCAGTGATCGCCAACGCCGCAACGAGCGCACGGCGAAGAACCTTCCCGCCGAGGCCGAGCGCCACTCGCTTGTGCGGGAAGGGGGCATGCATGTCTGCAGTCCGTGACTCGCGAGCGCTCCTACCGCCGCACCGAACCCGAGCACCACTCGCCCGAGCCTAGGCACTGAAAGCTTCCCTCCCTTGTCCTCCCCGCGCTCCATCCGAGCTGCGGCGATTGACACGGAAGCCGCGCTCGCCGATCCTCCCACCGATGCGCACAGCTCGATTCGGCGTGTTCCTCTTCCTCGCCCTCGCAAGCCTCGCAACCGGACTGCTCGCGGCAAGGTCGGCCGGTGCCTGGGATGCGCCCCTCCGTCGCGGCGACTTCGCGGGTCTGATCGGGATCGGCGGTGGCCGTGCCATCTACATGGAGTGCCACGGCCGGGGCAAGCCGACGGTGATCCTCGAGGCCGGCCTTCGCAGCCGGTCAGACTTCTGGAGCGAGCGCTCCGAGGAGACGCGCGGGGTGACGGTCCTGCCCGGCGTCTCGCGGTTCACCCGCGTGTGCACCTACGATCGTCCGGGCACGACGCTCGGCACGGAAGCATTCAGCCGCAGCACGCCCGTGCCGATGCCGCGCACCGCCGCTGACGCGGTGGTGGAACTGCACGCGCTGCTACGAGCAGCAAGGCTCCACGGGCCCTACGTCCTCGTCGGCCACTCGACCGGCGGGCTGATTGCCAGGCTCTACGCCAGCACCTACCCACGAGGTGTGGTCGGCATGGTCCTCGTGGATGCTCTGTCGGAGTTCCTGCAGGGCCCCCTCTCGCCGGCCCAGATCGCCGCCTACGACGAAATCAACAACGGTCCCCTGCCCGGCCTGGAAGGCTACGCCGACCTGGAGCAGATCCTGTTCCGGCCGAGCTTCGCGCAGATGCGCCAAGCGGCCGCCGCCCATCCCCTGCTCCCGATTCCGCTGCGGGTCATCTCGCGCGGGGTGCCGTTCGAACTCCCCGAAGGGCTGCCCGCGGGGCTCACCACCGCCGTCGTCGAGCGAGCTTGGACGGCGGCACAGAAACAGTTGGCGCAGCTCGTGCCGACGGCCCACCAGACGATCGCCAAGCGGAGCTCGCACTACATCATGTTCAGCCAGCCGCGGCTGATCATCCGCGAAATACACAGGATGGTTCGGCTGGTTCGACAGAAGGCGCACAGCTGACAAACGACCGGAAGGGTCGGGAGAGCCTCCGGAGCACGCCCAAGGGTCCTATCCCTTCGGGACCGTGTCGTGGCCGGCCCCAGCAGGCCGCTGCCCGGTAAGTCACGGGGTCGAGGCTGAATTCGTTGGCCCCTCCGCCTTCCGGGTAGAGATATACGCCCCCGGCGGACGGGTCGCCGACCGGCTCGATCTCAACGCCACCGAAACTCGGACCAGTGCGAAGGCGCTTTCGAGGGGCGGCTCTCCAGGGGCTCCGACGTAGTCGACCGCTTCCGGGGCTGCGAGCGTGTTCGCGGTACTCGCCACGGTCGCGGCGTCGGCCGCCGATGGATCACCGTATGCTGGGGGCCTGCCGCGCCGGGATTCCGGATGTACACATTTGGAGACACGATGAAGCGCACGCTCCTTATTCTCGCCGCCTTCCTTGTGCTCGGCCTGCCCGGGACTGCGCTCGCAAGGCTCTACACGGGCCCGATCGTGCCGCAGGTCAACGACGACGGGGTGGAGATCACGGTGAAGGTCAAGCAGGGTCGCCCGCGCCGGGTGACATCGTTCGAGTTCCACAACGTGCCGACCGGGAGCCCTTGCAACGGGTCCAACATCTTCTTCCACGGGATGAAGGTCGGCCGTGGACTTCGCTTCCACGGAAGCGGACATCCAGGGAAGGCGGGAAATGCGGACTGGCCGCCGACCCAGAGCCTGACCGTGACCATCCATGGGCGCTTCGTCAAGCACGCCCGGAAGGTCGTCGGCACTCTCCGGATCCACGGAAGCGGCGGCTGCAGCGCCGACACCGGACCACTCGCCTTCTCCGCCAAGCGCGCCCCGCCGGGGACCTGAGGGCTCGCCGACTGGTCTGAGCCGCTCACGCGGATCGAGATCGAATCGCGCCGCGCGGCCCTCCATCCTCTCCGAGGGCTCAACTCCGAGTGCCTATACACTTTCGCCTGCCATGGTCAGCCCCCGCACAGCCGATCCATGGCGAGATACCGAAGTCATCGATGCCCGAGCACCGCGCTTCAACCAAGCCGTGGTTGGGATCTTTGCTCTCGCCGGCGTGATATTGGGCTGGCCTGTCCTTTGGGCGCTGATGGGCCTGCAGCTCCTCGCCGGACTGACGCTGGGCCGACGCTTCTGCCTCAGCTGCCTGGGATACTTCACCCTGATTCAGCCCCTCTTCGGCGAGGGAGAACTGGAGGACTCGCGGCCGCCGCGGCTGGCCAACATGATGGGGTCCCTTTTTCTCCTCGGCGCGGCTCTGGCCTGGTTGCTGGGCTCTCCGGTTCTCGGCACCGCGCTCGCCGGGGTCGTCGCCGCACTCGCCCTGCTCGCCGTCGCGAGCGGCTTCTGTACTGGCTGTGAGATCTACCGGATCGGTGCGCGCCTGCGGGGGATCTCACCCCGCCACCACAGCCACATCGAGCCTGCTGATCTTGGTGACAAGGCTCTAACAGGGCGCACCTTCGTTGAGTTCACCCACCCCCTCTGCTCCGAATGCCACGAGTGGGGCGAAAAGCTCGCCGGCGAATCGGACCCGCTGGTGACGATCGACGTTCGAGAGCGCCCGGACCTGGCCCGGAAATACGGCATCGCCGTGGTTCC
>JBBQZL010000217.1:0-3926 GCA_038207745.1 Solirubrobacterales bacterium
ACATCCTCCGCGGCGGGCCCGGCCGGGACATCGAGACCCAGTAGCCCCGGTTTCCGTGCGATAAGGTTTTCGCAGTCGCATGACCCATCGTCGCAACAGCCTCGCGCTTCTCCTTCTCCTCCCCCCTCGGGGGGATTAGCGCTGGGCGGCGCGATAGCCGCGAGAGACAGAGGCCATTCGAGACAAGCAGAGAAGGAGAGGTCCAATGGGACCAGCATCAGACGCAAACCGAGTCCACATCTTCGACACCACTCTGCGAGACGGTGAGCAGTCGCCCGGCATCTCGCTGAACACCGCCGAGAAGGTCGAGATCGCCCAGCAGCTCGCCCGCCTGGGGGTCGACGTGATCGAGGCCGGCTTCCCGATCACCTCGCCGGGTGACTTCGAGGCCGTCAAGGAGATTGCCGGCAGGGTGGAGGGGCCGGTCATCTGCGGCCTGGCCCGCACCCACAAGGCCGACATCGACGCGGCCTGGGGGGCGGTCCGCGACTCACAGCGGCCGCGGATCCACACCTTCATCTCGACCTCCGACATCCACATCGAGTACCAGTTGCAGACCGATCGCGAGGACGTCAAGGGTCAGGCCCGCGCCGCCGTCGCGATGGCCAAGGCTTATCTCGAGGACGTCGAGTTCTCGCCGATGGATGCGACCCGCGCCGACATCGAGTTCACGGCCGAAGTGGTCGCGGTCGCGGTCGAGGAGGGCGCCACCGTCGTCAACATCCCCGACACGGTCGGCTACACCACCCCGGAGGAGTACGCGGCCTACTTCCGCCGCCTGTACGAGCTGGTCCCGGCGCTGTCAGGGGTCGAACTCTCGGTCCACTGCCACGACGATCTGGGGTTGGCGGTCGCCAACTCCTACGCCGGTGTCCAGGCGGGGGCGCGCCAGGTCGAGTGCGCCATCAACGGCATCGGTGAGCGCGCCGGCAACTGCTCGCTGGAGGAGATCGCGATGCTGATCAAGGTCCGCGAGGACGTCCACGGCCTGCGCACCGGCATCAACAGCCGCGAGATCGCCCGCACCAGTCGCTTGGTCTCGCGCCTGACCGGCTACGCGATCCAGCCCAACAAGGCGATCGTCGGCCGCAATGCCTTCGCCCACGAGTCCGGTATCCACCAGGACGGCGTGCTGAAGGAGCGCAGCACCTACGAGATCATGGACGCCACCGAAGTCGGCCTCGATTCCAACTCCCTGGTACTGGGCAAGCACTCCGGCCGCCACGCCCTGAAAGACGCCCTGGAGCAGCTCGGCTTCGTCGTCGAGGGCAACACGCTGAACGCGGCCTTCAAGGCATTCAAGGAGATTGCCGACCGCAAGAAGCATGTCACCGCGCTGGATCTGGAGGCGATCGTCTCCGACGAGATGCGCGAGCGCACCGACGCCCACGAGCTGACCTCCTTCGAGGTCAGCGCCGGCAGCGAGCGTGAGCCTGTCGCCAAGGTCAGCATCAAACTGCCCTCCGGCGAGACCGTCGTCGCAGAGTCCGGTGGCGACGGCCCGATCGACGCCGTATTCCGCGCGATACAGGAGGCCACCGGGACCGAGAGCGAGTTGAGCCAGTACACGGTTGACGCTGTCACCGGGGGAGAGGACGCCCTCGGCGAGGTGACCGTGGTCCTGCGCCACGACGGCCGCCTGGCGACCGGTGTCGGTGTCGCCACCGACATCATCGAGGCCTCCGCCCGCGCCTACCTGCGAGCTCTGTCCAACGCTCTCGAAGGCGCCGCCACCCGCGAGGCCGAGGCCGCCACTGCCGCCGCAGCAATAGAGCGGACCCCCGGCCCCTGACCGCGGTACCTACTCGCCGCCGTCCTCCTCGACCCGCCGGGCGAGGTCGATCTCGAGACTGACGATCGAGAGATAGAGGACGGTGGCGACGAAGGCGCCGAGCCCCCACGAGATCAGCCCGGGAATCAGCGCGATCAGCACGGCTGACGCAAATGCCGCACCGATCGCGAAGACGTGGATCATCCCGGCGTGGATCAGGTCGCCGTCATCGGGCCGCAGCGCCCGCCGCGGCCGCCGCTCCGCGATCAATCCCAAGCAGGCGAAGCCGACCATCGCCCCGATCACGAAGACGAGGATCTCGGCCACATCCGGCCCACCGTGCCGATTCGCAAGGATGCTGTGAGTCGCGAGAACGGTCAGCGTGTACCCATAGGGCACCGCGCTCCCGCGCAACACAGCACTGAGTGCCTGCCGCTGCTCCGTCTCCTTCACGCGCTCAAGCATAAGAGCCGCCCGCGGACTCGAGCTCGGGAGAACTCCGTCGAGAAGGAGAGGAAGCTATTGCCAATACAAGTGTCCGTGATAACGTACAGCCACGGTGACCCAGGCAGCGACCGCTGACACTCCCGAAACGATGACCTCCGACCAGCCCGCGACCGTCGGCCCGCGGATCCGAGCCCTGCGCGACGCGATGGGGCTGTCGCTGCGCGACCTGGGCGAGCGCTCCGGCGTCAGCGCGCCGATGCTCTCGCAGGTCGAGCGCGGCGAGACCAGTCCGACACTGGCGGTCGCCGCCAAGATCGCCACCGGCCTGGAGCTGACCCTCTCGCAGCTGCTGCGCCTCGACGAGGGACAGCACGTCTCGGTCAGTCGCGCCGCCGGCCGTCGAGTCAGCGCCCGCGGCGGGCACCGCATCGAGGAGCTGACGCCACCCCTGCCCGGCCAGCGAGCCGATGTCTCCCTGCACATGCTGGAGCCCGGCGCCACGACCGGCGGCCGCACGGACCCGCCGATGCACGAGCCGGGCAGTCGCGAGACCGCCGTCGTTCTCGCCGGGACGCTGGCGCTGGTCGTCGACGGTACCCGCTACGAGCTTCCCGAAGGCGACAGCGTCACCTTCGACGCCGACCTGCCACATCACTTTGAGAACGATGGCGAGGAGCCCACCCGGTTCATCGCCGTAATCGCCGCCGGTCTGAGAAGGGGCTAGCCGCCCCCGGACGCGGAAGCGAGAGAGGAAGACGACCGGTGATCATGAATCCGAACGAGCGAGAGCAGAGGAGGCGGCGTTGATGAAGAACATGTTCGAGAAGATCTGGGAGGCGCACGAGGTCTCCGACGGTCTCATCTACATCGACCTGCACCTGGTCCACGAGGTGACCTCGCCGCAGGCCTTCGACGGCCTGCGCCTGGCCGATCGCCCGGTCCGCCGCGCCGACAAGACGCTGGCTACCGCCGACCACAACACGCCCACCGACGGGACGATGGCGGCGCGTCTGATCGCCGATCAGCTCTCCCGCGTCCAGGTCGAAACCCTGGAGCGCAACTGCGAGGAGTTCGGCATCCCGCTGTACTCGTTGGGTTCCGACCGCCAGGGCATCGTCCACGTGATCGGCCCTGAGCTGGGCGTCACCCAGCCTGGCATGACGATCGTCTGCGGCGATAGCCACACCTCGACCCACGGCGCCTTCGGGGCGCTGGCCTTCGGCATCGGCACCTCCGAGGTCGAGCACGTGCTGGCGACCCAGTGCTTGGTCCAGAAGCGTCCGAAGACGATGCGGATCACATACTCGGGCGAGCTGGGAGCGGGAGTGACCCCGAAGGACCTGATCCTGGCAACGATCGGCCGTCTCGGCACCGGTGGCATGACCGGCCATGCGGTCGAGTACGCCGGACCGGCGATCGAGGCGCTCGAGATGCATGGCCGGATGACGATCTGCAACATGACGATCGAGGGCGGAGGCCGGGCGGGCATGATCGCCCCCGACGAGACGACCTTCGAGTGGGTGCGCGGTCGTGAGGGGGCGCCGTCGGACTTCGAGGCCGCCATCGCCCGCTGGCGAGAGCTGCCGACCGACGAGGGCGCCGGCTTCGACTCCGAGGTGGAGCTCGACGCCGGCGACATCTCGCCGATGGTCACCTGGGGCACCAACCCCGGGATGGTCTGCGAGGTCACCGACATGGTTCCCGACCC
>JBBQZL010000218.1:0-3914 GCA_038207745.1 Solirubrobacterales bacterium
AACATTCCCACGCAAAATCGGCGTTCTCGGCCAGGAACCCATAGCCCGGATGGATCGCCTCGGCACCGGCCTGTCTGGCCGCTTTGATGATCTTCGGGATCGAGAGATAGCTCTCCGAAGGCACCCCCGGTCCGATCAGGAATGCCTCATCGGCAGCCTTTACGTGGAGTGCGTCGCGATCCACCTCGGAGTAGACGGCCACCGAGGTGACACCCATCTCCCTGAGCGTTCGTGCGACCCGGATTGCGATCTCGCCGCGGTTGGCGATCAGTACCTTCGAGAACATGGCGGCGGAGTTTATTCAGGCACCGCCAAGCGAGGCGGGTGGCCACGATCGCGGCCATCCACGCACGCTCTATCCTGCTGATCCGATGATTGAACTTCAGAGCCACTCCACGATGTCCGACGGCCAGCTGCCCCCCGCGGGAGTTGTCGAAAAGGCGGCAGAGGCCGGGGTCACCGTCCTCGCGCTGACCGACCACGACGCCGTTGCGGGTGTTGCCGAGGCGGTCGAGGCCGGAGGTCGGCTCGGGGTCGAGATCGTTCCCGCGATCGAGATGTCCTGCGTCCACAAGTACGCGGATGACCTGCACATGTGCGGCTACTGGATCGACACCGCGAAGATGCAGCCGGCCTGCGAGCGCGCCCAGAAGGAGCGGGTCAGCCGCGCCGGTGAGATCGTCGAGAACCTACGTCGCGAGGGGTTCGACATCACGCTCGAGGACGCGATCGCCGAGGCGGGTGACGCGCTCTCGATAGGCCGCCCGCACATCGCCAAGGCGGCGGGCGCCGCCGACAACATGGGCCCGTTCTTCGAGGAATACCTGGTCCCGGGGGCCAAGGCCTTCGTCTCGCGAAGCTGGCCGGATGCCGACGAGGCTGTCGAGCTGATCCATCAGGCCGGAGGAGTCGCCGTGATCGCGCATCCCTACTGGGACGTCAAGGACCCGGCCAAGGTGGAGGAGCTGATCCGCAGCCTCGAGATCGACGGAATCGAAACCTACTATCCCTCCCACACCAGGGAACAGACAGCCCACCTGCTCTCGCTCTGCGGGCAGCTCGGCGTCACCCCGACCGCCTCCTCGGACTACCACGGCCCGACCCACAAGACGTTTTCCCGATTCGGCGCCTACAACACCTACGACCTTGGCGAACCGCAGGTCCCGCCGCGCCCGTAGACGCGTTCCGGCGTGACTACAGCAGCGGGGTCGACATCGGAGATGCCTCCTCGGCCTCTGCATTGACCTCGGCACGGCGGGTGTCGTCGAGATCCCGATGTGCGCGGCTGTCGGCGGTACGGACGAGGAAGAAGCTGAGCACCAGGCCGATCAGGCCGAACGCGGCACCGGCCAGGAATGCGACCTGGAAACCCTCGGTCAGGGCACGGGGCAGGGCGGACTCCGCACCCTGGGCAGCCGCCATCACATGATTGGTCTTCGAGGTCGCGATCGTGGAGAGGACCGCGAGGCCCAGCGCTCCGCCGATCTGCTGTGACGTGTTGAGCAGCCCGCTGGCCAGTCCTGCCTGCTGATCCGGCACGCCCGAGACCGCGGCAATCGTGATCGCCACGAAGGAGAACCCGAGGCCCGCGGCGGCAAGCAGGGACGGCCCGAGGATGTCGGTGACGAATCCACCGCCGACGGAGACCTGTGAGAACCAGACCAAGCCGAGGGTGATGAAGACGAGCCCGGCCTGGAGGACGGGCTTGAAGCCGATCCTGGTCACGAGCTGCGAGGCGAGGCCGGCGGAAACGATGATCGTCAGGGCCAGGGGCAGATTCGAGAGCCCGGCCTTGATCGGGCTGTAGCCCAGCACCTGCTGCATGTAGAGCGAGAGGAAGAAGAACATCGAGAAGAGCCCGGCGCCGACCAGGATGCCGACGATGTTGGCACCGGTCACGGTCCTGCGTCTGAAGAACGAGAACGGCACGAGCGGATTCTTGGAGTGCGTCTCGATCACCACAAAGGCGAGGAGCAGCGCCGCAGCCCCAGCCAGCAGGCCAAGGGTCCTGGTCGATCCCCACCCCACATTGCCCGCGTCGACAAGTGCGTAGACCAGGGTGGAGAGGCCGACGGTGACGCTGACCGCGCCGGCGACATCAAAGGTCCGCGTCTTGTTCTCGGCCTTGCTCTCGCTGATCAGCCTGGGCGCGAGGATCGCGGCGATGACGCCGATCGGCACGTTGACCCAGAAGACCCACTCCCACCCGATCGTGTCGGTCAGGATGCCGCCGAGCAGCACTCCCGCGGCCCCGCCGCTTCCCGCCACCGCGCCCCAGACGCCGAGCGCCCTGTTGCGCTCTGCGCCGTCACGGAAGGTCGTGGTCAGGATCGAGAGGGCGGACGGTGAGAGCATCGCGGCGCCGAGACCCTGAACGGCGCGGGCGACGATCAGTTGCCCCTCGGTCTGGGAAAGACCGCCGGCGAGTGACGCAAGCGCAAAGAGGATCAGGCCCGAGATGAAGATGCGGCGGCGACCCAGCAGGTCGGCCATACGACCACCGAGCAGCAGAAAACCGCCGAAGGTGAGGACGTAGGCGTTGACGACCCACTGGAGGCTCTCCTGCGAGAAGTCCAGGGCCCGGCCGATCGTGGGCAGGGCGACGTTGATGATCGAGGCGTCGAGGACGACGACGAACTGCGCCACCGCGATCAGCGCAAGGGCCAGCCAACGTCGCTTCTCGGCCTTGGTGGAATCGGGATCGGTCACACGCGTTCCCTGAGGTTGGGAACTGCAAACGGGACCAGGACGGAACGCCACCCGAGGGTGGGCGCCATCCGGGTCCCGCTCTGATGCCTAGACCGCTGCGGCCTCGCGAGACGGGATCAGGCCCTGTTCGTCGAGGTAGGCGACTACCTTGGCGGCCGACTGATCCGCGGACTCATCCGCGGTGCTGATCGTCAGCTCTGGGTTCTCGGGAGCCTCGTACGGATCCGAGACACCGGTGAACTCCTTGATCTCGCCGGAAAATGCCTTGGCGTAGAGACCCTTGGTGTCGCGCTCGGCGCAGACGTCGACAGACGCCTCGATGTAGACCTCGATGAAGCGATCGCCCATGTGCTCGCGGGCCTCGTCACGAATCTCCCGGTAGGGGGAGATCGCGGCGGTGATCACCGGGACACCGTTGCGGGAGAGCAGATCGGCGACGAAGGCGATGCGACGGATGTTGGTGTCGCGATCCTCCTTCGAGAAGCCGAGGCCCTTCGAGAGGTTCTCGCGGACGACGTCGCCGTCGAGAAGCTCGAGCCGTGAGCCGCGACCGCGGAGCTCGGTCTCGACGAGATGGGAAATCGTTGTCTTGCCGGCTCCGGAAAGTCCCGTGAACCAGAGGGTGAAACCCTTTTCACCTGCCATGTTTAGTTGTCCTCCTTGTAAGCGTCGATCAGGATCTGGGCAACCTCGGGACGCGAGAACTCGGGCGGCGGCATTTCGCCGTTGCCAAGCATCTCCCGCACCTTGGTGCCGGAAAGGAACAGGTGCGATTCCGAGCCGTGGGGGCAGGTTTTGCCTGAGGCAAGGCCCTCACACTCGTCACACCAGAATGTGTGCTCGAACATCAGCGGCTCGATACCGAGTTCGTCGATGTCGATCTCGTCAAAGATCTTCTGAGCGTCGTAGGTGCCGTAGTAATCACCGGCGCCCGCGTGATCGCGACCGACGATGAAGTGGGTGGCGCCGTAGTTGCGCCGGATGATCGCGTGGAGAACGGCCTCACGCGGACCGGCGTAGTGCATCTTCGCCGGCTTGACGCCAAGAATGACCCGGTCTGCCGGGTAGTAGTTCTCCATCAGGACCTCGTAGCAGCGCATCCGAACGTCGGCCGCAGTGTCTCCGGGCTTCGTCTTGCCGATCAGCGGGTGGATGAACAGACCGTCACATGTCTCGAGAGCGGCCTTGGTCAGGTACTCGTGAGC
>JBBQZL010000219.1:0-3890 GCA_038207745.1 Solirubrobacterales bacterium
TCGACGCCGAGGTCGGCGACCGTCTGCCGCGCCAGATAGGCGGGCAGCAGGCGGTTCTTGGAGGTCAGCGGGTCGATCGCCGGCACCAGCGTCGAGGTCGGGATCGAGAGGTCCGGCGGGATGAAGTCCTCGACCGTGAACACGGCGTGGTCGTGCGCTTCGACGTAGGGACGGAGGAACTGCCAGACCGCGTCGCTAGGGGCGCTGGAGTCGACGTGGCAGCGCCAGATCCATCTCCCACCCCGATCCGACGCGAAGGAGCGGACGGCGGCGGGCTGCGGATCGTGGACGATGACGACGTCCCAGTTGTCGGCGAGAGCCGCGGCGTGGGCCTCGTTGTGGGCGAGATAGTCGCTCAGCTCGGCATCGTCGATCTCCACTTCCATGCCCTGCAGGCCGTTGTGGAGCTTCTTGGTCAGCTCGAAGAAATCGGCATCGGCGGTGATCAACTCCCACTCGACCTCAAGTCCGACGTCTCGTTGTAGCGGCACCAGCGAGGTGAGCAGTTCCGCGACCCCTCCGCCGGTCGCCGTGGCGCTCAGCTCGAGGACTCGGACGCCGCGCAGGTCATGGGCCCGGCTGCGAACCTCGGCGACCAGCTCGTCGCCGACCAGGGGGCGATAGCGCTCCAGCGTCTTCCTCGTTGCCTCGACTCGATGCGGCGCCGAGGTCTCTCGGCGGAGTGGCATGGAGGAATACTGACCCCTGGCGACCCTGTGCTTAGTTATCTGCGGTGAATGCACCGATTCGACCCGATGCCGGAGCTGCCCAGTGGTCGACGAGTGTCCCGCGACCCTGGTCCAGGGGTGCCGAGGAGGTATTGGCCGGGCTGGGCTCGGGCCGGGAGGGAATTTCCCAGGCCGAGGCCAGTGCCCGCCTTGCGAGGTGCGGCCCGAATCTGCTCGAGGAGGAGCGGGCCGTGCGGGCCTGGGTCATTGTCGCTCGGCAGTTCCGCAGCCCGCTGATCTACATCCTGATCGGAGCGGGCGCGGTGACGATCGCGCTGGGTGAGCACGTTGACGCGGCGGTGATCGCCCTCGTCCTGCTCTTCAACGCGGTGGTCGGGTTCCTTCAGGAGCACCGCGCGGAGCGCTCGTTGGAGGCTCTGCGACGCTTGGCGGGCACGGAGGCCCGGGTCATCCGTGACGCCCGTGAGCGTGAGCTCGACGCGACCGAGCTGGTGCCGGGCGACATCGTCCTGGTCGAGGCGGGCGCGAAGGTTCCGGCCGACTGCCGGATCGTCCACGAGACGATGCTCGAGGCTGACGAGTCGATGCTCACCGGTGAGTCGACGATGGTCGCGAAGGGGGTCGATCCGGTCGACCCCGAGGCGCAGATCGCCGAGCGGCACAGCATGCTTTTCATGGGCACGGTCATCGCCCGCGGTCACGCCCGAGCTGTGATCTCCGCCACCGGCGGCGCCACCGAGCTGGGCCACGTCGCCGGGACGGTGCAGGGAATCGCGCCCGTGCAGACGCCGCTGCAGCGCCGAATGAGTCGCCTCACGCGGCTGGTCGGCATCTGGGCCGTGGCCAGCGCGGCGCTCGGCTTCACGCTCGGTGCCCTGCACGGCGAGGATCTGACCGAACTGTTCCGGGCGATGGTCGCGCTTGCGGTCGCCGCCTTGCCGGAGGGACTGCCGATCATCCTCACGATCACGCTGGCGATCAGCGTCAGCCGGATGGCCCGATGCGGCGCGATCGTGCGGCGTCTGCCGGCGGTGGAGACGCTCGGCAGCTGCACGGTGATCGGCTCCGATAAGACCGGCACCCTGACCCAGAACCGGATGACGGTCGAGGAGGTGTTTGCCGGAGGGCAGCGCTTCGAGTTGACCGGTGGAGGATATGAGCCCGGCGGTGAGATCCTCGGCGACGGCGTCCCGGCTGCGCTGCCGGAGGACTCTCCGTTGGAGCTGACCCTGCGGGCGGGAGCGCTCGCCAACGAGGCATCGCTCGCCGAGCACGACGGCGGGCTCGAGGTCAGCGGCGACCCGACCGAGATCGCCCTACTCGTCTCGGCCGCGAAGGGCGGCCTCTTCCGCGACGAGCTCGAAGATCGCTTTCCCCGCTGGGCGGACATCCCATTTGATTCCGAACGTCGCTACTCGGCGACGTTCAATCACTCCGAGCGCGGCTCGCTGGCGTTCGTCAAGGGGGCGCCCGAGGAGGTCCTCGACATGTGCGTGGCTGCCGCGGGGGAGCAGCGGCTGGACCGCGAGCAGGTTCTCTCCGAGGCACACACGATGGCCGACGGCGGCCTGCGCGTGCTGGCGATGGCCTACCGGCGCTTGGGCGCAGCGGCGCCCGGCGAGGACGTGGTTCGCGAGCACCCCGGCGAGCTCTGCTTCCTCGGGCTGCAGGGAATGATGGACCCGCCCCGCGGGGCCGCCCGCGAGGCGGTCCGGCGCTGCCGGCGTGCCGGCATACGGACGGTGATGATTACCGGCGATCACGCCCGCACCGGCCTTGCCGTCGCCCGTCAGCTGGGCATCGCCGGCGAGCAGTCCCGCGCCGTCACCGGTCGGGAGATCGATGCCTGCGAGCCGGCGGAGCTGCAGCGCCTGGCGGAGGAGGTCTCCGTGTTCGCGCGGGTCTCGCCGGAGCACAAGCTGCTGCTGGTGCGGGCGCTGCAAGCGCGCGAGGAGGTGGTTGCCATGACCGGCGACGGCGTCAACGATGCGCCCGCGCTCAAACAGGCGGACATCGGCGCGGCGATGGGCGAGTCGGGAACGGACGTCGCCAAGGAGGCCGCGGACATGGTCGTGACCGACGACAATTTCGCGACGATAGTCAGTGCGGTCGAGGAGGGTCGGATCGCCTTCGACAACCTCCGCAAGGCGACCTTCTTCCTGATCTCCGGCAACGTCGCCGCCGTCCTCGCCGTCCTCGTCAGCCTCGGCGCCGGCCTGGCGATCCCCTTCGTCGCCGTGCAGCTTCTATGGCTGAACCTCGTCACCAATGGCGTTCAGGACGTTGCCTTGGCATTCGAGCCGGGCGAGAAGCACCTCATCGATCGGCCACCGCGGCCCCGGCGGGAAGGCATCATCTCGCCGCTGCTGTGGGAGCGAACTGCGATCGCGGCGCTGGTGATGGCCGCCGGGACCCTGGCAATGTTCCATCTGACGCTCGACGAAGGCAGCCTCGAGGAAGCCCGCTCGGTCGCGCTCACCACGATGGTCGTCTTCCAGGCGCTCCACGTCGGCAACTGCCGCTCCGAAACCATCTCGGCATTCGCCAAGAACCCGTTTGCCAACCGGTTCCTCCTCGTCGGCACGCTGGCCGCACTTGCGATCCACACCGCCGCCCTCTACCTGCCGTTCACCCAGTTCGCCCTCGGCCTGGAGCCGATCAGCCTGCGGGCCTGGCTTGAGATCGTGGTGCTCTCGCTCAGCGTCATCGTCGCGGTCGAGCTGCACAAGCTGGTCCGGAAGCCCGAGTTCACCTGATCAATTCAGTCGGTGAGAATGGTGCCTGGCAAGGCAAGCATCTGCCCAACCGGAAAAAAAACCAAGAGCCGCCAATGCCGATCTACGAGGTTGGCAGCCGGTCCGTCCATTGGCCGCGCGCAGCGTCGGGGTTGTCGAGCCGCGGGCACCGAGATAGGATCGGCACATGCGGAGGAGATCGCTTCTGTTGGCAGCGACCATGGCAATGCTACTGCTCCTTGCGGCCGTCTCCGGCGCGGAGGCCAGGATCCGTTTCTTTCACTCGCCAAGCGGCAACATCGGCTGCGCGGTGGGAGCCGGTACTGCCCGGTGCGACATCAAACAGCACGATTGGTCGCCCCCGCCGAAGCCGGCGAATTGTCCCCTTGACTGGGGTTACGGATTGACCGTGAGCCGTTTCGGGCCCGGCCACTTTTTCTGCGGTGGGGACACCGTCTTTGGTGCG
>JBBQZL010000220.1:0-3812 GCA_038207745.1 Solirubrobacterales bacterium
GCCCGCGCGGAGGCTTTTACGCGGTCCGCGGGGGCGTCCCGCGGGCGATCTCGTCACCCCCTGCGGGACGCGCCGCAGCCGCGGTCGTCGTCGACCCGGCGGCGATAGCGAACACCGGCGAGCCGGGGATCTGGAGCGCCCTCCGCTAGGCCTCCGCCAGCATCACGATCGTCTCCGCGAGGACGCCGTCGCTCTCCTCGGCCTTGCCGGCCTCCTTCGTCTAGCCGTCGGAGCACTCACGCCGCAACGGGCTGTCCATCCGAGGGAACCGAGTCGTGGGAGTCCACGCCGTCGCGTCGCAGCAAGATGACGCTGCTCACCAGGACGAAGATCAGGAAGAGCAGAAACCCGAGCAGATCAAGGGCCAGCCCGAACGTGGCGATCACTCCGCCAAGGCCGAAGCCTTGCAGGAAGAACAAGCCGGCGACGAGCATCGACACCCACCCGAGCCAGCGCGGCAGGACACCGCTGCGCAGCACGAGCAGCCCCGCTGCGAAGGCAAAGAGGCTGCCGAAGACATCACCGACGCTGTCCAGGGCGAAGGTCATCAGGTACAGCGTGTAGCTGATGCCCTGATCGTGCTGAGCCCCGAACGTCGCCAGCTTTCCGCCCAGCAGGCCGGTGATCCCGATGTCGCTGACGGCATGGAGGGAGACAAAGAGGACTCCGCCGACCAGGACCAACGAGCTGAGGACCTGGGGCCGATCGCGGTCCCCGCGCAAAAGGTCGTACAGCTTCCAGAGGTAGACCACGAACGCGACCGCGTAGACGACCGACAGGTAGGCGATCAACAAGAGTCGTTCACGGTGGTCTTGGAGCTCGGTCGCCATCTTCGCCGCCGAGTCGTCCTGGTTGAGCGGAATTCCGGCAGCGATCGAAATCTCCGCGAGTAGCGCAACCACAAACAGGATGCCCGCAAGCCAGGCATACCGCCCCTTGGGAGTAGAGGTCTGAGCGATCGCCACCAAAGGAGTGTCCCGCAACGGGCCATTTGCGCGTCGGTACCGACAGCGGTGGGGATGATCGCCGGCGACGCCTTACTCCGCCGGCGACCGCCCTGGGCTAGACGCAGCGTCCTCTGGCGGGAGCTCTCGGTGCCCCCACCATCCCTGGATCCAGGCGAACCAGGTGGCACCCGCGATCGTCACCAGACAGGCGACGAAGAAGTTGAGCCGGAGGCCGAGGATGTAATGGGAGGGATCGACCCGCAGGAGCTCCTCGAAGATCCGGAATGCCGAGTAGCCGGTGATGTAGAGGGCAAAGAGGCCCAGGGGGCGGATACCGCGGTGGTGGCCGAGCCAGACGAGGAGGGCGGCGAGGGAGAAGTCCCAGATCGACTCATAGAAGTTGGTCGGCTGGAAGGTCGCGTAGTGCTCGTAACCAGGGGGGCGGTGGGAAGGTTCGATTTCCACCGCCCAGGGCAGATTCGACGGTCCGCCGAAGAGCTCCTGGTTGACGTAGTTGGCAAACCGACCGATCCCCTGTGCCACCAGAAACGCCGGTGCGGCGGCGTCGAGAGCTTTCGAGACCGATGCCCCGTGGCGGCGTAGGCGCCAGATCGCTACAAGGACGGCGGCGCTGAATGCGCCCCAGCTACCCAGCCCCCCGTCCCAGACCGCGAACGGGCCCCACCAGTGGGGCGGGACTTCGCCGCTGCTGGTGATGTCGAAGTAGATGCGACCGCCGATCACCCCTGCGGGCACGGACCACAGGATCACCTCGAGGACAAGGTCAGCGGAGCCGCCCTGGGCCTCCCAGCGCCGGATCGTGATCAGCGTGCCGACGATGATCGCGATCCCGTAGATCAGGCCGTAGGCATGAAATTCCAGCGGCCCGACGTTGAAGTGGTTGGTCGACGGGCTCGGAATCGCGGCGATCACGGCGCCAGATTAGCTTCTCCGTTGGAGTGCCCTCGTGCTCAGGCCGTCGGTTCAGATGGTCCGGAGCCCCCGCCGCTGTCTTGCGGCGGCGGGCTGATGCTCGCCTGGCGGTCTCGCCACCAGGCGAGTACGGCACCCACCAAGAGGACCACGACCGCGCCGTTGACCGCGAGGTCGGCGATGTTCATCGAGTTCGTGTGGTCGGTCAGCTTGAACCAGTCGATGACGCCGCCGCGCAGTGGACCGGGTTCCCGCAGGAGGCGATCGAGAAGAGTGCCGATCGCACCGCCGATCATCAGGCCGAGCACCAGGGCGGCGGTGGTCGTGGTGACCCGGGTTGCCACCCCGATCAAAACCACCACCGCGACAATCGCGAAGAGGGAGATCAGGGCTGCGTGGCCCGGGAGGATGTTGTTGGGGCCGGCGAAGTTCCGGTAGAGGTCCAGCTGGATGCCGCCGCCGAGGAGCTTGGTCTGACGGCCCCCCGAGAGGTAATGGGTTGCCAGCAGCTTGGTGATCGCATCGAGGAGGACGATCGCGCCGGCGATCGTCGCGATCAGGCACAATTTGCCGCCGCCCGGCCCGAGGCGCCTGCGGAGCGACTGCTTCGTTGCGCGTAGGGGGCCGAACACGGACATTCATGATCGCGGAATGCCGATCCGATCGCAGCGGCGGGATCGCCGGGCGCGGAGATGATGATCGCTGGAGCCAGGATGGACGAAGAGCTGGATCTTGCGCGATCGTGCCGAAGGGGTGCTTGAATGGGGCGGTGCCTCGTCCGCGCCGTTTCTTTGCAGTGGTTCTGGTTGCCGCCTTCGCCGTCGCGATCCCGGTGGCGACGAGCTCGGCCACCGGCCGGGTTGCCTATCCGGCGAAGCTCACGGTTGTCGGCGGCCTGACGATCACCACCGTTCACGACTTCACCGGCAACTGTGAACCTGGTCAGGCCTGGACGATAAGGGCCGGTGCTCGCGTCAACGTGCACAGTCGGATCGAGCTTGAAGTGATCGGCAGCCGGCTCGTGCAGAGCACGGCGGCGATCACTTCCGACGGCGCCGTCAACTCCAATTCCCTCAGCAAATTCGACGAGACAAATTTCTGCCCTCCCGACGAAGCGATCACACAGGACCCGCCGCCGGTCTGCAAGCGCCACACCGGGGCCGGGGTTGCCAGGCTCTCGCCCGGCAGGGCGCCCTGGCCGGTCACTCTCGGGATCGGCCGCAAGGGCGGCGGCGAACAGGACCTGAGCTGCATCGGCGCGCCGGTGATCGGGCCGACTCCGGCCGGAACCCAGATCGAGGCGCTGCAATCGGACTACGAGGCGATCGTCGTCCCGCTCAAGCTCTCGCCGTCGAATTTCAAGAAGCTGAAGGTGGGCAAGAGCCTCTCGAACCGGATCAAGGTGAAGGGGCCCTGCAAGGGCACCAAGGCCTCCGCGTCGATTTTCCGCGATGACGTCTGCAGCGTGAGCGGCTCCTTCGAGGTCGTGATCAAGCGGCTGCCGGGCGCAGGCCGCGGCATCTCCCTCGGCTGAGTCCAAGCGGTGGGGCCGGCCCTACTCGTCGAGCGGACGCAAGCCGGAGCAGGCCACCTGAGGCCGGCTCCATTTCGGAGCCGGCCGCACGAGTCCTCGGCGTGGCGGCGACTAACCGTGGGTGGCGCTGAGGCTGTAGGTGACGCAGGGGGCTTCGTCGCGGGGGCCGAACTCGATGATCAGCATGCTGAACTCCTTCGGTTCGGAGCTCGAGAAATCCATCTTGATTCCTCCGCCTTTGACCAGCTTGCCGCCGACCCTGACCCTGGCGGGGATCGAGACGATCCCTTGGTCGCCATCGCTGTAGCGAGTCTCTGTGCCGGTCTTGCCGACTCCCCAGGCCTTGTAGCCGGGATACCCGGCAAGTGCGAGGAGCTTCAGCGGGAAGCGGCCCGCGA
>JBBQZL010000221.1:0-3807 GCA_038207745.1 Solirubrobacterales bacterium
AACTGACCGGGCTCGATTCAGAGCACCACTCAATTGCCGAGACGACTGCGCCACTCCCAACCGGCGCGGTCGTTCTCGTTCAGGGGTTTATCCGGGGGAAGTAGCTAGAAGAGTTCTTCGGTGTGAACCGGGGCGGTCGCAAGCTCCGGGGACTGCTTTGAGCGTCGCCAGTGCTCGATCACCTGGCGCGACCGTGCCCTCCGGTAGGTCACGGATGGGAGGATCGGGACGATCAGCAGCTCGCCGGTTTCGGCGTCGCGTCCGGTCACCTCGGCTATGAATCTCTGGCCGCGCACATCGAGCCGGATCAGATCACGCGGTTTGATCGAAGACGTGTTCACGCGCCGGAAGGTAGCGGTTCTCGACTCGAGGTGTGGTTCCGCGGCCCGGCAGACAAGGACTTGCAAATAGTACCCCCAGGGGGTATAGTGCCGGCATGGCCACACAACCCACCACGACTCGCGGCTACAGCGCGAGCCGGGAACAGCTGCTGGGACGCCTGAAGCGGATAGAGGGACAGGTCCGTGGCGTCGAAGGCATGGTCGAGGATGATCGGTACTGCATCGACGTGCTGACGCAGATATCCGCAATTCAGGCAGCGCTCGACAAGGTCGCACTTGGTCTCATCGACGGGCACGCACGCCATTGCGTGATCGGCGCCGGCGAGGCGGAGCAGCCGGAGAAGACCGAGGAGCTGATGGCTGCAATTGCCCGCCTGATGGGCCGGGGCTGATCGCAACCGGCACTCGCCCGGTGGGTCGCTTCTGATCGATCCCCATGCGCACAAGGTCGCCTTCTGGGCCGCCATCCCGGTAGATCGCTGGTTGATCTCCCGCGGGAAGGGCCACGCTGTGGTCCACGAGTTCCACGAGCACCCCGCGAACTGGATTTCGCCGCCGCGGTCGTGCGTTTGCTCACTCCCTTCGGCATCGACTACGATGCCGCCTCACCGCGAACTGATCTGAACGCCAAGGAGGCAGCACCATTTCCCGCAGACTTCTCATTTCCGCCCTGACCGCATTGGTCGCCCTTGGCGTCGTCACCACCGCCGGCGCAGAGCAGGGCTCCGGCCCCGCGATGGCCACCGCTTCGGCCAGGGGCTGCAACGTGGTTGGCGACTCGACGGGCTTTCCGCCCGCTTCATACGTCACATCGCTGACGGTCAGGCACGTAAGCTGCTCAAAGGGAAAGCGCATCACAAGGGCCTACCATCGCTGTCGCAAGGCGCATGGCGGAGCAGGCGGGCATTGCCCGATCCGGGTCCAGAAGTTCAGGTGCCGCGAGGGCAAGCGCCTGGCCGTGCCCGGGGTCCAGTACAACGCGACGGTGAACTGCAAGCGCGGCAAGAAGCGCGTCACCTCCACCTACACGCAGAACATCTGAGCAACACCGCTTGGTTGTTTGTCTGTCCGCAGGGGCGGGCGGGCCGACTCAGTGGGTGAAGTCGAGATCGATCCGCCGCAGGACCTCGTCCGCGGCAATCGCCGACCCTGCCTCGTTGAGGTGGATTCCGTCGGATTCCCGCACGATCGTCTGCTCGCCGCCGACCGTGAGCGCATCTTCGTAGACGCCATCCGGCGCAAAGATCGGCACCATGTCGACAATTCGGACGTCACTCCTCCACGGCTGGGCGGCAACATTGATCGCGGTGTTGACGACATTTGAGATTCGCTGTCGCGCCGGGTCCCGTGGCGTCGGAACGGTGAGCCAATAGACATCCGCCTTCCCATCCTGGCGATAGGTGCTGATCATCTGGCGGGCCCGGTTCGAGAGCACCGCCGCCCAGTCGGCGCCGCAACAGTTGACGTCCTTGCCGTCCGGTCCGGGCAGCAAATATCCCTCGTTGGCCCCGATGAAGACGACGACGGCGTCTGGGCTGAACTTCTCCACCTGGCTCTTTGAGAGCTGGCCCCAGTCGATCAGCGCGTCGTTTGAGATCCCGGTTCCCACGTGGGCGTCGCGGTCGACCTCGACCCCGTCGGGCGTGAGGCGCCTCGCGAGCTCGACGTCGAGGGGCTGGGAGAGCGAGTCGCCGGTGACGAGCAGCGTGTGGAGCGGCCGTTTCGGAGGTGGCTTTTCGCCCAGCTCGACTGGATCAAACGCATCGGGTGTCACAGGTGGAACACCGACCGGCTGCGCGGCGCTGCCATTCTCAAAGCCGGCGGTCTCGTCGAGCTTCTCGTCGGGTGAGAGTGAGGCCGTAACGCTGCTGCCGGCAGCCTCGAAGGGGAGGTTGCCCGATGCCCAGCCGGCCGGTTTTCCGACTGCGACGAGGATGTCGCGGGTCACTCCCGGCCGCTGCTGCTGGGACGCCTCGAGAATCGAGCCGCCGGAGAAGATCAGCAGGATCACTGCCACAAGGGCGATGGCCAGGACCGAATCACGAGCCCGGAACCGGAGCAATCCCTCCCGCTCAAAGCGGCTCATCTCGCTATCGTCTCTTCGCTTCGGCATCAGCTTGAACGGTGGAGGCTAGAACCGGAAGTAGATGAATGGCGGAACGCCCTGGCTCGGCACGGTTGCCCCGACCAGCAGGATCGTAACCGCGAGCACGACCGCAAGAACCACAGGCCGCGTTCGCTCGAACCGGATCTGGATCCGTTCCATCGGCTTGGGCGGCAGCAGCTGCATCCCGATCACGACGATCACGGCGCCGACAATCGGCAGCGTCCAGAGAGTTGCCGGACCGCCGGCGGTGAGCCGTGAGATGAACTCTCCGAACAGATCCAGTCCCTGGGAGCGGAAGAGGACCCAGCCGAGAACGATCAGGTTGAAGGTCACGAACCAGCGCAACCAGGCCGGCGTCCGGCGCCCCACCCGGCCGTCGATCGCGTGTTCGGCCACAAGCGCGCCGCCCTGGAAGAAACCCCAGAGGACGAAGGTCCACGCCGCCCCGTGCCAGAGGCCGCCGAGCACCATCGTGATCAACAGGTTGCGATAGGTGAACAGCCGCCCGCCCCGGTTGCCTCCGAGCGGGATGTAGAGATAGTCGCGGAGGAATCGGGAGAGGGTCATGTGCCATCGCCGCCAGAAGTCGCGGAAGCCGGTGGCCCGGGACGGGCTGTTGAAGTTCTGGGGAAAGATGAAGCCCATCAGCAGCGCGAGGCCGATCGCCATGTCCGTGTAGCCGGAGAAGTCGCAGTAGATCTGTGCGGTATAGGCGTAGGCGGCGAGCAGAACGTCCGGTGCTGAATACGCCTGGGGAACACCGAAGACCGGGTCGACGATGGAGCGGGCCAGGAAGTCGGCGATCAGCACCTTCTTGATCAGGCCCATTCCGATCAGGGCCAGGCCGGCGCCGACCGCGACGCGGGTCGGATCCCGCGGGGCGCGAAGCTGGGGGATGAACTCGCTGGCACGGACGATCGGCCCGGCGACGAGATGGGGAAAGAAGCTCAGGTAGACGGCCGCATCGATCGCCGAGGCGGGTTCGATATCGCGCCGCTTGACGTCAACGACGTATGTGATCGCCTGGAAGGTGAAGAAGCTGATCCCGACCGGCAACGCGATCGTCAGCAGCGGCAGCGGCGCGCCAAGCCCGAATGTGTTGAGCAGGTCGGCGACGTCCTGGGTGAAGAAGCCGTAGTACTTGAAGGCGCCGAGAAGCGCAAGGTCGAGGGTGACGGCGGCCGCGGTTATCCACTTGCGGACATTTGCGTCCGCCGATCGCCCGATCGCCCTTGCCGCGACCTGGTTGCCGATGATGACGGCCCCAAGGAGGATGCAGAAGCGCGGGTTCACTGCCGCATAGAACACGAGGCTTGCAACCACGATGAACGGCTTCCACAACCGTTGGCGCGGCATCAA
>JBBQZL010000222.1:0-3776 GCA_038207745.1 Solirubrobacterales bacterium
CGGGATTCGTGACCGCCTGTGCGCTGGTCAGGCCGACCGGAATCGAAGGCATGAAGCCGAAATCGGTTCGCAAGAAGATCAAGGCGACCTCGTTTGCGGCAGCCGTCGACCGCGGCCAGCTCGAGCGCTCGGCGGATGAGCTCGGGGTCGAGATGAACACACACATAGAGACCGTGATCGAGGCCCTGGCCGAGCAGGCAGACGTTCTGGGAATCGCGGCCCCGGACCCGGCCGAATCGGGTGCCACGCCGAACGATCGTGAGGAGGCTCGATGAAACGCGGCTGGAAGATCCTGATCGTCGTGCTTGCGGTTCTCGCCGCGCTCGTGGTTCTCAATGCCCTGGCGCTCGACAGTGAGACCAAGCCTGCCGAGGTGACGGTTGCAGGCGGTCAGATCCTCACGCTTGGCGGCGGTGAGCTTCAGGTGCTCGATACCCCTGCAACCGAGCCGGTGCCGCGCGAGACCGAGGCGCCGATCGTGCTGCTGCATTGCTACACCTGCGCGATCGACTGGTGGGATCAGGTCACCCCGATTCTCGCCAGGACCCACCGCGTGATCTCGATCGACCTGCTCGGACATGGCGGATCAGAGAAGCCGTCCTCTGGCTACTCGGTCGAGAATCAGGCATCCCTCGTGGCCGAGGCGCTCGGTCAGCTCGACGTCAAGGACGCGGTTGTGGTCGGCCACTCCCTGGGCGGTGCGGTTGCAACCTCACTGGCCGAGAACTCGCCTGAACTCGTCAACCGGATCGCAATCCTGGACACGATCCCGGACATGAGCTTTGGCCACCTCGATCGGCTCTCCCAGCTCAGTCGCGTGCCGGGGATCGGACAGGCAATCTGGCGACTTGCCCCCGACTTCATGCTCAAGAAGGGAATGGGCCAGAGTTTCGCGCCCGGCTTTGACGTGCCGGACCGCTTCGTCACCGATCTGAAGCGGATGACCTACTCCTCCTACGAACAGAGCCCGACCGCCTTCGAGGATTTCGTCAACGCGGAGCCCCTGACCGACCGGATCAGCCCGCTGAATATCCCGCTCCTGGTCATCTTCGGCGACGACGACCAGATCGGCGATGCCCGCGCCTCGCTCAGCGCATACGCCGGCGTCCCCGGCTCCGAGACCAAGCTGATCCACGGAGTCGGCCACTCCCCCAACGTCGAAGCCCCCGGACAGACCGCGGACCTGATCCTGGCCTTCGCGCCGCCGCCAACACACCAGACGGTCGGCAGCAAGGCAAATCCCAAGTCGAAGAGCAAGGCCAGGGAAAAGGGAAAGAACTCCAAGCCGAAGGGTGATGCCAAGAATCCCAAGTCGAGCGGGGCCGGGCCGGCCAGGCCCGACAAGGGGTCCGGGAAGTCCAAGTCCGGGAAGTCCAAGGCCTCGAAGAACAAGGCCGGCCAGAAGTCTCAGAAGCAGCCCGCGGGCACCGGCAATCCCTGAGGCAGGTCGAAGCTCCTACCGCCACCTGCCGGTACGTGCCGGTACGCAACCCGGGCACCTTCCGGCCGGTACGTAACCCGGGCACCTTCTCTCCCGGCCCGTAACAACCCACACCGGGGCGACAAAACTACCTATGCGGTAGGAATGTCGCCCAGGTCCGCCTGATCTGCCCTGCCGAGGGCTATCTCCGCGTTTCGGCGCACTTTCGGTGGTTTGGCGCGCCTTCGGGCGAGTTCGGTTTGACTCTCGAGAGGGTTTATACGAACATATGTTCGTATGGCCATCGCCTGTGTACTGGTTCCGAGATTCGCCTTGATTGCCGCATGCGGTGAGCGTCGTGACCTGCTCGGATTCCCGGTTGCGCTGGCCCCGGATGCCGGCAGGACACAGCTTCTGGGGCAGGTTTCCGGAGCTGCGGAGGCGCAGGGGGTTCGTGAGGGGATGCGGCTTGGGGAGGCGCTTTCCCGCTGTCCGGACTTGAATCTGATCCCGCCCGATCCAGGCAGGACAGCCGGCATGTGGGAGTCGACCCTCCGGGCCCTCGAGAACGTGGGCGCCGAGGTCGAGAGCGACCGCGGCGGCGAGGCCTTCTTCGCGGCCCACGAGCTGCGCGCGCTGCACGGCGGCCTCGCCGGAACCCTGACCGCTGCCCGCCGTGCGATCTCCGTGCCCATCCGGATCGCCGCGGCCCCAACCCGCTTTGCCGCCTTCCTCGCCGCCTCCGGATTTGGCCCGCGGGAATCCCGGCACCGGGTCCGGGAGCAGGGACCCGGCGCCCCCCGCCCGGCGGTGTCCGCGACCCCCGGCGCAGCCGTACCCGGCGCCTCCCGCCCGGCGGTGGTCATCTCCCCCGCCGAACTCCATCAGTTCCTCACACCGATTCCGATAACCACGCTGGCGCCGCGGCTCGACCTCCAGAGCGGCGCGGCGCTGAGGCTGACCAGGACCCTGGAGCGCCTCGGTATCTCCTGCCTCGGTGAACTGGCCCAACTGCCGACCCACGCCGTCGCGGACCGGCTCGGCCCGATCGGGCTCCGCGCCCAGCGACTCTGCCTCGGCAGGGACGAGCCGCTGCGCCCCCGGGCGCGTCACGAGGATCTCTCCGCCGGCCTCGAGCTGCCCGACTCGGCATCCGGTCCGCAGCTGCAGCGGGCCCTGGAGATTCTGATCGGGCGGGTGCTTGCGGACCCGAGACGCCGGGACAGGACGCTCAGATCCCTCTCAGTCTCCGCAAGGTTGGCCAGCGGCGGGAGCTGGCGCGGCGGGAGGGTCACCCTTCGGACCCCGAGCGCATCTCCGAAGCTGATCCTGATCACCACGGCGCCAAGGCTCGAGGCCCTGCCCGAACCCGCCATCTCCCTCCACCTCACCGCCCTGGAGATGGGGCCGAGGGAGGGCGATCAACTCGAGCTCTCCCGCCGCCCGGAGGAGGTAAGGCACCAGCGCCTCGGCGAGGCGGTCAGGCAGACCCGCGCCGCCGCCGGGCCGGAATCGCTGCTGCGGGTGATCGAGATCGACCCGGATTCCCGCATCCCCGAGCGCCGGGAGATGCTGACCCCGTTCCCGGACTCATGAGCACGGCGTCGAGGCGAAACGGGCCGGGGCGACGGAGGCCGGGGCAGAGTGGGCCAAGACCGCTCTACACGCCGCGCAGGACCAACGTCGGCGTCGGCGAGAACGGGCGACCGGCGCTTCTGGCCGGAGTCCGGGTCGAGTCGATCCGCGAGGAGTGGCTGGTCGAGGACCGCTGGTGGACGGCCAGCCCGGTTCGCCGGCGCTACTTCGAACTGGTCCTGAGCAATGGCCGCAACGCGGTCGTCTTCCACTCCGGAATCGATGGCGAGTGGTATGGGCAGCGTGCCTAGATGAGTCTCCCCGCCCCCTACGTGGAGCTGCACTGCCACTCGGCCTTCTCATTCCTCGACGGCGCATCGACCCCGACCGAGCTTGCCGCCGCCGCCGCCGAGCTCGGGCATCCTGCCCTGGCATTGACCGACCACGACGGCATCTGGGGCTCGCTGGAATTTGCCCATGCCTGCCACGGGCTCGGGGTGACTCCGATCACCGGCAGCGAGCTGACGATCGAGGTCGCCGACGGCAGCCGGGGCCACATCACCCTGCTGGTCGAGAACCCCGCCGGCTACGCAAATCTCTGCCGGCTGCTGACCCGCGCCCACGCCCAGACCAGGGATGGAACCCAGCGAAATGCCGAGCAGCCCTGGGCGCCGATCGAGGCGCTCGAGCAGCACAGCGAGGGGCTGATCTGCCTCTCGGGATGCGCCGGACATGGCGCTGTGGCTGGGTTTTGGGAGCAAAGGAGAAAGACTGAGGCCGA
>JBBQZL010000223.1:0-3754 GCA_038207745.1 Solirubrobacterales bacterium
GCCTGAAGCTCTACAAGTGGGCGATCGCCAACAATGTCCAGGTCAACTTCATCACCGGCCGCGTCGACAACGACGGTGGTGGATTCCGGGCCAACACCAGCGACAACCTGAAGCTGGTCGGCTACACGACCTGGTCGAGCCTGGTCATGAAGCCGCAGGGCTCGACGCTCGGCACCACCGCCTACAAGTCAGGCGCCAGGGCGAAGATCGAGAGGGGCGGCGTCGACCTGATCGCCAACATCGGTGACCAGGAGTCGGACCTCGACGGCGGTCATGCCGACCGCGCGTTCAAGTACCCGAATCCGTATTACATCATCGGAGGCTAGACAGGGCCCTACTCCGGCTCCTCGATGCCCCTGGGGTGCATGATCACCGGGCAGGATGCCATCCGGAGCAGGCGCCCGGAGACGGTGCCGAGCATGACCTGGCGAAGTGGCCCGAACCCCCGGGAGCCGATGAAGAGCAACTTTGCGCCTTCGCTTGCGGCGGCAATCTGCCCCGCCGGGTCACCGTCAAGAAGAGTGGTCTTCAATTCGATATCGGTGGGCATCGAGGCCATGATCCGGTCGAGGTCCTCCTTCCTGATCTCCTCGACCGTACCCTTGAGCTCCAGATAGCCCCCCTCGAGGCCGCCGCCCTTGCCATAGACCAGCGGGGGGACCTCTGCGACATCGATCAGATTGACGCTGTCCCCGCCGGCGCGGGCGAACTCGATCGCGCCGTGCATGGCCACCTCTGCCTCAGGAGAGCCGTCAAAGGCGACTGCGACGACGCCGCTCTCGGCGGGGGAGGCATCCGCGTAGCCGGCAGGCGCCACCGCAATCGCACACCCGGACCCGTGAAGCAGACGCTGGGCGGTGCTGCCCGGCAGGATCTTGCCCCGCACCGTGCCGTGAGAGGAACCTACGACGATCAGGTCCGCATCGACCTCGCGTGACAGCTCTTCCAGGCCATGTGGGGGCGAACTCGAGCCGACGATCCGGGTCTGCACCTCCGCAGGGCCCGCCTCGATCGTTCCAAGAATCCGCGCCGACTCTTCGCGCTGCAGCTGCTCCCAGCCCGCGTATTGATCCGGGGGAATGCTGAACTTCTGCTTCGGATACACGTTGGCAACGATCAATGTGGCACCCGAGGCCGAGGCGATCATCCGCGCCAGGGCAAGTGCGTCATGGGCTCGGTCTGACTCCTCGTAGCCCACCAGGACTGTGCGGTACATCAGTCTCCTCTCGTGATGACGGTTCGATCCGCTGGACCGGTGACGAGAGCTCATCCGGGAATCATCCGTCCCCGCCATCTGAACTCTGATCGCCAGCCTAGCCGCCCGCTGCCGGCCTGTGAAGTCCCCGGGTCGATATTGAGATGATCCCGGCGCGATGCCGGGCACAGCGATCGTCACCCCACTCAGACCGGATCCGACCCGCCGAGCCCGAACCGCGAGTCGGCTCAGCGGGGTTTCAGCGCCTGGCGGCGGCGCCGGCCCAGGACGATCATTCGCTGTCAATCCCCACTCGCCATGTGCAGCACTCGTCTTCGCAGGCGCCGAGACCGACCGGGGCGGCGCAGCACGAATCTCCGCGCCACGCCTCTCTTCCCTCTCTGACAGCGACAGCGGCGATCACGAGTGCAGTTGCAGGGTCGGCCCACCACCAGCCGAAGACGGCATTCGCCCCGAGTCCCACCAAGAGGGCAGCGGAGAGATAGGCGCAGAGCATGTTCTGCCTTCCCTCTGACTTCGTCGCAGCCGAACCAAGCTGATCCCCCACCCGCGCCTTCGCCAATGCGAGAGGCGGCATAGTGGCGAGGGTCGCCACCGAGAGACCGATACCGACGTAGCTGACTGCGGGATGTTCTCCTCCGATCAGGCTGCGGAGCGCTTCCACCCCGACGAAGGCGGCGATTGCGTAGAAGCTCGCGCCGATAAGCTTCTGCGCTCGGCGCTCGGCGTCTTCTGAAGCTGCGCGAGAGGCAGCGAAACGCCAGAGGAGGACGAACCCTGCGACCGCCTCGACGAGAGAGTCGGCACCAAAGCCGACCAGGGCGATCGAACCGGCGACCGCCCCCGCTCCGATTGCCACCGCAGCCTCCACTCCGTGCCACCCGAGGCCGAGCCAGGCAAGTAGCTGCGCTCGGCGGACCAGCTGCTCCCTGTGAAGCTCGCTTGCAGCCGACCGGCCGGCGTCGAGGGCCGGAAGGGTAGAGATCTTCATGACGCCAGCGTATCCGCGGTCAGGACCCGGCACTCGGCCTTCAATGCGGGTGTTATCCTCCTACATCATGTCTGACATGGAGACAAGGTTGGCGGTTGCCGCCGGTAGAAGTGAGCCAAGGACGGCCCGCTCATGAAGCCCCTCACTGAACGAGTCCGAGCAAGATGGGCCATGGTCGGTCCGCTGACGGTGCTCCTCCTCTTCTGCCTGGCCGTTGCCGCTCCGGCCCAGGGACCCGAGGCTCGCGGCGAACAACTTCAACAGGCACTTGAGCAGGGCAGAAAGCAATGTGCCGATCTGGGCAACGGTGACTTCGAGGCCCTCGGCGAGCTGGCGATGGGCCGCATGGCCGGTTCTCCCAGGGCACATGCGGCCATGAATGGCTTCATGAAGGCGATCATGAGCCCGGCCGGAGAGGAACAAATGCACGAGTTCCTTGGCCGGCGGTTCTCCAGTTGTGCCGGAGGCTCATTCCCGGCCGGCGCCGGCTCTGGTCGCATGATGGGTGCTCTGGGGATGATGGGTTCGATGATGGGCGGCTATGGCCGGCCTGAGGGCCCAGGCCCCCGTGGCGCACCGGGATCGTTGATGGATGGTCGCGGTTCTGGCGCCGGCCCAGGCTCGATGATGGGCTACGGCAATGGCGCGCGCTCAAACCTGGACGACGACCAGGGTCCCCCGGCCGCGGCGATGGCCGGGATGATCGCCGTGTTGATCGCCGCCGGCGCATTGTTTGCCTTCTTCCTGAGGCCGCGACGGAGCTCCAAGGGGGCGCTCGACCTGCTCGAGCAGCGCCTCGCACGCGGAGATCTGAGCCCCGAGGAATACAAGCGAGATAAGCAACTACTGCACGAAGGAGATTGAGATGCTCGACGCGGCGCTAACCCTTGCTGATATGGGCTGGAACGACCACATGGGGGGTGATTGGGGCGGCGGCTGGTGGATCCTGATGGTCGTCGGCATGGTCGTCTTCTGGGGGCTTGTCGTGCTTGGCGTGGTCTGGATGGTGCGCTCGCGCGGACAAGGAGAGCACGGACATGGTGGGCACGGGGCGCATGAGCTCCTCGACCAGCGCTTCGCCCGGGGCGAGATCTCACCAGAGGAATACCGCGAGCGGCGCGAGCTTCTGCGGGACCAGGGTGGTGGCGGAGAAGGCTGAGCCAGAGTCCGCCGGCCACGCAGCTGGGGGCGTTCGCGCCTTTGAGGCTGGCTCGGTGACCGGCTTGGGCGTCGGCTGGTTCCAGCTGGAATGCCGCGATCATCACTCCACCACCCGTGGCGCAGCATGCGGCGCACTGCACCCATCAACTCGGCCGTGCGCTCCTCCTGGTTTCCGGCCTCGCCTCCAATCACGCAATGCTCAGCATGATCCTCCAAGAGACCCAGGCCGACCTTGTCCAAAGCGGCTTGAATCTCGGTTATCTGGGTGAAGACGTCGATGCTATAACGATCTTCTTCGACCATCCCGCAACCTTCTGGAGGTTTCGAGTTGAGTGACGTGGTCAGCACAACCGGCCAGGGCCTCACGCAGTCCTTCTTGATGGCAT
>JBBQZL010000224.1:0-3732 GCA_038207745.1 Solirubrobacterales bacterium
CGGGGGAGTCGGCGGGTGCCGGCAACCCACCAGGAGAATTCATCCGTGAGCGCGGTTTGCGCGAGAGCCGCCGCGAGGCCAGGAACGGATCCCAGCCCGGGCCGCCTGCGGTGATCTTCGCCGGGTCGCCGAAGACGCTGCCGTTCCGCAGTTCGCCGAAAAGGTCCCGCTTCAGAACTGAGGAGGCCGTACCGACGCCGCCGGCCATGACGCCGGCGATCCCGTGCGCAAAGATCGTGTTGCCTCCGGCCAGGAAGAGACCATCGACCTCGGTTCGCGGCCGCGGCCGGCGCGCGCCCCATTGATCGGGGCTGTGCTCGAGTCCATACGGGGTGCCGCCGGAGACCAGTGTGTAGCGCTCCTGGGTGATCGGAGTCGAGGACTCGCGCCAGAGGATCTGCTCGCGGATTGGCCCGAGTACGCCCTCGATGCCCTCGATCAGGCGTTCGGTGAGCTCCTCCTTGACCCGGAGGTAGTCGGGGTTTCGGCTGTAGTGCCCGCCCGCCGCGGGGCCCTCCTCAACGTTCCAGAAGTCGTACCCGGCGGGCACCATCGTGATCACCTCGAGGCTCGAGCAGCCGGGTGGGGCGATCGCCCCGGTCCCGGGATCCTTGACCGAAGCCGAGGTGATGAAGAAGGGGAGCTCATCCGGCAGCCGTCCCTCGTAGAGCGCGCCGTAGGTCGCCTCCTGGTCATAGCCGGGGTGAACCCAGAAGTTGGTATTCGGCATACGCTCCCGGATGTCGATGTCGACGCCGAGGTAGACGCTGAAGAGCGGCAGCGCCATCCGGAATCCCTCAACCCGCCTGACCGTTTTCCCGGATAGGTGCTCGGGGCCGACCAGCTCCAGCATCGTCCGCTTCAGATCGGCGTCGGATACGACGATCGGCGCCTCGATCCTCTCGCCGCCGGCGAGCTCGACACCCAGCGCCGCTCCGTCCTCGACGATGATCCGGCCAACCCTGGCCTGCGTCCGGACCTCGCCGCCGTGCGCCTGGATCGCCTCGACCAGCATCCCCGCGAGCATCTGCCCGCCGCCCTTCGGATACCAGCCGCCCGAGCGCATGTAGTGATCGATGAGCACGGCGTGGAGCAACACCGACACCCTTGAGGGTGGCGCCGCGTAGTCACCCGATTCCCCGGCGACGACCGCGCGCGCACGTTCGCCCAGATCGCAGGCATCAAAGAGATCGGCGAGCGTCGATCCCTGCCAGCGCAGGACAGCGGGCGCCTTGAAGGCGAACCTGATTCCGTCGAGCAACGAGCGCGGCGGCGAGGTCGATACGAGCTGGCGGGCGATCGATCGCAGGGTGCCCACACAGCGCTCCAAGCCCTTCTCCTCGTCAGGGAATGCCCCGACGAGCCGTTCGAGGTAATTGTCCCAGCCGGCGGGCACGCGGAAGGTGAGATCGGGAAAGACGAGCGTGTCGAACCCGTCGCGATCCATCGGCAGGAACTCGATCTTGCCCTCGAGGCCGACGCCGCCGAGGATCCCGGGAATCGAGCCGCCCGGCTGGCAGTCGCCGATGTAGTGAAGCCCGACGTCGAACTCCCATTCGCGCTTGCGGCGGAAAACATGGGAGGACCCCCCGGCCACGTCGTATTGCTCGAGCACGATCGTGCGCAGGCCGTTGGTCTGCAGGTAGGCCGCCGCGGTGAGCCCGCCCAGCCCGGAGCCGATCACAATTGCGTCCCACTGCTCGGTTCCTGAGTCCATTGCCCGTCTCCTTGCCCGGTGCGGTCAGCCCTGGTTGATCGCGCAGCACCTCGACACCATGGCGCCATCGTACGCCTCCAGGGTCCGACTCGTGGCCAGGCGCCGCGAGACGAGGTGATGCCTGTTCGGCACTGCTGATCGACGAGCTGCTCCACCGGACCGGACCGGCTCGCATCCGCCAGGAATGCCACCGAACCCGCCCGAATAGACTGATCAGCTCGGACCGAGGGCAATCGACGGAGAATGAGTCTTGACCGAAACACCGATGGATGTCCTGGTCGCGAACCACCAGGACATCGGTCTGGGCCGCATGAAGCATCCGACTCCGGGCATCTGAGATGACCTTGGAAATTGAGCGCAAGTTCCTCCTGACCGAAACGCCCGATTGGCTGCCGGAACATTCAGCGCACCGAATCGAACAGGGCTACCTGGCGGTAACAGAGGATGTCGAGATCCGGATTCGAATTCTCGATGATGAGCCTGTACTGACGGTCAAGGGCGGCCATGGAGAGGTTCGAAGCGAGGTCGAGGTATCACTCGATGCCGAGCAGCTCAAGACACTTTGGCCGCTGACCGAAACACTGCGCCTGGAGAAGACCCGTTGGAGCGTTCCAGTCGGCGGGGCAAACCTGACCGGCGAGGTGGACATTTTCGGAGGGGATCTCGACGGGCTCGTTGTCGCCGAGGTCGAGTTCGGTTCGCTGGAGGAGAGCAGGAGCTTCGATCCTCCCGGATGGCTGGGCGAAGAGATCACCTGCGATGAGCGGTTTGCAAACCAATCTCTGGCGCGGAACGGGCACCCGGCTGGGGGGATGGCTGGGCCTCGCGCGGGAAATACAAAGGGTGTCGAACGCCGGCGAGAAGAGCCTCGAGAGCAGGACCACGGACCGTCCCGCGCCTATCGTCTCAAGCACGGCGAGAGCACCGAGAAGGGTTTGCCCAGGATCGCCTCCGGCCGAGTCGAGCATGCGCTGAAGCAGCTCTCCTCAGCCGAGGCGGGCGACCCTGCTGTCGCAATTCATGAGGCGCGCAAGGATCTGAAGAAACTGCGTTCCCTTCTGCGGTTGCTGCGCGGCCAGGTTGGCGAGGAGTCCTACGGACGCGAGAACCGGCGCTACCGCGAAGCCGCGAGTCGCCTCGGGCAGGCACGCGACGCAGAGGTGATGCTGCACACGCTCTCGGCCCTGGAAGAGCGCTTCGGTGACGGTCCTCCGGGTGAACCAATCAGCTCTCTGAGGAGGCAGCTGGAGGAAGACCGGGACAAGATCAGCCCGGACATCGAAGGCGCGGCGGCGGCGATCGCCGAAGGGCGGACCACAATCGCCGACTGGTCGGCCCAGGCAGGCGGCTGGAAGCTGATCGGGCCAAGCCTTCGCCGCAGTTACCGGAGCGGCCGCACGCGGATGGAGCGAACAGCTGCAGATCCGAGCGCCGAGAACGTTCACGAGTGGCGAAAGCGCAGCAAGGATCTCTGGTACCAGCTACGTATCCTGCGAGGTGCCTGGCCGGAGGTGATGGGAGAGCTCGCAGACCAAACCCATGAGCTGGCAGAACTGCTTGGCGACCATCACGACCTGGAGGTCCTCTCTGCGCACGCGCACGGACACGCCGATCAATTCGCCGAACCTGGTGATCTGGAACGCCTGACGGCCGCCATCATGCAAAGAGAGGACGAGTTGCTGGAGAGGGCGCTTGCCCTGGGAGGCCGGCTCTATGCCGAAAAGCCGAAGGCATTCTCGCGCCGGATCAAGACCTATTGGCTGGTCTGGCGTGGGTCCGTGGCGAAATAGTCCGACCTGACGGAATGCGGGTGGCGGCATTTCCGTCGCACTGTCTCCGCTTTCGGGACGAGGCTCTTTGAGGTAGGCCCCAGAAGCTCCCCCTAGGAGAGCACCAGCGGTTCGCGGACGCGCGAATCGCTCCTTTCAGCGATCCAGCTCAGGGTCTCTTCCGGGCTTTCGTCCTGGGGATGGTGTCCGGTGTTGCCGAAGGTCTGTTCGTGCGCTTCGGGGAAG
>JBBQZL010000225.1:0-3689 GCA_038207745.1 Solirubrobacterales bacterium
CTCCTCGCCGAGCCACACAGGACCCTTGCCGGGCGTCTCGACGTATCGAACGTCGGGGATCTGCTCGGCAACGTAGCGCGAGTGGCGCTCGTCGAAGATCGTCTCGCCTTCGGGGCGCAGCACAAGCGTCGGGCACTGCACGCTGGGCAGCACGTCCCGGACATCAGTCTCGCCGTGTATCGCCAGCGAAGCAGCTGCGCCCGCAGGACCGATCGCCAGGCGCTGCCAGCGCGCCCACGTATCGCGCTGCTCACTTGAACCCGTGCCGAGAAACTGGTTGGCGGGCGAGTCCAAGCCCCAATGCTCAACGAATGACCGAACCAGCGCGGCGCGCTCCTCGACGCTCTGCGCCCACTCATACCCCGGTCCTGCGATCGGTCGGGGAATCGGTGACAGCATGACCAGCGCGCGCACCAGGGCCGGGTGCGAAGCCGCGTACAGCGCGCTCAGTGCGCAGCCCTCGAGCATCGAGACCAGCACAGGCTGCTCGGCGCCGACGGCGTCGATTACCGCGCAGACATCATCGACCTGCTCTTCCAGCGGCATCGCTCCGGCGATCCCGTCGGACATCCCGTTTCCGCGCCGGTCGAACAGGATCAGCCGTGAGAACGACGCAAGCCCCTCGAAGAGGCGAGCATAGGACTTCAGATCCCAGCCGATCTCGATGTTCGACACCCAGGCCGGGACCAGCACGAGATCCAGCGGCCCGTCGCCCACCACCTGGTAGGCGATCTTCAGATCGCCGCTGGGCGCGTACCGGGTCTTCGGGCGATCCACGCCGCGATCCTACCTCGCGGCCGCTCGGCCACCCTGGGGCGGGCGCGCCGAGGCTCTCGCCTGATCGGGCCGGGCGACACGGCGCTGAAGGAGCTTGCGGATGCGCGGCCACACGGGTTCTTTCATCCGTCCTGGCGCGGAAGTACGCGGTCGCGCAGCTGGTGGGCTGGCGTGAAGAAGTTGCGGTAGGCGAGCGTTGTGGAGACCAGCGCCGAGATCGCGACGGCGCCAAGCAGTACGTAGAGGAGGATCAGCTGCAGGCGGACGGCGTCGGTCGGCTCGGCGCCGGCTAGCAGCATGCCAACCATCGTGCCGGGGAAGAAGATCAGTCCCGTCGTCTTCGTTGAGTCGACCAAGGCGATTGTGCCCGAGCGCAGCGCCCGTCTGACACTGGGCTCGGCCGCCTGTCGGGAGGTTGCCCCGAGGGCCAGAGTGGCCTCTATCCGCAGCGCCTCCGTCCGCATCTCGTCACCGAGCCGGTTCAACGCGACGGCCGAAGCCGTCATTGCATTGCCGATCACCATCCCTCCGATCGGCACCACGTAGCGGGGTGTTGGCGGGAATATCCCCAGCGCGAGCACCAGACCGAGCGTCGCCGTCGCCGATAGGGAAAGGGCGATCAGCAGCGGTCCCAGGGCGCGGGGAACGTGGCGCGCCCGCGCCCGCGCCGTGAAGGCGCCGAAGCCGACCATGACCGCAAGCAGAACGAGAACCAGCAGCAGGCTGTCGGTGTCGAAGATCGCGGTGATCACGAAGCCGATCGCGGTCAACTGCACAAAGCTGCGCAGGACTGCGATTCCGATGTCGGCCTCGAGCCCGGCACGCCGCCAGCGCGAGATCGCAACGGCGATCGCGACCAGGACAAGTGAGGCGGCGACCTCGCCGAAGCTCACGTCGATGCCAATGCCGTTCACGCCGGCACCTCCGCAACCGGGCCATCCCGCACGAGCCGCCCCTGATCCAGCCTCACGATCCAGTTCGCGAGCCTGCGCGCCTGTGCCGGGTCGTGGGTGACGATCACGATCGAGGCGCCGAGCCGCCGGTGGAGGTCTGCGACGGTGCGCTCGATCGAGTCGCGCGCATCCTCGTCGAGCGCCGAAGTCGGCTCATCGAGGAGCAGGACATCGGGTTGGGTTGCGAGCGCCCGGGCGATCATCGCCCGCTGCTGCTCACCCACCGACAGACGCTCAACGTCGCGGTCGGCGAAGGAGCCGTCGAGCCCGGCGAGGCCGAGGAGCTTGTCGAGGTCCGGCTCGCGGCCGGCGAGGCCGGCGGCGAAGCGGAGGTTGGCCGCGACGGTGCCGTCGAGCAGCGCCGGTAGCTGCGGTACCAGGGCGACCTCGCGCCGCAGCTTCAGCGGGTCGAGCTCGCGCGTGTCGGTCCCGCGAAACCGCACGATCCCGCTCTCGGGGTCGGAGAGCCGGTTGAGCAGCCGAAGCAAGGTGGACTTGCCGGACCCCGAGGGACCCACGATGGCGCTGACGCCCTCCGGGATCCGCGCCGAGAGCCCCTCGAGGACCGGCTCGCCGCCGCGGCGTAGCAGCACAAACTCGAGCTCGAAGAGCATCGGGTGATCATATGGTGGGGTGACGACTGGAACGGTCCGGCCGCCGGGTCGGCCCCGAAAGGACCCCGCGCTGCCACCTGGATGTAAGAACCATCCGTGTTGTTCCGGGTCCGAAGGCGAAGGTCAGCCGGTTAGATCGGCTGCGATCCCGGTCGCGACCCGCTTCGAGAAGGCGATCGCGGTCATCATCGGGTTGACCCCGACGGAACTGGGGAAGAGGCTTGTGTCGGCGACGTAGAGGTTCTCCGTGCCTCGCACGGCGCCATCGGGGGTGCAGACGCTGTCGGCGGCGCTGCGGCCGATGCGGGCGGTCCCCATCGGGTGGAATGCCTCGAGGCGCAGGTGGTTGGGACTGAATCTGGAGCTCTCGAACCTCGCCAGGTCGCGGGGCCTGAGCGGCGCGACGCCTCCGATGTTGGGATAGACCTCCGTTGCGCCGGCGGCGAAATGGATCTCGGCCGCCCGGGCGATCCCGAAGGCGATCCGGTCCGCGTCGTCGCGGGTGAGGCGATAGGAGGCCTTGAGGCATCCGTCGTTGCGCAGACCGACCCTGCCCGAGGAGCGATCGAGCAGGTGGACGCCGATCGAGCCGATCCGGTCGAACTCGAGCATCCCCTGCTGATGCGCGCGGCCCGCGCCCGGGATCCAGGCACCGCCGAAGGCCAGCGGCGTGAAGGTTGCCTCGAGCAGGACGGATCTGTCCTCCCACTGGTCGATGTAATAGCTCTGCATCACCCCGTCCCAGCCACGAACCGGCTCCTCGTACCGGGCGCCGATCCAGCTTGCGGGGTGGACGTGGAGGTTGCGGCCGACCTGGCCGCCTCCGAGGCCCGAGCGGATCAGAAGTTCAGGCGTGCCGAGCGCTCCAGCGGAGACGATCACCCGCCTGGCGAGGACCCTGTACTCGCGGGTCCTGTCGTGGGCCGCGTCGGGACCCGGGGCAATATCCGCGCGGACACCGATCACGCGGTCACCCTTGATGATCAGACGGCGAACATCGACTCCGGAGCGGATTCGCGCCCCGGCCGCAACGGCTCTGGGCAGGTAGCTGACGTGCATGCCCTGTTTTGCGTCGATCTTGCAACCGAGCGGGCAGGAGCTGCACCCGACGCAGCGGCCCGCATTGCGGGAGATCGGCGCCCCGCTCGCCCCGATCAGGGCGGCCCCCTCCATCGCGAGCTGCCCGTTGCGGCCCATCGTCTCGGGGTCAACCTGCGTGACGCGGAGAAACTCCTCGGCCTCGCTGAACTCGGAGTCGAGATCGTGGGCCCAATCGACCCCGCCGTTGTCGCGCCAATCGGTCAGCACGTGCTCGGGCGCACGGAAGCAGGTTCCCGAGTTGATC
>JBBQZL010000226.1:0-3665 GCA_038207745.1 Solirubrobacterales bacterium
TCGAGAACCCGGCGACCGAGGAGACGATCGCCTCAGTGGCACTGCCGTCCGACGGTCAGCTCGAGGCGGCGTTCGACGCGGCACGTGCGGCAAGCCGGCTCTGGGAGAGGACACCGGCGCTCGAGCGTGGCGAGATGCTCCACGAGATCGCCCGCCGACTGCGTGCCGGCGCCGGTGAGATCGCGGCGGTGATGACTGCCGAGGGTGGCAAGCCGCTGCTCGAGAACACCGACGAGATCGAATGGTGCGCCGCGGCCTTCGATTACTACGCCGAGATCGGCCGCGACACGATCGGGAGGGTGATCCCCCCGATCGAGTCGACCCAGCTCGCGCTCGTGGTCCGCGACCCGCTCGGAGTCGTCGGCTGCATCGTTCCCTGGAACTACCCGATCCTGCTGTTGACATGGAAGCTGGCCCCGGCGCTTGCCGCCGGCAACGCGACGGTCTGCAAGCCATCCGAGCTGACCCCACTCTCGACTCTGATGCTTGCGTCGTGTCTGGATCACCTTCCGCGCGGTGTCGTCAACCTGATCCCCGGTGCCGGTGATGTCGGAGCCAAGATCAGCGCAGACCCCCGGATCGACTGCGTCGCGTTCACCGGCTCGGTCGCGACCGGCAAGCGCGTCGCGCTCGCCTGCGCCGGGCGCGTCGCCCGCGCCAACCTCGAGATGGGCGGCAAGGATCCCTTCATCGTCTGCTCGGACATCGGCCCCGAGGGGATCCAGATCGCGGCACGTGGCGGCGCCTGGGCCGCCTATCTGAACGCCGGTCAGGTCTGCACCTCCGCCGAGCGATTCTACGTGATGGAGGACATCTACGACGACTATGTGAATGCCTTCATCGATCACACGGAATCCCTGGTGGTGGGCGATCCGACCTCCGCGAACACCGACGTCGGTCCGATGATCTCGGCTCCCCAGCGGGCCAAGGTCGAGGCCCAGGTCGAGTCGGCGATCGCAGCGGGCGCCGAGCTCCTTACCGGAGGTGACCGGGCCGGGATGGACGTCGGGCACTTCTACGGGCCCGCGGTCGTCACAGGCGCCGCGCCGCAAACCGACCTGCTTCGCCAGGAGACCTTCGGCCCGGTCGCCCCGATCGTCCCGGTCCGGTCCCTCGATGAGGCGATCGAGCTCGCCAACGGCACCGAGTTCGGGCTCGGCGCAAACATCTTCACGCGTGATCTGAAGACGATGGTCCGCTGCATGCGAGAGGTCAAGGCGGGGACCGTCTGGTTCAACGATCCGCTGACCGACAACGACGCCGGGCCCTTCGGTGGATTCAAGGAATCCGGCCTCGGACGTGAGCTCGGACACGAGGGAATAGAGGCCTTCCAGGAAGCCAAACACGTCCACATCGAAACCGAACTCGAGGTCAAGGACTGGTGGTACCCCTACGGCAAAGAGGTGAGCTCATGAACCAGGATCAGACTCCATACATAGACGCGATCCTCACCCACGCGGCCCGCGAGCCCGGCCGCTTCTACATCCCGGGTCACAAGGGGGGCACCGGAGCCGACCCGGCGGCGATCCGGATGATCGGGAAGACGGCGTTTCGCAACGACATACCGGCGCTGATGCCCGGCATCGACGTCGGTGAAAGCCCCACTCCGTTCGAGGTTGCGCAGGCGCTGGCCGCCGACGCCTGGGGAGCCGACCGGACCTGGTTCCTGCTCAATGGCGCGTCCCAGGCCAACCACGTGACCTGCATGGCCCTGGCGCACGTCGGATCCGAGATCGTGGTCCAGCGAAACGTCCACTCCTCGGTGATCGACGGCTCGATCCTCGCGGGTCTGAAGCCGACCTTCGTCGCACCCGAAATCGATCCGGATCTGGGCATCCCCCACTGCCTCACACCCGAGTCGCTGAGCGCCGCACTTGACCAGACCCCGAACGCGGTCGCGGTGATCATCGTCTCTCCCACCTACTTCGGGGCCTGCGCCGACGTGGCCGCCCTCGCCGAGGTTGCGCATACGCGTGGAATTCCACTTGTCACGGACGAGGCCTGGGGTGCCCACATGCATTTCCATCCCGACCTGCCACCAGACGCGCTCTCAAGCGGCGCTGACGTAGTCGTCTCATCGACCCACAAGACGGTCGGCAGTCTCTCGCAGGCGGCGATGATCCATGTTGCCGGCGACCTGATCGATGCGCGGGTGATCGACCGTTGCGTCAGCATGACCGAGTCGACCAGTCCGAGCGCGCTCCTGACCGGCTCGCTTGACGGCGCGCGCCACCGCGCCGCAGTGCATGGCGAGGAGCTGCTTTCCGAGACGATCGACACACTTGCCAGCACCCGCGAAGTGATCTGCGGGATTCCCGGCCTTGACGTGCTCGATGAGCGAATGGTTGGCCGCGCCGGCGTCGCCGGATGGGATCCGCTGCGCCTCTCGATCGATGTGCGCGGCACCGGGTGGAGCGGCTACGAGATCGCCCGGCACGCCCTCACCAACCACGACATCAACTTTGAATTGTTCGCCGAGAACGTCGTCGTCGCAGTATTTGGGATGGGCAGCCCTGCCGCCCCCGAAGCCGATCGCCTGATCAAGGGGATGCGCGCAACGATCGAGAATCTCGGTCCTTCATCGAACCGGGAGCGAATTCCATTCGCCCCGCCACCGCCATGGGGCGAACTGGCGATGCCGCTTCGCGATGCCTATCTCGGCCCCCAGGACGTGGTGCCGTTCGGCGAGGCGGAGGGTCGTGTATCGGCGGAGTCCCTCGCCGCCTACCCGCCCGGGATCCCGAACGTCCTCCCCGGCGAGCGCCTCACCCGCGAAACCCTCGAATACATCGCCGAGAGCGTCACCCACGGTGGCTCGGTCCGCGGCGCCTCGGATCGAGGTCTCAAGACGCTGCGGGTGCTGCGCGAGTCGTAGGAGCGTGGCGTTGCCCCCCAGCCGCCGGCGACGCGGCGCGCAGAATGGACAGCAGCTACCGACCGGAGGTGTCGATCAGCTCGATGCGGTAATCGTCCGGATCTCTTACGAAGCAGATCCGGGTGCCACCGTCGGAGACCGTGTAGGGCGGCTTCTCGGGCTCGATGCCGAGGGCCGCAAGGCGCTCCAGGGTCGTGTCGAGATCGTCGACCGTGATCGCGATGTGGCCATACCCCGTACCGATCTCATAGGGCTCGGTTCGGCCGAAGTTGAGGGTCAGCTCGAGACGGGGGCCATCTTCGGGGAGACCCATGTAGACGTTGATCGCCTCGTCGCCGATCGGCAGCCGGCCGATCTCCTCCATCCCGAGCTTCTCGTAGAACGGGATCGATTTCTCGAGGTCGAGGACGCGGTAACAGGTGTGGATGAGCTGGGACATCGACGACCTACTCTAACCGCATGCGAAGCTATGCGGATGAGCACTTTCGAGAGAGTCGCCGACCTGCCCGTGAAGGTCGAGCGCTACGAACTGTCCGGCCTCAGCTTCAAGGCAAATGAGAACTTCGAGCGCCTCAGCACCCTGGTGCGAATGTACGGAGCCGGCGAGGAGGGCCAGGGTGAGGATGTCACCTACGAGGGGCTCGATCAGATCGCCCTCCAGGACGCCGGTCCGGTTCACGACCTCTCCGGACCGGGCAGCTTCGGAGAACTCTGCGACCTGTTCGGGCGGCTCGACCTCTTCCCGGTCCCTCCAGAGCGCGACGTCTCCCGGCTCTACCGGCGATGGGCC
>JBBQZL010000227.1:0-3659 GCA_038207745.1 Solirubrobacterales bacterium
ACGTGACCAGTGGCCTGTCTGCGGTGCAGGGCACACTGAAGACGCTGACACCGACGCTGAAGCTGCTATCCCCTGCCCAGACCGTCTGCAAGTACGCATCTAAGCTGTTTGCGAATGCACAGGAGATGTCATCGGAGGGCCACAGCACAGGCAGGTGGCTGCGGGCGATCACGGTGATGCCCCCGACCGGGCCGAATGCGGAGTCGGGTCCATCATCAGCTCCGGCCAATGGTCCAGCGCGTGACAACTTCCTCCACTACATTCCCTATCCGGAAACCGCAGGGCCCGGGCAGAGCGGATGCAGCGCCGGTTACGGGTCCTACGCCAAGGGGCAGCAGGTGATCGGCGGCGCACCGGTCAAGCGCCTCGCGAGCGGGGGTGCCGGCTGATGGCCTTCAAGGCACGCAGCACCACCAAGTACAACGAGACCTTCTTCCGTGGCATGGGCGGACCCGGTCCGCTCGCTTTCGGCCTGATCGCGGTGATCCTCGTCGTGGCCGGCCTCTACATGGCATTCGTGAAGGAGATCCCCTTCACGAGCCCCGGCTATCAGCTCAAGGCCGAGTTCTCGAATGCGGTCAACATCCGAGCCAAATCGCCGGTCAGGATCGCGGGCGTCAACGTCGGTGAGGTGCGGAGCGTCCAGCGCGAGGGTGATCACTCGGTCGTCACCTTCACGGTCAGTGACCCGGGCCGGCCCGTGCGTGCCGATGCGGGCGCCCAGATCCGGCCCCGGATATTCCTCGAGGGCAATTTCTTCATCGATCTCGATCCGGGCAGCCCGAGTGCGCCCGAGCTCGAGGACGGCGGGACGATTCCGATCACCCGCACCGCGACCTCGGTCCAGCTCGATGAGCTGCTGACCGCTCTCCAGTCAGACGATCGGGCAAACCTCCAGCAGCTCCTCCAGGGCTTCGGCACCGCGCTCCAGTTCCAGCCGACCACCGTCGAGGATCTGACCCAGGATCCTTTGGTCAAGGGTCTGACGGCGGCCGAGGCGATCAACCTCGCCTTCCAGTACGGCGGTCAGTCAAACCGCGACACGGCCATTGTCAGCCAGGCGCTGCAGGGAACCGAACCCAATGATCTTTCGAAGCTGATCAGGGGCGGCGGCAAGACCTTCAAGGCGCTCGCCAGCAGGGAAGAGGACCTGAAGGGATTGATCACCAACCTCAACATCTTCACCGGTGCCCTGGCGTCGGAGTCGGCCAACCTCTCGAACTCGATACGGCTCCTGCCCCCGACTCTTGAACAGACCAGGGCCTCGCTGGTCAGCCTCAATGAGACGTTGCCGCCGCTCCGCGCATACGCGACAGCGCTGGAGCCCGGGGTCGGAGAGATCCAGGCCACGATCGACGCGGCGGAGCCTTGGCTCGCCCAGGCCAAGCCGCTGCTCTCGAAGTCGGAGCTGGGCGGCACCGCGAGCCTGCTTCGCAAGAGCGCCCCGGGCCTCGGCGAGGCAACCTACTCAACGATCAAACTGCTGCCCAAGGTGACCACGTTCGGCAAGTGCGTTTCACGCAATCTGATCCCGACCGGCAACGTCAAGCTCCAAGACGTCTTCGGGGCATATGACTTCAGCAGCGGGGTCGAGAATTACAAGGAGGGCTTCTACACCGCCGTCAACTTCGCCGGTGAGAGTCAGAACTTCGACGGCAACGGTTTCTACCTCCGCGCGCAGCCGGGAGGCGGCCCGTTCTTCGTCGGCGAACGCAACCCGCACGGAGCAAACGGCAACGTCGGCGGCACCTTCTCCAAGAGTTTCTACGCCAAGCAGCTCTACGGCTTCACGATCGCCCAGCCTCTGGCGACAAGACCGGCGCTGACGAGCCAGGGCCTGCCACCGCTGAATCGCAAGGCAACCTGCTACAAGCAGGATCTGCCGAACCTCAACGGGCCTGCCGCCGCGGCAGGCGCGCCCAGCCCGGTCTACCCGGCACCGGTGCCCGGATCATGAAAAAGGCGATCCGGACATACTTCAAGGACTTCATCGCCCTGGTCATTCTGATCGTGGTCGCGATGGCGCTGCTCGGCTACATCCTCAGCCAGCAGAAGGCTGCGATCCCCGGATGGATTCCATTTTTCGGCCAGAACTTCTATGAGCTGAACGCGGAGTTCTCGACCGGCCAGGCAGTGACCGCCGGACAGGGTCAAGGCGTTGATATCGCCGGTGTCAGGATCGGCAAGATCGGCGCCATCAAGCTTCAGGATGGTGTCGCGGTTGTGCGTATGGACATCGATCCCAAATACGCAGAGCTGATCCACCCGAACGCAACCCTGCTTCTGCGGCCCAAGACCGGCCTCAACGACATGGTCGTCCAGGTCGACGTCGGCAGCGGCGACAAGACGATTCCCGAGGGTTCGACAATCCCGCTCTCGCAGACGGAGCCCAACGTCCAGCCGGATCAGTTCCTCAACAGCCTCGACGCCGACACCCGCGATTACCTGACGATGCTGCTGCAGGGCGGCGCACAGGCGCTTGGCGGCGAAGGACAGGCCAAGACCTTCTCATCCGTCCTTCGCAGGTTTGCCCCGACCGCGCGGGACCTCGGCAAGATCAACGGCCTTCTCTCCCGCCGCAGGGAGAACGTCAAGCGCTCGATCCACTCCTTCAGCCTGATCGCGCAACAGCTCGGTGAGAACGACGGCGACGTCGCGAATTTCGTCACCTCATCCAACAGGGCGCTGAAGTCGTTCGCCTCGCAGCAGGCCTCGATCCGCCAAACGCTGCAGGAGCTCCCGGCAACCCTCGAGGCGACGCAGGCCGGTCTCGAGAAGTCGGACAGGCTCTCGCAGACCATGCGCCCGGCGCTGATCGCGCTGTTGCCCGGGGCCAAGGCGCTTCAACCGGCGCTCGAGGCCACCCAGGGGCTCTTCACGGCGACCACAGTGCCGATCCGTGACCAGATCCGGCCCTTCACCAAGCAGGTCAAGCCGACTTTGACCAGCCTCTCGCAGGCGAGCGGGCCGTTGGCGAAAACCACGAAGGGCCTGCGAGGCGCCTTCTCTGACCTGAACCAGATCGTCAACCTGCTCGCCTATAACCCGAGCGGATCCGAGGAGGGTTACCTCTTCTGGCTCTCCTGGATGAACCACAACCTCAACTCGATGTACCTGATCCAGGACTCCGAGGGTCCGCTGAGAAGAAACGTCCTGCTGCTCTCCTGCTCGACTCTGAGCGTCGGTGAGAGCACCGGCCTCGGGCTGCCTCTCCTCCAGACCCAAATGGACACAACAGGTATCCCGACCTCAACACAGGTCTGCCCGGTGACACCCCCGTAATGCAGAAACAAGCGCCCTCCATATTCCAGCTGGCCACGATCGCCGGCTTCGTGCTGTCGTGCTTCGGCATCCTGCTCTTCATCTGGGTCACCTTCGGCGGTCCGACGCCGCTTGCGGCAAAGGGCTTCATCGTCAAGGTGCCGTTCACCCAGATCGGCCAGCTCGCCAACCAGTCGGATGTCCGGATCTCAGGAGTCTCGGTCGGCAAGGTGTCGAGTCTCGACCTCCAAGGCGGCCGCACCGGGGTGTCCACGATCGAACTCAACGACAAGTACGCGCCGATACCCGAGGGCACGCGGGCGATCCTGCGGCAGAAGACTCTGTTGGGGGAGACCTACATCGAGCTGACACCCGGAGATGCCAAAGGGCCGATGCTT
>JBBQZL010000228.1:0-3626 GCA_038207745.1 Solirubrobacterales bacterium
GAACGCCCCTGAAGGTCACCTCCGGGTCGGCGATCACCTCGCCGTTGTCACCGATCGTCGCGACGACGATGAAGATCCCATCAGCCGAGATCGTGCGTCGGTCACGGATTGCGGCATCGTCGGGCTCGCCGATATCGACGCCGTCCACGTAGATCACACCGGAGTCGATGTCTTCACCGAAGCGCGCGCCCTTCTTGTCGATCTCGAGCGGACGGCCATTTCTTCCCTGAAAGATGTTCTCCTTCGGGATGCCAACAGACTCGGCAAGCTCTGCGTGGAGCCTCAGCCGCTTGTAGTCGCCGTGGATCGGAAGCACATACCTGGGCTTGGTCAGATTGAGCATCAGTTTCAATTCTTCCTGCCAGCCGTGTCCGGAGGCATGGATCGGTGCGTCCTTCGCGGTCACGACGGTTGCGCCGATCTCATAGATCCGGTCGATCGTGTCGTTGACCGCGCGCTCGTTTCCGGGCACGGGCGTCGCCGAGAAGACGACCGTGTCACCCGAATGCAGGACGAGGTCGCGGTGATCGTTGTTCGCCATCCGCCGGAGAGCCGAAAGCGGCTCACCCTGGCTGCCGGTTGAAATCACGACAACCTTTTCTTCCGGAAAGTCCTCGATCTCCTTCGGCTGGATGAAGATCCCGGATGGGGCGTTCGCGATTCCGAGGCTAGAGGCGATGTTGAAGTTCTTGCGCATCGAGCGCCCGACAAGGGCAACCTTGCGATCCAGCTTGACGGCAGCGTCGATCACCTGCTGGACGCGATGGATGTTGGACGCAAACGAGGTGACGATGATGCGGCCCTGACAGCGGGAGAAGGTCTCCACCAGCGCCGGTCCGACGCTCGACTCCGAAGGAGCGACCCCGGGTCGGTCCGCGTTGGTCGAATCTCCGCAGAGCAGCAGCAGGCCGTCGCGGCCGAGCTCGGCGAGCCGGATCATGTCCGCGGGACGACCATCGACCGGCGTCTGGTCGAACTTGTAGTCACCGGTGAGGAGGACCGAGCCGATGTCCGTGGTCAGGATCGCTCCCCGCATATCGGGAATCGAGTGGGCCAGGTGGACCAGCTCGAGCTTGAACGGCCCGAGCTCGACGACCTTGCCGGCCTCGAGCTCCTTCAGCGGCGCATTCTTGAGCCGGTGCTCGTCGAGCTTCGACCTGACCATGCCGATCGTCAGAAGCCCGCCGTAGATGACCGGAGGATTGCCGAGCTCGCGCAGCACGTAGGGAAGCGCGCCAACATGGTCCTCGTGACCGTGAGTGAGGACGATCGCCTCGATGTCATCGACGCGATCGCGCAGGTACGAGAAGTCGGGGAGCACGAGGTCCACCCCGAGCATCTCGGAGGTCGGGAACTTGAGCCCCGTATCGATCACGACGATGCGGCCCTCGTACTCGACCACGGTCATGTTCTTGCCGATCTCTCCCAGCCCACCGAGGGGCAGGATCTTCAGGGTGCCCGCCACTAGAGCGTCACCCCGGCTTCTTCCAGTTTGCTTCTCACAAGTCTTCGCTCCTCTTCAGTTGCCGAAACCATCGGTAGTCGTAGATACCCGGTGTCAAGTCCGAGCATCTCGAGTGCGGCCTTGAGCGGAATCGGGTTTGTTGTCACCCCCATCGCTTCGTAGGCCGGTGATATTCGCTGATCAATCTCCCTTGCTCCCGCGAGGTCGCCGGCTTCCGCCAGGTTCCAGATCGCGCGCATCTGCGGCCCGACGAGGTGGGATGCGACAAGGATACCGCCCGCGCCGCCGAACTCCAGCGTCTGCATGAATACTCCGTCATTGCCGGCAAGCACGTCGAGGCCGTCGATCGGTGCGAGTTCGTCGTCGTTTGCCTGTTTGACCGCGACCACATTCGGGATCTCCGCCAACTCGGCAAGAAATGCCGGCCCGATGTTGACGATGACCCGCGAGGGAATGTTGTAGATCACGATCGGAAGCTCGGGACTCCCGCCGGCGACGGCCGCGAAGTGCTCCCGGATGCCGGCCGGATTGGGCCGGTTGTAATACGGCGTCACGATCAACGCGGCATCGGCGCCCAGCTCCGCGCCGGCCATGGTCAACTCGACAGAGTGCCGGGTGTCGTTTGAGCCGCTGCCGAAGATCACCGTTGCCTCCTCGCCGACCTCATCGAGGACGGCCCTGAGCAGCGACAGCTTCTCGTTGTCGTCGAGGGTCGGTGATTCACCGGTGGTGCCCGCGACCACCAGACCGTGGGATCCGTTGGTGATCAGGTACCTGGCGAGTCGTCTCGCCGCCTCCAGATCGATCTCTCCGTCAGCGTCGAAGGGAGTCGCCATTGCTGTGATCACGCCGCGGATATCTGCCACGGCTTCAGGGTATCGGTCTCGTGTTCAACTACCCGGCCATCGGGGCAACGCGGTCAGCCCAGGGACTGGCCGTCTCGAGTCGGGACGCGACCCGGATCAACAGATCCTCGCGGCCGGCCGCGGCAACGAGCTGGACGCCGATCGGCAGCCCTTCGTCGTTCTCGCCCAGGGGCAGCGAGATCGCCGGGTGCCCGGTTGCGTTGAATGCAGCGCAGAAGGTCGCGGTCAACCTCGCTCGCTCAAGCGCCGCGAGCGGATCCGGGCCCGAGTCATCGAATGTGCCGAGCGGGGGCGGAGGCTCCCCCATCGTTGGCGAGAGGATCAGGTCCAGGCCGGACTCAAAGATCTCGGCAACCATGCGCCCCATCACCTGGTGCTGGGAGATCGCACCGAGATAGTCAGCCGCGCTGACGCTGAGGCCCATCTGGGCCAGGGTCCAGGTGAGAGGCTCGACATCACTCTCGGTCACATCCTTGCCGATCAGGATTCCGATCTGCCTGAGCAGAGCAGCCTGCCCGGCACCCCATCGGACCAGGAAGGATCCATAGAGGTCCAGGCCCTCGAGGTCCGACAGGTCAGCCTGCTCGAGCGAGTGGCCGAGTGATTCCAGTAGCTCTGCGGCCTCGTTGGCGGCCGCGACCACCTCGGGATGAGCTGTGTCATCGGTGATCGGATCGGTCCAGACACCGATCCGGAGCGTGCCCGGGTCTGCGCCGAGCTCTTCGACATAGGGTCGCTCGACGGGTGGCGCGAAGTACGGATCTCCCGGAGCAGAGCCCTGGACCGCGTCGAGAATCGCCGCGGTATCGCGGACGCTCTTCGAGACTGCAAGCTCGACCGTGAGCCCGGACATGTTGTCCCCCAGCAGGGGGCCCTCGGAGATTCGCTGTCGAGTCGTCTTCAGGCCGACCAGGCCGTTCTCACTCGCCGGGATGCGGATCGACCCGCCGCCGTCGTTTGCGTGGGCAACCGCAACCATTCCGGACGCAACCGCCGCCGCCGACCCGCCGCTGGAGCCGCCCGCGGACCTTGTCGTGTCCCACGGGTTCTTCGTGGCGCCGTATGCCTTCGGCTCGGTGGTCGGCAGGATCCCGAATTCCGGGACGTTTGTCTTGCCGAGCGTGACAAAGCCCGCATCCCGGAAGCGCTGGCCCAGATAGGTGTCGACGGGCAGCTTGAACCCATGCTCCTTGAGCAGTTTCGTGCCCAGGTGATAGGGCTGGCCGGCAAGGCCCGCGCCGAGATCCTTGAGAAGAATGGGGACCCCGCGAAACGGTCCGTCGGGCAGATCTCCC
>JBBQZL010000229.1:0-3594 GCA_038207745.1 Solirubrobacterales bacterium
GTAGTACTCGTCGTCCACATCCGGCAGGTGGCCGGTGGCTGCTGCCTGTTCGTAGGCCGTGAGGGTACGGGCAAAAGCCCAGGGGCTGGACAGGAACCGCTTCTTGAGCAGGAGTCCGACAATGTCCAACCCCCGCCGTCCGTTACGACGGGCACTGTCGGCCAGAATCCGGTGCAGCAGCTCGAAGTTCGAGTCCTCGGCTGCCGACGGAGTGAACGGCAGGGTCTTGATCACCCGAGGATGAAAGTCCTTGTCCCGCAGCTGGGTCTTCAGACGCCGCACCGTCACCTGATGCAGGGCCTGCTCGTTCAGCTGTGCGCCCCGGCTGAACCGCCGGTTGTCGATCATTTCCAGCAGTGCCGTGAACGACTCGGAATAGCCGTTGTGCGGGGTCGCCGAAAGGAACAGTCGATGTTCACATCGCTCGGCCAGGGTCCTGGTTGCCACCGTCCGGCGACTGTCGATGGCGTAGCCGCGGCCGCCGCCGACCGCACTGGGACTGGCCGGCGCGACGTGATGCGCCTCGTCAACCACCAGGACATCGAAGGCGTAGCGACGGGCCGAGTTGCTGCGACCGACATCGGCGAGCACCCCGCGGAGCAGCCGCTGAGCGCGCGGGGTGGGCAACCAGGCCATGCTGACGATCACCCGCGGGAACAGGCGGAACGGGTTGGCCGCCAGCCCATGGGTCCGGCGCACCTGGGCCATCAATTCGCTGTTGACGATGGTGAACGCCAGGCCGAACTTCTCCAGCATTTCGTCCTGCCACTTCAGTGACAGGCTCGGCGGGCACACGATGATGACGCTGCGGGCCCGATGCCGCAGCAGCAACTCCTGAATGACCAGGCCGGCCTCGATGGTCTTACCCAGGCCGACGTCGTCGGCCAGCAACAGGTTGGTGCGCGGTGCGGAGAGGGCCCGGCGCAGCGGCTCCAACTGGTAGGCCTCGATATTGGCGCCGCTGCGGAAAGGCGCCTGATACGCATGCGCGTCGGCCGATGTGACGGCACCCCAGCGAGCGGCATCGATGAATGCGCCGAGCACATTCGGATCATCGAATGCGTCGGGTTCGATCCGTTCCGGCAGACCCAACTCCGGCACGACGGTGTGACCAACCTCCAGCTCCCACACCACCGAAAGTTCCTCGCCGAGCCGGTCCTCCTGCAACGATTGCAGCGTCACCACGTGTTGCGTGCCCGGCCGCCCTTCATCTGCCGGACTGCGCGGAAGTCCTTGAACGCGGACCTCGGCCACAGCCCAGATCCCGCCGCGCACCTGCACCACCCGGCCTGACTCCGGTAGTTCCGGGGCAGGCTGTCGGGGCGAGGTGACAAGCTCGGGGGCCTCGGCGGTCACGGCTGCTGGCCTTTCTGGGAGGATCTCGATGTCACGGGGCGTTGGTCATGGTCTTGCAGGGTGTAGTCGCGATGACGCAGACCACGATGACAGAGGATTGCGAAAATCGCAACAGAACCATAGAATCGTCCATGTGAGTACATCGATGGAGCGGATCCGGGAGGTCATCGCCAGGTCCGGGATGAACCAGGGGGAGTTTGCCCGGCTGATGGGCCTGGATGCTCCCAAGCTCTCCAAGTCGCTCGCCGGCACCCGCCGGTTCACCTCACTCGACGTCGCCCGCATCGCCGAGATCGGCGCAGTCAGTGTGGATTGGCTCCTCGGCGGCACCGAACCAATGCTGTTGACCGCTGCGCGACGAGCTGCGGGCACCAGCAGCGAGGTTGCGACCGTGGCCGCGAGCCGGTTGGTCGAGCTCCGCGAAGTAGCGAACGCTCTGGGCCATTTGCGGTCGTTCGCCAGACTTGCCGGGGCGTCGCCGAAGGAGCCGGATCGTTCTGCGGGTGAATGGTTCGCCGATCAGGCATCGAACCTGGTTGCTGAGCGAGCATCCAGCCCGATCGGCTTCGATCTTGCGGCCGTGATCGAGACCTGCTTTCGGTTCGACGTCGCCGTTGTCGATCTCGAGGTCGGGTTCGACGGCCTGTCCGTACACGCGGACGACGTGCGAATGGTCCTGGCCGCACCAACGGCCAACCTCGCCCGGCAACGGTTCACCATGGCCCACGAGCTCGGACACCTGTTGATGGGCGACGACCAAGGTGTCCACCTCGACCAGGACATCTATTCGCCATCACATCGAGCAATACCTTCTGAGGTCCGGGCCAATGCCTTCGCGGCGGCATTTCTGATGCCCGCAGCGACTCTCGCAGAGCGAGTTGGCCGAAGTTTCGACGCCAACGCCTTTGCGGCGTTGGCCATGGACTGCGCGGTGTCACCGACCGCGCTGGCGATCAGGCTCGGTGCGCTCCGACTCATCGACCAGCTCGCCGTCGAGCGGTACCGCCGCATCACCGTCGAGAAGGCGGCCGCCCTTGCCGGACGCTCCGCAGAAGTCGGACAGTGGACCCAGCTCGGTGTCGCAACCCGAGTGCCAACCCTGCTCGCCGAAGACTTGTTCGCCGCGTACACCGCGGGCCAGACCACCCTGCGCCCCTACGCCAGTTTGCTGGGTGTCGACCCAACCGAACTCCGGCAGAGCCTGCGTCGCGAGGGCGAGTGAACCGTGGCTGCTGCCGTATTCCCCGACAACACCGTGCTGATCAACTTCGGAACTGTCGACCGGCTGAACCTTCTCGAAGCGTGGTTGAGGGGCCGGGGGCGATGGACAGAAGCGGTGGCGGACGAGGCTCGTCGATCGGGGACGTTCGTGCCGGCACTTCAGGGACTCGAAGCCGCGGAATGGTTGGGAACACCGATCGAGATCGACGACGCCGCCGCGATTGCTGAGATTGAACGCTTGCGGCGCAACGTGTTCGGCGGCAGGACCGCAAAGCCTCGTCAACATCTCGGGGAGTCGCAGACCTGCTACCTGATCAAGAACGACCCGGTCTGGGCCGGGTCCTGGTGGCTGAGCGACGACACCGATGCGAATGAATGGGCACAATTTCAGGGTTTCGTCACCCGCACCACGGTCGGGGTGGTCACAGAACTCGTCGCTGACGGTGACCTGACCGCCGTGAACGGCTTCGAGCTCTTGCATGCGATGGTCGCCGCCGGGAGAGAGAACATCCGCTTGCCGCGGTCGTCACGGGACCTGATCTCTTAGCGCACCGTGAAAGCCCTGAATCACTGCGCGATGTCTAACGCAGTCTAAAATCTCTAAAAGACTCTAAAGCACGGTGCCAGTGTGGACGGATGCCGAACCCATCCCACGCCAGCTTCGGGGTCAGTCCCCCGTTGCTGGTGGGGCGCGAATCGGTGCTCGAGGACTTTCTCGAGGCACTCCAGGACGGGCCCGGCTCAGCTGGCAACGCTGTCCACGGGGGCTCGCGGTGCCGGCAAGACCGTCATGCTCAACGCCGTCGAAGACCGCGCTCGTGAGCAAGGATGGCTCGTGGTCAGCGAGACCGCCACCCCTGGCTTCATCGAACGGATGACCCACCAACACCTCCCCCGTCTTCTGCGCGACTTCGACCCGGATGCCGTGCAGCGGCGACTGAAGGGCCTGACGGCACCACTGAGTATCGGCCGGGTGGACTGGGACACCGTCGAACGGCACGTCGTGCAGGCCGGCCT
>JBBQZL010000230.1:0-3589 GCA_038207745.1 Solirubrobacterales bacterium
CGTCACGCCCTGCTTGAGGCCGCCGAGGGTCATCGCCGGGTTGGTCGAGATCGCGCCGTTGTAGCCCATCTTGTGGATCGTCTTGGCGATGTTCTTGGTTCCGACATCCAGGCCGACTTCGGCATAGACCGAGTTGTCGGAGAGGGTCGTCGCGGTGGTCAGCGAGATGGCGCCGTTGTAGCTGTCTCCGTAGTTACTGACCGGGAAGACCTCCTTGCCCTTGGTCCCGGGGACCGGGAACTCCTTCGGCGCCGAGGTCCAGACGCTGTCGGGCGAGATTCCCTGTTCGAGCGCCGTGACCAGCGTGAAGGGCTTGATCGATGAGCCGGGCTGTCGATAGCCCTGCGTTGCAAGGTTGAACTGGCTCGTATCGAAATCCGAGCCGGCGACCATCGCCTTGACGCCCCCGTTGGCGTTGTCGATCACCACGACCGCGGAGGTGGGTGCGATGCCACCGAGGTAGCTCGAGACAACGCTCTGGGCCGAATCCTGAAGCTCGAGGTCGAGGGTGCTCTTGACCTTATAGCCGCCGAAGAAGGCTCGTCCCGGCCCGAATTTGTCGACCAGCTGCTGCCTCAGCCAGGATGTGAAGAACGGTGCCTTGCTGTCGAGGCTCGGAGGCTGGATGTCATTGGATGCCGGCAGTGGGGTGGCGACCGCCTCGTTGAACTGATCCAGTGAGATGTAGCCCTGGTCGGTCATGTTCTGGAGCACGCGGTTGCGACGTTCGAGAACCAGGTCGGGGTTGTTCTTGACGTCATATGAGGACGGCGACTGGATGACGCCGGCCAGAAGCGCCGCCTCAGCCGGTGAGAGCACCGATGCGCATGGCTCGCTGGAGGTTCCGCAGGTTGGATGCGCAACCCCGAAGTAGGTGCGGGCTGCCGCCTCGATGCCGTAGGCGCCCTGTCCGTAGTAGACGGTGTTCAGGTAGGCGGTGAGGATCTTGTCCTTTGACCAGCGTCGCTCGAGGTGGTAGGCAAGCGCAGCCTCGCGGAGCTTCTCGAAGACCGTTCTGTTCGATTGCGTCTCGAGTGCCGTCTTGACGAATTGCTGCGTGATCGTCGACGCACCCTCCTTGGCGCTCTGGGAGAGAACGTCCTGGACCAGTGCTCGGCCGATTCCCTGGAAGTCGACACCGCGATGCTCGTAGAAACGCGCATCCTCGATCGAGACGACCGCATTCTTGATGTTGGGCGAAATATCTGCAGAGCCAACCAGGATCTTGTTCTCATTGCTGGTCAGGGCCCCGATCCGAACCCCCTGGCTGTCAAAGACCACCGAGTTCTTGTTTGCCCGGAACTGGGAGAAGTTCTCGAGCGCAGGCAGATCCTGGGAGACGGCCATCATCATCCCGAAGACCGTTGAGGCCATTCCAAGGGCGAGCAGACCGAAGATGACGATCGCGAAGCGGAGCTTCTTCATCCTCGGTTTGCTGCGCCGCTTCTTCCCCGTAGGAGCATCGATGCTCGTCGGGGTGGGTCCGCTCTTTGGGGCGGTCTGCTTGCGTCTTCGAAATAGGGCCATCAGGAGAATGTCTCGAGTGAAGAACCCGGGTGGCGGCTGAAACTACCGCGCCTGCGGGGCTGGATCCATGCAGGAGAATCGGTCACCAGCCGCCGGGCCGAGCCCGCACTCTAGCATTGCCCCAATGTCGGAACCGAAGGATCAGGCGGCGGAACTTGCCCGAAACGCGGTTGAAGTCCTGCCGGATGGAGCCCTCGAGAAGCAACTCGCCGAGGGGCGCCCGCTTCGCGTCAAGCTCGGTATCGACCCGACCGCCCCGGATATCCATCTCGGGCACACGGTCGTCCTGACCAAGCTTCGCCAGTTCCAGGACGCCGGTCACACCGTGGTTCTGATCATCGGGGACTTCACGGCCAGGATCGGGGACCCGAGCGGAAGGTCGAGTCAGAGGCCGATTCTCACCGCCGGGCAGATCGACGCAAACGCGAAGACCTTTCAGGAGCAGGCGTTTAAGGTCCTCGACCGTGAGCGGACCGAGGTTCGATTCAACGGCGAATGGCTGAGGATGGAGACCGAGGAACTCTTCGGCCTCCTGGCAACGACGACGGTCGCGCGGCTGCTGGAGCGCGACGATTTCGCGAAGCGGATGGCGGCCCAGGCCCCGATCTCGGCGCTCGAGCTGCTCTACCCCCTCATGCAGGGCTATGACTCGGTGGCGATCAGATCCGACATCGAGCTGGGCGGCACCGATCAGAAATTCAACCTGCTCTACGGCCGAGACATCCAGTCCGCCTACGGTGTCAGGCCCCAATCGATCATGACCATGCCGATCCTCCCCGGGATCGATGGCGTCCAGCGGATGAGCAAGTCGCTGGGCAACTACATAGGGGTGACTGATCCGGCCGAGGAGATGTTCGGCAAGGTGATGAGCGTTCCCGACGCCAACATGCCCGAGTACTTCCGGCTGCTGATCGGGGAGGAGCCCCCGGTGGACCTGCCACCGAACATGGCCAAGCGCCTCCTTGCCCACAGGATCGTCGCCCGCTTTCACGATCAGACTGCCGCGGTTTCGGCCGAGGAGCATTTCGATCGGCTCTTCGTCCGGCATGAGATGCCCGAGGAGATCGAGGTCTACGAAGCGGAGCTCGACGGCGAGGTGCATCTGCCGGCTCTGATAGCCGCCGCATTCGGGATCAGCCGAAGCGAGGCGCGGCGCCTGCTGACCCAGGGAGGAGTGCGGATCGAAGGCGAAATCGTGCCTCCGGACCGCCTCGAACTCCCTGCAATCGAGCTGGACGATAAGGTGATCCAAGTTGGTAAACGGCGGCACAGGCGGATTCGCGGGATCTTCAGCCAACCGGCTTGATTCAAGTCCCGGGTTTCGCTATAGTCCCCCGTCCCTTCGGGGGCAGGCAAGGTCGCCTGCTCCACGCGAGAATCGGCGACACCCGCCGGTTCTGGGCGTAGCGGTCTTTGAAAACTGAGCAGCGTGCACAATGATAAAGACAGAGATGTCTGTATTGAGTCGCGGGATTTTGTCCCGCGATTGTGAATTGAGCCCGAACAATCCATTGCGTCAGCGTTATGGATTGGTTTGATTGAATTACCGTCATGCCGGTCGTCGACTATGTGTATGCGACGGCCAGCCAGGCATGACAGCTCTTCAAATACAAAGTCAGAGGAGCCGCTCCTTCGGGGGCGGTTGTCGTGTCTTCGGATACGACTTTGATACCTCGCAGTACTTTTCATGGAGAGTTTGATCCTGGCTCAGGACGAACGCTGGCGGCGTGCTTAACACATGCAAGTGGAGCGACGAACCAGAGCTTGCTCTGGGGCAAAGCCGCGAACGGGTGAGTAACACGTGAGTAACCTGCCCCGATAACTGGGACAACCCGAGGAAACTCGGGCTAATACCGGATGTGGTGCACACACATCAGTGTGTGTATTAAAGGTAGCTTCGGCTTCCGTATCGGGAGGGGCTCGCGGCCCATTAGCTTGTTGGTGGGGTAATGGCCTACCAAGGCAACGATGGGTAGCTGGTCTGAGAGGACGATCAGCCACACTGGGACTGAGACACGGCCCAGACTCCTACGGGAGGCAGCAGTGGGGAATCTTGCGCAAT
>JBBQZL010000231.1:0-3545 GCA_038207745.1 Solirubrobacterales bacterium
GCCATCAGTGCCGAGACCTACGGGGTGACGATCGAGTCGGCTCCCGGCTCGTCGACCGCGACGGTCGAGGGTAACCTCGAGACCGTCCAGAGGGTAATCGCGCCGATCCTCGAGAACGCTTGCGTATACGCGCATTCAAAGGTCAGGATCGAGGCAAGCTCGGCGGGCGGCCCGGTGGTGTCGATATTCGACGACGGGCCGGGCATCGACCCGCTCGAAGGGGAGGCGATGTTCGAGCCCGGCCGGCGTGGTGGCGCGAGGCGTAATCCTGCGGCCCCGACGGGTACCGGGCTGGGGCTGGCACTGTCTCGCCGACTTGCGCGGGCAATCGGTGGCGATGTCGGGATCGCCATGCGCACAGGGAATACCGGAGCGGAGGTCCGGATCTCCCTTCTTGCAGCCCCGGGCACGAGCGCATAGAACCGAGAACCGCCCGCTCCCCTGCGGCGCTGCACGGCGATGCTGGATCAGATCGATCCCGAGGCGATCAGGAATCGTTCAGGTAATCACATGCAAGCTCAGCAGATGACAGCAATCGCAACGAAACTTCGAGCTCACTCATCCGATCCGCGGCAGGTCCCGTCGCTCGGAAGGCAGATGCTCAACAAGGTCCCAGAGGTCACGATCTTCTTCTGGATCATCAAGATCCTCTGTACGACGGTCGGCGAGACGGCTGCAGACAACCTCAACGACACCCTTGGCTTCGGCCTGACCAACACGACGCTGGTCATGGGCACACTGCTCCTGGTCGGGCTGTTCTTCCAATTCCGGCTGAAGCGCTACGTACCCGGTGTCTACTGGCTCGCCGTGGTCCTGATCAGCATCGTCGGCACTCTGATCACCGACAACATGGTCGAGAACTATGGCGTCAGCCTGCCGACCAGCACCACGATCTTCGGAATTGCGCTCCTGATCACATTCTCAGCCTGGTACGCGAGCGAGAGGACGCTCTCGATCCACACGATTGTGACGACCAAACGCGAGGCCTGGTACTGGCTGGCGGTTCTCTTCACGTTCGCCCTGGGGACGGCGGCAGGCGACCTCGTAGCCGAGCGGCTGAACGTCGGCTACTGGAACTCCGCCCTGCTCTTTGGCGGTGTCATCGCGCTCGTCTTCCTCGCCCATCGCGTCTTCAGGCTCAACGCGATCCTCTCCTTCTGGATCGCCTACATCCTCACAAGGCCGCTCGGGGCGTCGCTCGGCGACGGCTTCTCGCAGCCCAAACAGGCCGGCGGACTGGGCTTTGGAACCACAGGCACCAGCGTGCTCTTCCTCTCGGCAATCCTGGCGACGGTCATCTTTCTCACCCTGACGCGCAAGGACCGCATCGAGCAGGGGATGGAACCTGACGCGGGTGTCACAAGCCACGCCAGCGTGCTTGTGGTGGCAGACAGGACTGCGGCAAGTCCCGCCCTGATCGCGGCGATACGCGAGCGCGCCAAGGCCGGGTCGGCGGAATTTCTCCTCCTCGTACCCAACCCCGACGACCATCTGGTATTCGACCGCATCAGCCGTGACACCCGCCAGGGTGATCAGATGCTGACCGCCGCCCTGCCGCTGCTTACAGAGGCGGCCGGAGGCCCGATCGACAGCCGCGTCGCCATCAGTCCAAACGCCTATGACGACATCGTTGCCGAGCTCGACAGGGGAGACCACCAGGAGGTGATCCTCTCTGCGCATCCCGGCCATGTCTCCCAATGGCTGCATCTCGACCTCCCCCACCGGATCGAGCAGCTCGGCTACCCGGTCACGACCGTCACGGAGCAGGTCGAGCCGGTGGCGGTGACGACCTAGCGCACCAACGCCGGCACCAGGCCATGACGGCCCCTCAGGGTAGTCTGGGTCGATGGTTCTCTACACCTGCGGACAGAAGAAGCACGGCGGTTCCCTGCCAGGGCCCATAACTCATCCCTGTGGCCGTGCGGCAAAGGCGCTCGACGAAGCCGGGCACAAGTACGAGTTGAAGACGGTCGGCGGTTATCGCCTGATGCCGTGGACGTGGCCGGCGCGGGCCCGTGACCGCGCCGAGATCAAGCGCCTCAGCGGACAGGAACTGGTGCCGATCATCGTCCTCGACGAGGGCGAGGTCATTGCCGGCTCCGCGGAGATCGCCTCCTGGTCGCGGGAGAACCCTCCGGCTGGAGCTGCGCCTTCGAAGCCGGACGGCGAATCGAAGTAGCAAGATTCGTCTGCTCCGTGCCAGGCGAGATCAGGACTTGCCGATGTCGGATATGCCCCGTGGCCGACCCCGATCGATCCAGACCCGCCAGAGGTAGATCGCGATCGCCCCGGCGGCCAGGAGGGCCACCACCGCATCCACGCGTCGCAGATTCATCGCAAGCACGAAGAGGACGGCGGCGATGCCCTGCAGGTTCACGGCAAGGGACCACCACCTTCGATCCCGATGAGACAACCGGGCGCATCCGATCAGGGCGCCGAGGAAGGCGGCGAACACCGCCACGGCATAGAAATGGACGATCTCCTGGTCGCGTCCGCCGGCCAGCAGGATCAGGCCGGCGGAAGCCCCGAGCACGGCCGCCACCCCCCATTGCGGGACCAGGAAACGGTTGACATCTGCAAATCGCCGCGGCAACAGCCCCCTGCCGTCCCCGCCGTGCAGAGCGAGCGCCTTCAACAGCCCGGAGGCCGCGAGATATGAAGACGCAGCCGCGGCGAGCAGCAGCAGGGCGCTCGCCCACTGGAAAGCGGCGAACATGGCGCCCCCGCCCGTGGCGCTGCGTCCGACCTCGGCGAGCAAGGTTGAATTTGACGGAGGCAGCCCGACTCCGAGGTGGATGGCGAGCGCCGCGATCGTGAGAGTGAAGAAGCCCACGATCGCGACCATCAGCCAGATCGTCAGGCGACCGAATATGCGACGTCCCCTGTCGTGGAGCTGAGGGAGCTGGGCAATCGCGTCGGAGGGAGCCTCGACGCCTGTCGCCAGCGCCATCCCCAGCGGAACGGACAGAAGCGCGGGGAGAATGGCCGCCCCCGGGACCAGAGGCCCGCCGGCACCGTCTGGCGAGGGGACCGCTGACACCGGCGCAGCCAGAAACCCCTCTATGACGACCGCGAAGGTGAGACCAATGAAAGTCAGGGTCGCGGCTGCAAAGAACACGCGGCCGCGGTGCCCGAATGAGATCGCGGCAGCGACCAGGGCCGTGAGTCCCAGGGCGAGGGGGAGCCGCCAGCCGGCCAGGCCCGGCATGTAGGCGATCAGCGCCGAAGCGCCCGCAGCGGAACTGATCGCCACGGTGAGCGTGAAATCCACCAGCAAGGCACCGAGGGGGAGAAAGGACCAGCCCTCGCCGAATGCACTGCCCATCACCCTCACGCCTCCACCGCCGCTTGGAAAGCGCCCGATGATCTGGTGATAGCTGGCCGAGATCAGGGCGATGATCCCGATCACGAGCGCCATCGTCATGAAGAGACCCGAGAGATCACCGTCCAATCCGCGCAGCGCCGCCTCGAGCGCATAGGTGACTGAGGAGACCGGGTCCGCCATCACGGTGAACGCGAACGCAATGAAGAGGCGAACACGGGTT
>JBBQZL010000232.1:0-3540 GCA_038207745.1 Solirubrobacterales bacterium
GGCTTTGGGTAGGCCAACCGGTAGGCGCTGGGAAGGCACGTTCATGGCGCCGGCCTTACGCGGCGTCGGGGGCGATTGAGCCCACCTGCACGCCTAGCGACGCTATCGGCGCTCGCCCCCAGAGACCGGCGAGCGAACCCCACCTACGCCATTCGGCTGATCCCGCTCTGCGGGATCCCGGACGCTTTGGCGAGTTGCTTCTGAGCCAGCTTCTTCTTCCCTATCCGTTCAGTCGTTGACCGCAGGGTGGCATACAGCCAGGCCTGGACTCCACCCCGGCGTTGACACCCACCTGAGCTGATCCGAGGCGACTCGCAGGATGGCCGCTCGACCACCAAGGCGGTCGAGTTGGCAGAGCAACGCAAGTAGCGCAAATTCACGGCGTCCCAAGCTGGAGATCGTCCTCGCAGGGTGCGAGGAGATCGCTCGGTTTCGCGACGTCTGCAGGGAGCACGAGATCGCCGAGACACTCTAACTACGCCTGGCGCGACAAGATCCTCGAGGTTGCAGCGCTCCGCCGCTGCGGACGTACTCGAGCAGCTCCTCGCGGTCGAATAGCAGCCGGGAGCCGCCGCGGTGGTGGGGCAGGCGCCGAGCCGTCTATGCGAGAGTTCGCTGGTGACTCGGACTGAAAAATCCGTCCGTCAACTGACCCTTGGCCCCCTGGGTCCGTGAGCGCGGTGCGTTCGCTGTTTGCGGCTCGGCGAAGCCTGCGTTACCTGATCCCAACCGCGGCGCTCGTGGTCCTGCTGGCTGGCGGCGGATTTGCGGCTGTTGAGACAGACACCGTTGAGTCCTACTGGGAAGGGGTCTGGTGGGCACTGTCGCTGATGACCACGGTGGGGTTCGCTAACGGGGCGCCTCACTCGCTGCTCGGGAAAATGCTGGCTGGTGCCGTCATGATCTTCGGGTTCGTCCTGCTGGCCCTGACGACTGCCGCCATCGCGTCCTTGTTCGTCCGCGAGGACGAGGAATCGGAGGCGGCCCGGTTGCGGACCTTCGAGCAGGACGTCATGGCCGAGCTACGGCAGCTCCATGGCCGTCTGGATCGAATTGAGTCCCAGCTTCAATCTCCGAAGGGTGACTAGAAGGTTCGAGAAGACTGGCGGTTGCCCCTCGAGCGCCTTCGTGTTCAAGACTTGCCTCTTACGTCGGCTGGATTCGGGACGATGATTTCACCCGAATCGCGACCCCCGCGCGCGGGGGTCGGCCCATTCGCAGGTCGTGCCGTGGGGGCGCTTGCGGCGCCGGTTCGGCGTCATGCTCGGCGACTGTCTCCAAAACCTGCGCTCCGCGCTTGACCATCTCATCTGCCAACTCAGCCGCGAGCCGCCGCTCAGTTCTGCTCAGGACTGTCCGCCGACCGAATCCAGGAGCCGGTCAACCTCCAAATGCGCGAGCCGCTCCTTCGCGGCGACACCCCGAAGGGAACACAGCAGGTCACGCAACTTGGCGAGCACAACAGGATCGGACCTCGCATACAGGCAAACCTGCTCAAAACCGAGTGCCACGAGTTGGTCAAATTCGGCAATCTCTGCGACGAGACGGGGCCGTCCACCCTCGTCCAGTCGGATACGGCCAGGCGGACGGGTGCGGGCGAAGCGCACGAGTCCAGCGCTCATGGCCTCGACGGCATTACATGCCGTAGTTGGGTCATTGATCCCGGGCGAGAGACCCTTGAGTGCAACGTCGGCGAGCTGGCGAACGGGAAAGGCAGGGTCCTGCGGAAGAGTCCGTTGGCTCCCCAACACGAAATACGGCGCCAGCTGCTCCTCGGCTGCGCTCTCCGGCGCAGAACCTAGATTCCACACCTCGGCCAGGGTCTGTCCGGGAAGGACGTACGAACCGACGGCAACGGATTGGTGGACGAGCAGATCGAGCTTTTCGGCAAGATCAACAATCGCCCCTCCATGCACAACGATGAGGAAGCCCTCGTCCTTGCTGCAGATCGCAATCGGCTCCGCGATCTTCTTCATCTTCTCCGTCTCGGCTCGAGCTGCCGCGTCATCGTCAGGCTCCATCCCGACTCCGGCCGGGTAGGGGTGCTCGAAGACGACGCGCGCATCCCCGGCGATCGAGGCGATGATCGAGGAGGGTTGCAGCATGTTGGCGATGTGCCCGATGAAGGCTGCAAACAGGGCGAAGGCGATCAGAGCAAGGAAAACCGCCACGGCTATCGAGAGGGTGGGGACTCGGCCAGGCCCGAGAGATCCAAGCCTCACCAGGACGCCGAGGCAATAGATGAAAGTTCCCAGGAAAGCGGCGAGGGTGAGTTGGCTGATCAGGTCTCGGCGGAAGCTGCGCAGAACCCGAGGGCTGAGTTGGTTGGCCGAAAGCGTGAAAGCCACGATCGTGACCGAGACCGAGATGCCCGCCACGGCCACGGTCGCGGTTGCAACGGTCTCCAACATGCTGCGAGCCGCATCCTGGGTGGAGAAAACAAACAGCGGCACGGTGATATCGAGCCATTCGTCCACCCCGGGCAGGCCGAGCCCGAGGATCAGCCCGGCAATCATCGCCAGAGCCGCCGGAAATCCGAACGTCGCCCGGATCGCATCGCCGATCGCGACGATTCTCTCGCTTGAAATTCGGAGGGGCCCGTGACTTGAAGGCATGGCACAGACCGTATATGCGGGGGTAACGCCAGGTCATCCGTGCCTCGCACGTCGGCTGGATTCGTGACGACGATTTCACCCGAATCGCGACCCTCGCGGGCAGGGTTCGGCCCATTCGCAGGTCGTGCCGTGGGGGCGCCGGTGGTGTGAGGCGCGAGTGCACGCCGACTTTGTGCCCAGCCTCAGCTGATCAGGCTTTGCGCGCCGGCAAGCCTGGATTTCCGCCAGTCGGGCACCCTGCTCGTCAGAGCCCAAACGCCGTTGGATGGACCGCCGGGCCCCGCGTCCTGCACCCGACCTGGAGATCGAGATTCGTGCTCAAGTCATCCGTTTGAGCTCGGGTTCGTTGCTATCCACGTTCACCGAAGGGCAGTGTCAGGTTGAGCGCCGTCAGGCGGAACATCTCCGCCACCTCTCCGCTGCCGCGGGTCAGGTGCAGCCGGTTGCCGTTGGCGGCCGAGCGCCGGGAGGCTGCGAGGAGGGCATGGAGCCCCGCCGCGTCGATGAAGGTGAGCTGATCCAGGTCGAGCAGGACCCAGCGGCTTTCGCTTGCATCGGACTCCGCCAGCGCTTGCTCGAGAAGGGGACGCTGAGCGAGGTCGAGTTCGCCCTCGATGCGGATTACGAAGGTGTCGCCTTCCTGGGCGGCACTGACCTCGAACAGAGGCTTCGGAACGTCGTGGGGCGCTACGGATCGGGGCGGGACTTCGGCGGCGGTATGCAAATCGACTCCTCGGATCGCTCGAATGCGATACGGAAGTCAGGCGGCGCTGCCAGGTCCGTCGAGCGAACCAGACCCCGGGGCTAATGCCCTCCTGAACCGACAATATCAGGGATGTCGCCCAGATCGGCTTCCCTGAGCATGAACAACTCGACCTCGATGTCGGGGCCGACGGGGGAGTTGGAGATGAAGGCGAGGACATCG
>JBBQZL010000233.1:0-3523 GCA_038207745.1 Solirubrobacterales bacterium
ACCAGCAGGTTGGGGAAACGGGACGGGAGGATCAGCGGTTCGCGCTGCGACTCGTCGTAATTCGAACCGAAGTCGACCGTATCCGCATCAATATCGCGGAGCATCTCGGTCGCCAGACGACCGAGACGGGCTTCGGTGTAGCGCATCGCGGCGGCCGGATCGTCGTCGATCGAGCCGAAGTTGCCCTGACCGTCGACCAGCGTGTAGCGCAGCGAGAACGGCTGCGCCATCCGGACCAGCGTGTCGTAGATCGATTGATCGCCGTGCGGGTGGTACTTGCCCATCACCTCGCCGACGATGAAGGCGCACTTGCGATAGGCGCGGTTCGGTTGCAGGCCGAGGTCGTGCATCGCGTATAGGACGCGGCGATGAACCGGTTTCAGACCGTCGCGAACATCCGGAAGGGCTCGCCCGACGATCACGCTCATCGCGTAATCGATGTACGACGAGCGCATCTCCTTCTCGAGCTCGCGCTCCTCGACCCGGCTGACCAGAGGTTGGAGCGCCATCAGCTACAGCTCCCGCAGGCCGATGATCCGGCGACGCATGCCGCGTTGTTGACGGTCTGATCAGACATCAAGGTTCCTAACATCCTTTGCGTATGTTTCGATGAACTTCCTGCGTGGCTCAACGTGGTCTCCCATCAGCATCGAGAAGATCTGGTCCGCGGCCGAAGCGTCATCCAGCGTCACACGCTGAAGTGTCCGCGAGGCCGGATCCATCGTCGTCTCGCGAAGCTGATCGGCATTCATCTCGCCCAGGCCCTTGTAGCGGGTCAGCTGAACGCCGTGCTTGGCGAGATCGAGGACCGCCCTGTGCAGATCGACGAAGGAGGACGCCGCCTCCTCACGACCACTCAGACCGACCGTGAAGGCCGGCCGGCCGACGAGCTTGAGAAGGTTCGCGTGGACCTCGGCGAAGCGCCGGTAGTCGTTGCCCTCGAAGAGCTCCGTCGGCAGCAGATGCGTTCGGGCAAGGCCATTCGCGTGAGTGCCCTTGACCCGGAGGCCGTCGTCACCCATATCGACAACCTCTGTCTCGAGCAGGCTCGTAACCGGACTTCCGTCGGCGACCAGTTGCCTTGCCTCCCGAATCGTGATCGCTCCGTTGTCGAGCAGCGAAGACTCCTCGAGGAAGCGGATCACGTGGGCTCCGAATTCCGCCTGAAGAGAACCGGCCCATCCCGCGTACTCCTTTGAGCGGCGCGTGTATGACTGCCACCTGGCGAGGGTCAGGTTCTTCGACTCCCCGGTTGCATCGGTGACCGTGATCGACTCGAGCTTGTTGCGGAGCAGCAGTTCCTCGAGTTCGGACTCGCGCTCGAGATAGGTCTCCTGATTGCCCTGCTTGACCTTGTAGAGGGGCGGCTTGGCGATGTAGATGAACCCGGCGTCGATCAACGGCTGCATCTGCCGGTAGAGGAAGGTGAGAACAAGCGTCCGGATGTGGGCGCCGTCGACATCGGCGTCGGTTGCCATGACGATCTTGTGGTACCTCGCGTCCTCGATGTTGAACTCATCGTGGATGCCGGTCCCGATCGCCGTGATCAGCGCCTGTATCTCGGTGTTCGCGAGCACCTTGTCGATCCGGCTCTTCTCGACGTTGATGATCTTTCCCCGCAGCGGCAGTACCGCCTGGGTCGAGCGATCGCGGGCCTGCTTGGCCGAGCCACCGGCCGAGTCACCCTCGACCACGAAGATCTCGGCGTCACGCGGGTCCTTGACGGTGCAGTCGGCGAGCTTGCCCGGGAGGGTCGAGTTTTCAAGCGCCGACTTGCGGCGGGTCAGGTCGCGGGCCTTGCGGGCAGCCTCGCGGGCCCTCGAGGCATCGACCGACTTCATGATGATCCGGCGCGCCTCGCCGGGGTTCTCCTCGAGGAACTCGGCCAGCTTGCGATTGACGACCTCCTCGACCAGGCCCTTGATCGGCGGGTTACCCAGCTTGGTCTTGGTCTGACCCTCGAACTGCGGATCGTGGAGCTTGACCGAGATCACCGCGGTCAGACCCTCCCGGACGTCCTCGCCGGCGAGATTGGAGTCCTTCTCCTTGAGCAGGCCCTTGCTGCGCGCATAGGAGTTGATCGTTCTCGTCAGCGCGGCGCGAAAGCCGGAGAGGTGGGTGCCTCCCTCATGCGTGTTGATGTTGTTGGCGAAGCTGAAGATCGACTCCTGGTAGGAGGCGTTCCACTGCATCGCCAGCTCGACCTGTGCGTCGCCATCGGTCGCCATGCCCTCGAAGTAGACGACCTTCTCGTGCAGCGCCTCGCGATTTTCGTTCAGGTAGCGGACGAAGTCCTGAATACCGCCCTCGTACTGGAAGTTGATCTCGTTCGTGAGGCCGCGCTCATCGACGAGTTGAATCTTGAGCCCGCGGGTCAAGAAAGCGGTTTCGCGGAGGCGCTCGACCAGGGTCTGGAACTCGAACTCGACGTCCTCGAAGATCTCGAGGTCGGGGAGGAAGGTGATCGCCGTTCCGTGCTCGTCGGTCGGCTCGCCCTTGGTCAGCGGACCCTGGGGTGCGCCGCGCTGGTACTCCTGCGTCCAGACGAATCCCTCGCGCCTGATCATCAGGGTGAGGAACTCGGAGAGCGCGTTGACCACGGAGACACCGACGCCGTGAAGCCCGCCGGAGACCTTGTAGCCGCCGCCATCGCCGAACTTGCCGCCTGCATGAAGGGTGGTCAGAACCACCTCGGCGGCGGACTTGTTCTCCTTCGCCATGTGTCCGACCGGAATGCCGCGGCCGTTGTCGACCACCGTGCAGCGATTGTCCGGATGGAGAGTCACTGAAACCGCGTCGCAATGACCGGCCAGTGCCTCATCCACCGAGTTGTCGACGACCTCGTAGACAAGGTGGTGAAGTCCTCGATGTCCTGTCGACCCGATGTACATTCCGGGTCGCTTTCTTACAGCCTCCAGGCCCTCCAGGACGGTGATGTCCTTTGCGCCATAGGAGTCGTTGCCCTGGGCGTCCGGGCGTGCCTCGCTCTCAGCCAATGCGTCCTTTCAATGCTCCACGGAAAACCCCAACTGCGGCGTCTGGCCCGACGGGTTGCAGACGAGATGGGATCGACGTTGCAGTTGACATAAGGATACAAGGGACACCCCCCGAAGAACGGGCCGATATGGAGGAATTCCCTGCCAATCTGGATCCTCTTCGTGACGAACCGGAAACTTCGCTTCCGATCAGCTCGCCACGAAGCGCAGGCTGAGCTCGAGATCCTCTCCGATCGTCTCATTCAGCCTGCCGACGATCTGCCGCTGGATCAGATCCAGCTCCTGCGCCCAGACGGAACCGGAGCACCTGACAAGGACCACACCGTCCTTCTCCGAGACTGGTTCGGAGACATCGGCGATCGCGTCTCCGACCGCCTCACGCCACGCGGACTGCACCGCGGCAAGGGGGGTCTTCGGGGCGGCTCGCTCCCGGACAACACGCAGCGCCTCGGAGATCGGCCGCGCGATCCGCCTACCCATCGGATCCCACGACCTCTGCCTCGTCTCTCGCCGGGCCGGCCCCGAAC
>JBBQZL010000234.1:0-3508 GCA_038207745.1 Solirubrobacterales bacterium
TCTGCGTGGCTTCCATGTCGCTTGCCACTCGGCGGGAGAACTCACCCGCGAGGTAGGACTCAGAGGCGGGGAGGAAACCGCGACGGAGCCCGGGACGGAAGTACACGTCACCGAGCATGTCGATCTGCTGGTCGTCAGAAAGGTTCGCCACGTCCTTCGGCAGGTATGCCCACGTACCTTCGAGGTGCACCTGGCCGCCGTGCGTGAGCCCGCCCTTGATGAACGAAACCGGCAGTAGCTCCTTATCGTTCAGGTCTGGCACTTGTTGATCACTCCTTTAGATCAGCTGGCCGGTCAGGTCACGCGGCAGCGGGTTGTTGATGGACACGTTCTTCTCGATCATGTCCACCAGGTCCATGTCGATCTCGTACGCCTCAGCACGACGGCCAAGCTGAGCCGCCACGGGGAGGATACGGCACGAGCCCGCGAACGGATCCACCACGAGGTCGCCCTCATCGGTGAACGTCTCGATCATCATCCGGATGAGCGAATCGGGCCAAGAGTTGAGCTTGCCCTGCGCCGTCGCCGGGTAGTCCCAGACGCCCTGGAAGTAGGGCTTGTTCGACGGGTTGGGCCGCTTGGTTTCGGAGGCGTCGTCAGACATCACGAACACGTGAGTGTTGGGCGGCTGACGAAGGTTGGCGTTCATCCGCTTCCAAGTCTTGTAGTCGAGAAGCTGGAATCCGCGCGAACGCAGAAAGTCGAGGAGGAGGAAACCACGAGGCATGATCCGACCTTCGATCATGGCGTCGGTCTGGAACACGACCAGGTAGCCATCCTCCTTGATGAGCGTCCGGTTGCGAACGATCACCCGGGTCATCAGGTCGATGTAGTCGTCCCACGTATCCCACCCACCGAGATGGGTGCAGGCGCAGAGCATGAGCTTGACAGAGCGCAGGTCGATGTGCTCGCGCATGTCCTCAGAGGAGGTCATTCGGGCGACCACGTTCTGATTCCTGAATTCCACAGTAGATCTCCAGGCTCGAGGAAGGGGATGCACTTGGCCTCGTAGAACGGGTCGAGGCGGACGCCATCGTACTGCGTCTCTTGGGCTGCTTCCTCATACGGGAGATCAGGCGAAACGTGCTCCACAAGTGGATCGTTGACTCGCTTACCGAGGTAATGCGCCATGGGCGGGTGACTCCCGCCGACGCTAACCGAGAGGACCGGGATAGGCAGTTCGTAGGCCCGCAGGCCGAGAACGATGCCGGAGAGGAGGACATACCCACCGGAGGCCACCACGATACGCGTAGGGGGCGTATCGAGAAGCGAGCGGACCTGCGCGGCGACAGCGTCAATAGCGGAGTCGTACACGAGGCCGCACGGGAGCCCGTGGAAGTCCGCGTACTTGGCCGCCTGCGCTCGACAGTTCGAGAGATACCCAGGCTTCACCTGGTTGACGGTGGCACCGAGGTCGATCGCCTTTTGAAGCTCAGGCGTCATCGCGCCGGACGGTGCCCAAAAGTGACAGGCCGCACCTCGTTCACGAGCGGCGGCTGCCATAGCGGCTGCAGTGTTGGATCGCCTCCCTCCATACCCGACAATGCCACCCCGCTGAGTGGAGTCGAGGATCGCGAGAGCCTGCATCACCTTCGAGCCGTTGACCCCATGGAGGACGAACTGGTCGTCCCGCTTCATGAGGATATCCCCGTGGACCGTCACCGGGGTGAGGTCTACGTCGGGGATAGGAGAGTCGTCCATCGAACGACTGAATAGAGGCGACACAGTAGACACTTGACGAAAATGGCCTTTCAGAAAGATGCGAGAAAAGCGTCCCCCTCCCGGGGTTAGCCGAGAGGGGGGAGCGCCAGCGTCTGCTTGTGCTAGAACACCCGAGCGTAGATGATCTGGTCCGGCTTGTACAGCGCCGGGAAGAAGTTCATCTCGATCAGGGCCTGGCGAGCGGAGGGGTCTTCCTCCTGCCAGGTCTTCGTGAAGCGGCCGGTGGAGTCGGCAGGTGCGCCGAAGTCCGCCGAAGGGCCTTCCAGCATCTCGAAGGGACGTCCCTCAGAGGCGAAGAAGATGACCACTCCGTCCGGAATGAACGGAATGACCTGCCCGCCTGCCTCGTAGGCCAGGTCGTAGATGTTCCAGTCCAGGCCCCAGAGTCCGGGGATCACGTTCGTGTTGAGGAACGCGTCCTTCTGACGGTCCGAGATCATGTTGCCCTGGAAAACGCTGTTCCGCATCATGATGTCAGCGGTGTAAGCGTTCATCCAGGCCTGGTTGAGGTTCACCATGCCATCGCGGGAGACGAGGCGCTTCCAGGCGCTGACCTGGTCGCGAATCGCAGCCGAGTAGTAGGCGCGACCCGTGAGGGGGTCGGTGCCCTGGGTGTTGTCCCACTTGTCGGTCGTGAGCAGCACCGGCTTGTGGGAAGCGGCGATGCCGAAGTCGACGTCCACCTTGACGTCAGCCTCGTTGATGATCAGGCGACCCGTGAACATACCGCGCCAGATGCAGTACTCCTGGAAACGGTTGACGCGGTCCGAGAGGTCGGTGACCTCACGAGTGACAGCGGCCTCCGCTCGCTTGGTGGCGAGGGTGCCTTCCCGACGTAGCCAGTACATGGTCGTGGGATCGAAGACCTTCTTCTCCCTCACGTACAGGTAGCCAGCGGTCAGGTGGCCGACCCCGAGCTTCGGTGCGATGTGCGCCTCAGCGTTGGGGACGTTCGGCGTCGCGAGAAGGCGCGAGCCACGGATCGTGTCGTACTCGACGGTGGGGAACGGGTGCGGCTCGGTGGGGAGGATGTTGATCCCCCGCAGCTCCTGCGGCGCGGTCAGCGTCTCGATGACCCCGTTCAGCACTGTCGGCCTCAGAAGTGAGATCTCAGGCATTCAGCGGGACTCCTTTACTTATCAGTCGGGGGTTGAACGGGGTACTACGGGATGCGGGTGAAGCCGTACACCGTGTCCTGCTTGGCACCCAGGTCCGCGATGGCGTTCGCGTCGAGGCTCACCAGAGCCGCCGTCTTGAAGATGCCGGTGCGGTAGATGTCGACGTGAACGTCGGTGTCCGCCTGGTTGTCCGTGCCGGTGTCGACGCCTCGGGCGAGGATGCCCGCTGCGACCGGGCCGCCCTGGACGCCGGGGGTGGTCGTGGAGATGACGACGGAGCCGCCACCAGTGAGGAGTGCGCCGTCGACGGTCATGACCGGGACGTCCTCAGCCGCGAGGCCGCCACCGAAGGTGACCGTGGTGTCCGCCGGAGCGGGGCCGCCGGTGATCGTCACCAGACCGTTGGGCTCGATGCCCTCCAGCGGGGTGAGTGCCTCGAGCGCTGCCTTGAGAAGCACGTTCGAGATGTTCCAGGCCAGCGGGGGCGTGGTGTACCCACCGAAGCTCAGCGTGAACGTGCCGCCAGAGACGGTAGCCGTGAAGTCGATCAGCTGAACCTCGTTGGTCGAGGCCACGTCGGTGTACTTGGTCCACTTGCCGGTGACCGTGTCGAACGACATCACCTGGCCAGCGGTGAGAAGCCCCTGGCCCGCACGGACGACTCCGCC
>JBBQZL010000235.1:0-3505 GCA_038207745.1 Solirubrobacterales bacterium
CCGCGAGTCGGTCGGCCCGCGCAGATTCATATGAACTGGGCAGGAAGCTCGCCTCATTGGAGTTGGTGACGTCTCCGAGCTTGGGGGAAAAGGGCACGATCAGCAGTGCCGCAAGCAACCAGGCTGCGATGACGAAAAGGCGGTGCCGGATGACGAATTGAGCGCTGCGGTTGAACATTGGTGATCTCCTCATAAGATGAGACAAACTGTCTTAGTTGGTTAAGAGTATGCGAACCGACCCGCCTTGTCAACCTCGGCGCCGCGTCGCCACCCCGCCCTTCCCGGATGCTGTCTTGCGGCTGCCCCCTGGGAGATTCTCCAAAGTTCGGTCCAGGCGGCGTGTGCTGCGGTTGGACTTCGAGTCCGGAACGGAAGCTGAGACACCTCGTCTATGGTTTACTCCGGGTACAAGCGATTCGCAATCAAACCGAGGTCAGGCAAAATGACCGCCGAAGCTACGACTGACATACCGGAAGAGCGAAAGAACCCGTCCAGAGCACGCCGATCCGATGCGATCCGCAACGAGAAGGCGATCGCCGACGCGGCGTTGCATGTGCTCGCCGAGCATCCTGGCGCGAGCATGAGCGAGATCGCCGCCGCCTGTGGCCTCGGCCGCGCGACTCTCTACCGGCACTTCGCCAGCCGGGACGACGTCGTCCGCGCGATCCAGCTGCGTGCCGTCGAAGCCGGCGCCCGGGCTCTTGCGGCCGCCGACCTCGATGAGGGCAACCCGGTCCGGGCTCTGCGACGCGCGATCCGGGCGCTGGTGAGCGTCGGAGAGGGCTACCGGCTCCTTTCCCGGGAACCGGCGCTCGACCCGGGCGTACTGCAAAACCAGCCGGCGCTCGCGGGCCAGCTTGTCGCGCTGATCCTGCGTGGACAGAGCGAGGGCGCCCTGCGTGACGATCTGCCTCCGGAATGGATTCTGCAGACGACAGCGAGCCTTCTGGTGCTCGCTTTGCGAGAGCTCGACGCGGGGCGGCTGACGAAGGAGCATGCCGCTGAGCGCGTGGCGGACACGCTGCTCGACGGCATCGCCACCGAGACGCGATCGGCCGGCTGAGCCGGGAACCATGTCCGCGCGTGAGGAAAAGAACAGTCCACGCGGAATGTCCGCGCGTGAGGAGAAGAACAGTCGACGCGGGAGTCAGGACGAGGGCGCGAACGGTCACAACGACGGTGATTCGCGTGTCGGACTGGTCCTGGCCGGCGGCGGCGCACGCGGTGCCTACGAAGCCGGGGTACTCTCGGTCCTGCAGCCTGCTCTCGAGGCCGAGGGTGCCCGCCCATCGGTCATCATCGGCACCAGCGTGGGCGCCATCAACGCGGCGCATGTGGCGGCGAGCAGCCACCTGACAGCCGCGGAAGCGAGCCAACGCGGGGTCGAGATCTGGAGCAGCGTGAACAAGGGCGACGTGATCCGCCGGATCGTCTCCCGGCAGGCGCCGCTGACCTTCGCGCGCTACGCGGGCGAGATCTTCTCCCTGCCGGGGGTGGGTGTGCCGAGTCTGCTCGACCCCGATCCGCTGCACCGCAACCTGGACCGGTGGATCGACTGGCCCTCGCTCCACGCCAATGTGACCAGTGGTTTGATCCAATCGGTCGCCGCGGTCGCGACCGCGGCGGCGACCGGTCGGACGGTGGCGTTTGTCGAATCCGGGGAAGGTGTTCCGTCGCGGCGCAGCCACTCAGTCAGCTACGCGCCGGCCCGGCTGACACCGGATCACCTCCAGGCCTCGGCGGCTATCCCGATTCTCTTCCCACCGGTCCGAGTCCAGGATCACGGACCGGAATGCGGCTGGTATGTGGACGGAGGCACGCGCCTGAACACCCCGGTCAAGCCCGCACTCGACCTCGGAGCCCAGCGCCTCGTGATCATCGCAACCAGTGCGCTCGACTCGGCGGAAGAGGGATTCGCTGACAGCGACTGCCAGCCACCAGACTTTGGCGACGGCGCACTTCAGCTGCTCCAGGGGACCCTGGTCGACCCTCTGATCGATGACCTTCGCCGACTCGGGATGGTCAACATGTTCCTGGATGAGGGCGGCTCGCAGCCGATGCGGAGGTTCCGACTTGCTCATGGCCGGCGTCCCTATTGCCAGGTGCCATTTCTGTTTGTCGCACCCGGGCACCCGCACGCCATTGGCGAGCTTGCCAGCGCGGTCTTCGATGAGCGCTTTGCCGGTGTCCGGGGCTTGCGATCTCCGGACATGCGCTTCCTCAACCGACTGATCGGTGGCGATAGCCCTACTCACGGAGAATTGCTGAGCTATCTCTTCTTCGACGCCGAGTTCATGCGTGAGCTTGTCGCAATGGGGCAGGCCGACGCCCGGCGCATCGTCGACGGGTCAAACGGTGAGCTGCCGTGGCGTCTCGAGCCTCCTGAAGTCCTCAGTGACGCGGACCATCGAGGGGAGCGGCCACGGTAGGGAGGTGATCCATCCGTGCGACACCTCACGGACTTGCGGTCTATTGCGGATGACGCGCCGACCACGTTAAGCGATAATCCGTGACATGCGCCACAGGATCGTCATCGCCGGAGCCGGAACGGGCGGCACTCTGACCGCGAATCGCCTCAGCAAACTCTATGGAGATGCTGCGGAGATCACCGTCATCGATCGCGACGACCGCCACCTCTATCAGCCCGGGCTGCTCTTCGTTCCCTTCGGGCTCGCGGACTCGGAGGACATCGTCCGCTCGCGCCCCGGCCAGCTTCGGAGCGGGATCGAATTCCGGCTGGGCGGGATCGACAAGGTTGAAACGGCCACGAACACCGTGCGACTGTCCGACGGATCAACGCTCGACTATGACGTTCTGGTGATCGCGACCGGAGCGACGCTCCTGTACGACGAGACCGAGGGACTCAAGGGGCCCGGTTGGGGCGAGAAGGTGTTTTCCTTCTACTCGCTCGAGGATGCGGAGGCGCTTCGTGAGGCACTCAGCACCTTCGATCGGGGGCGGCTGGTGGTCAACCTCATCGACCTGCCGATCAAGTGCCCGGTTGCACCGCTCGAGTTCTGTTTTCTTGCGGACTGGTTTCTGCGCGAGCGCGGGGTGCGCTCGGAGGTCGAGATCACTCTTGTCACCCCGCTGGATGCCGCGTTTACGAAGCCGATCGCCGCCGAACACCTCGCGGGCATGCTCGAGCAGAAGGACATCCGGCTCGAAGCGGAATTCGCGACCGGACAGGTGGACGGAGAAGGCGGCCGGCTGATCAGCTGGGATGAACGTGAAATCCCGTTTGATCTGCTCGTGGCCATTCCGCTGCATGGTGGTGCCGAGTTTGTGGCCCGCTCGCCAGGGTTGGGCGACGAGCTCGGGTTCGTGCCGACTGACCCGAACACGCTTCAGTGCAAGGTCGCCCCGAACGTGTTTGCAATCGGTGACGCCGCCAACCTTCCGACGTCCAAGGCCGGCTCGGCAACGCATTTCGAGGGCGAGACCCTGACAGCAAACGTCAAGCATTTCCTCGACGGTGAAGAGCTCGAGGGAAGCTACGACGGGC
>JBBQZL010000236.1:0-3397 GCA_038207745.1 Solirubrobacterales bacterium
CACCACGACACCGATCAGAGAGAGCAGAAACATTCCGGACAGTGCGACCAACGCACGGGCATGTTCCGTGCCGACGAGATATCCGCGCGAGAAGACCAGCGAAGGTGCAGCCACCAGCGCGAGCGTGGCGAGGAAGAAGCCGCTCAGGCCGTCGATCCCCAGACTCGGATCCAGACCATTCTGGAAGCTGTCGCCGACCATCGGCGCGCCGAACAACACAGCAGCACCACAAATGCCGATGATCACGAGACCGGCAAACTGAAGCGAAAGTGCAGCAGCCAGGGTTCCCCTGATGATCGGCGCCAGCGTCCCAAGGCCGAGAAGCAGCGCACCGAGGATGCAGAGCCACTCCAGGCCGCTCAACCCCGTGACCTAACCACGGGCCTTGCGAGACATCGCCGGCGTGTCGGCTTCCTTATCGAGCAGGACGTCCTGAGCTTCGGCGAAGTGCGAGCTGATGATCTGCAGGGCCACCTCCAGGAGCTTGAAGATGCGCGGATCCCTGACCCGGTAGTGGACGTTGGTTCCAGCACGGCGGGATTCGAGCAACCCCTGCCGGCGCATTGCCGCAAGATGCTGCGAGGTGCCGCTGGAGTCGATCTCCAGCGCGGCCTGCAGCTCGCCGACGGTCGACTCATGGTCCCGGAGCAGCTCGAGGATGCGAACCCGTGCCGGGTGACCGAGAACCCTGAAGAATTCAGCCTTGATCTGGTGGATCGGCCTCGGTGGGCCGCTCTGTTGATCCTGGTCGGAGAGGGACATCAGACCAGAGAAGCTAGCAGATCTTAAAAGATTTTAAGATTACGCTGGTTGAGGAGGAAGAGCGGGAGCGCGATTGCCGACTTGCATCAACCCCCTATGCCGATCCGCATCAAATGCCAAGCGGAGGCGGCGTTTCGGTTTAACCGGCGCGACTCTTCCACCCCTGCGTCGCGAAGCCCCGTCAGCTCGGTCTGATTTCGCGGCTTGGGGTTGGCGCATTGGAACTCAAAGATGCTCACTGTCCCAGCCAGGCGTCGGTATGCGACGTCTAGTTGGGACGCTTGCGACTTCAGGGAGCCTCAGCCGACGATGCATTTGGAGGGGTTGAGATGCTGGTCCTTCGGGAAAGCCGTGGCCAATGCGTTGGCGATGTCCCGGGCACGCACCTTGTAGCCAGGCGATGTGAAGTGGATCCCGTCGTCGATGAACCACCGGTCCTGGACGTCTGATTCCCAGTCGTAGATGTGCATGTTGGGATTGCTCGAGCAGGCTTCAGCCAGGGCCATGTTCCAACTCTTCATGTTTGCCTCCGAGTAGGGACCGTTCGCGAGCAGCGACTTCGCATTGACCCAGAGGACGGGGTCCTTCCGGATCACCGACATCATCCGCTCGATCCTCTCGGACAGGCTGACTGTGGAACCAACGAACACATCGGCGGTGTCATTGGTGCCGAGCGCGATCACCCAGCAACCGTTGAAACCACCGGCCTTTAGTCTTTTCGCGACCTCGTAGGCATTTGGCTCGCCGTTGATCGTCTCCTCGATCGAGGTGGCTCCCGAGATCTGCATGTTCTGCGTGGCGGCACCGATGCGGGCATACTGCGCATCGATGCGATCTGCCGGGTCCGGCAGATAGTCGGAGGAGACCAGGCCGTCCGAGGTCGAGTCGCCGATGTGGACGACCGACTTGCATCTTGATCGGTAGGCCCTGCCCTGGCTGGCCGGTGCGGGCACGTGAAACACATTCTTGACGTCGCGATCCCCGGGCAGACCCGGCGTCGAGCCGGCCGGCGTGTCGGCGGCAACGACCGCAAGTGGTGCGACGGGGCCGCTGGGGGCCAGCCCGACCATGCCGGCGGTTGCCGCCAGCGCGAAGATGACCACGACCGTAGAGAGCGCCCAAGCCCATCGCGGTTTCGGTTTGGCCCGCCACTCCTTTGACCGAACCCTGGCCCAGAGGCGGCCGATCGCACCTTGGCGAACCGGCTCTTCGACGAAATGCCACGAGAGAGCGGCGATGCCGAACGTCGCACCCACCTGGAGGGCAGCACGCGGAAGGCTGACCCCGGTATTCGGAACCGGGGTCGTCAGGGCGACGATCGGAAGATGCCAGAGGTAGATCGCGTATGACCTCACCCCGATCCATCGGAGCGGAGCACATCCAAGCACGGGCCCCAGGCGGCTGGCCGGATGCGCCACCACCGCCACCACGACTGCCGTGGCGATCGAGAGCAGCACCAGGCCGCCCTCATAGATGAATGCCGAGTACTGGTTTGTCTGCCAGATCAGCAGCGCGATCACGGCAAGCCCCGCGATCCCTGTCCAGTCGAGTACCCGTCGGGCATGCCGGGTGATGTCCTTGTTCAACCGGCGGCTCGGCCATACCATCGCCAGGGCCGCCCCGATCAGGAGTCCAAAGGCCCGTGTGTCGGTTCCCTCGTAGATCCGCGTGTTGTCGAAGCCGGGGTGGTAGAGCAGGGCCATCGCCAATGCGGACACGACCGCGAGAACCAGGGTCACAACCGCAAGCCGGGGACGGATCCGGATTCTCTGTTTCTTCTCGGCGTCCTGCCCGCGCTCCCGGACGATCGCAAGCCCGATCAGGAGCAGCCAGGGCCAGACGATGTAGAACTGTTCCTCGATTGCCAGCGACCAGAGATGCCCGAGCGGGGAGGGTGGACCAAACCGGTCAAAGTAGGAGATCTCCTGGAGGATCGTCCACCAGTTGTTCACGTAGAGGGCCGAGGTCACAACCGCGCCCCTCAGCGAATCGAGCCGGCCCGGGTCGGCAATCGTGATCCACGCCATCACCACAACCAGCATCACGAAGAGGGCGGGGAGCAGCCGCCGGGCCCTGGCGAGCCAGAACTGGCCCAGGTTCAGCCGCCGCGTGGCCCATGCCTCGAGCAGGATGTCGGTGATCAGGTAACCGCTGAGGGTGAAGAAGACCCCGACGCCCAGCATTCCACCCGAGGCCCTTCCAAACCCCAGGTGGTAGGCGATCACTGCGATCACGGCAACGGCCCGAAGCCCATCGAGGCCGGGCATGTACCGCTGTCCGCTGCGTCCTACCGGCTTAGGCATCGCGGCACCGTTGGGCGCGGCCGAGGAGCAGCTCGCGCTCGCGCTCGTTGTTGGTCAGCGAGGCTGCCCGCTCAAAATCCGCGGCTGCCTCCGGGCGGCGGCCGAGCTTCTCGAGCAGGTCGCCGCGTACGGCGGGAAGCAGGTGATAATTCCTCATCGAGGGTTCGGATGTGAGCGGTTCGACGATCTCGAGTCCAGCTCCCGGTCCGTACGCCATCCCAACCGCAACCGAGCGGTTGAGCTCCACGACCGGTGATGGGGTGAGCCGGCCGAGCGCTTCGTAGAGCGATGCGATTCGCTCCCAATCAGTCGCCTGCGCGGTGCGGGCCCGT
>JBBQZL010000237.1:0-3395 GCA_038207745.1 Solirubrobacterales bacterium
GATCGGCCTTGCCTTCCAGCTCCTCGATGACGTGCTCGACATCGCGGGCCCGCCGGAGCGGACCGGCAAGGCCCTGGGGACCGACCTTCTCGACGGAACCGTGACCCTGCCGCTGATCCTCGCGATCGGGCAGGACCCGACGATCGCGCAGGTCGATCTGCGGGCGCTCGACCAATCAGCGGCGGAGGAGCTCTGCGGGCGGGTTCAGGCGACTCCCGCCCTCGAGCAGGTCAGGACCCGTGCGCTGGCCATGGTCAGCTCGGCAAAGGCTCGTCTCGATGGGCCGTCCTTCACGGAAGAGCAGGCACGGCTGCTCAGCCTGGTCGCCGACGGCGTCGTCGATCGATACAGCTGATCGGGGAGAGCGGAGATTCCCGTCGTCCCGCTCACTAGACTGGCGCATCCATGGTGCTCAGCGACAGAACGATCCGCGCGGAGATCGAATCGGGAAGAATCGCGATCGAACCGTTCGACGCGTCCCTGGTCCAGCCATCAAGCGTCGACGTCAGGGTTGATCGCCAGTTTCGCGTCTTTCACAACGCGCGCCATCCGTACATAGACGTTCGGCAGCCGATGGAGGATCTGACCGAGCTGGTCGAGGTCACCGACGACGAGCCGTTCATCCTCCACCCGGGTGAGTTCGTGCTCGGCCAGACGCTGGAGCGGTTCCGGCTTCCCAACGATCTGGTCGCAAGGCTCGAGGGCAAGAGCTCGCTCGGCCGGCTCGGGCTGCTGATCCACTCGACGGCCGGGTTCGTGGACGCCGGTTTCGAGGGCAACCTGACCCTGGAGCTCTCGAACGTCGCGAATCTGCCGATCACGATCTATCACGGCATGCCGATCGGGCAGATCTCGTTCATGCGCATGGACGGGCCGGTCGAGCATCCCTACGGTTCGAAGGAGACCGGGAGCAAGTATCAGGGCCAGGCGGAGCCGACTCCGAGCCGATTTTATCTCAACTTTCCGGGCTCCGAGGCGGGCTGAGAGGGAAATTGATCCGATCGCCGTCGGTCCGCGTTACCATCTAGGACAATGTTCGAACCAGGACCCATACAGATAGTGATCGTTCTGATCATCGCGTTGATCGTCTTCGGCCCCAAGAGGATTCCCGAACTCGGCAACTCGCTTGGTCGCGGCATCCGCGAGTTCCGCAACACCGTGACGAGCAACCACGACGACGATTCCGACGAGGATGAGACCGTCAGGACCCTCGATTCCTCCGATACATCGGAAGAGTTGAAGGCCGCCCGCGCCCGCGTCAGTGAGCTTCAATCGGAAAGGGACCCGGAGTCGGAGCTCGCCGCGGCAAAGGCAAGGATTCGCGAGCTCGAGCAGCTTCAGAAGGCTGAAAAGGTCGAGACCGTCGATGGTGAGGTCATTTCCGAGAAGCGCGGCTGAGGCGGTAGAACATGGCCCGCTTCAAGGCCATTGACCACGAGGCCCAGCTATCCCTGATCGACCATCTCGACGAGCTCCGCTCGAGATTGATCGTGATGATCGCCGTGCTGACGGTCGCTTTCGCGCTCTGCTTCTGGCAGAACCACCTCCTACTTCAGATCGCCGATGTTCCGCTGGGCGATCGCAAGCTGCTGACGCTGGGCGTCACAGAGCCGTTCATGACCACGATGACGGTTGCAGGATACGGGGCGCTCACGCTCTCGCTGCCGATCATCCTCTACCAGATATTTGCCTTCGTGATCCCGGCCTTCAGCCCTGGGGAGCGCAAGCTCGCGATGCCCGTCCTGATCGCGGTTCCACTGCTCTTCATCGCCGGGCTCGTATTCTCGTATTTCTTCGTGATGCCACTCGCGATCGACGTCCTGACCAACTTCAACTCGGGTGAATTCGACATCCAGGTCAGAGCCTCGGACTACTACAGCTTCTTTGCGACCACGCTGCTTGCCTTCGCGCTCCTGTTCCAGATTCCGGTCTTCATCCTCGGCCTCACCAAGCTCGGGATCATCACGCCTGAGCAACTCTCGAAGAATCGCCGCTACGCGATCCTGGTAATCGCGATCATCGCCATGGCCCTGCCGGGCCTGGACCCGATGACGATGCTGGTGGAGATGGTTCCCCTGCTGTTTCTCTACGAGTTGAGTATCGTCCTCGCTCGGATGTTCGGTGGGCCGAAGCCGGTCGAACACGCCGAGCCGGCCACGCAGGATCACTAGAAACCCGCGCCAGGGAAGCGACTCGAGCATGCTCTTTGAACTCGGAGGAAAAAGGAAACGCCTGATCCAGGTCATCTACGCCCTGCTGGCGATGCTGATGGCCGGCAGCCTGATCTTCCTCGGGATCGGCACGGGAGCGGGCGGCATTCTCGGCGGCCTGGGCCAGAATTCATCGAGCAGCGGCGGTCAGTTCACCCAGCAGGCAGACGACCTCGACAAGAAACTGCTTGCCCAGCCGAACAACCCGAAGTACCTGATCAGCCTGTTCAGGGCCCGCTACAACGCCGCCAACTCAATAGTCCAATCCACTTCCGGCGGCAGCGTCAACACCGACGCGGTCCAGCAGTACCAGGAAGCTGTCGATGCCTGGGACCGCTACATAAAGACGGGCCCGAAGCCGCCAGACGCAAATGGCGCAGGACTTGCGGCAAACGCCTTCTTCACCCTTGCCCAGAACAGCGCCGGGGGCAATGACGCGCGCAACCAGGCGATTTCCGCCGCCCAGGCGCAGAAGATCGTCGCCGACACCCGTCCGGCGGTCGGCCCGCTCAGCACCTACGCGATCTACGCCTATTTTGCCGGCGACTTCGCTGCCGGGGACACGGCTGCCGCAAAGGTTGAATCGATCAGCTCGGGTACGAAGAGGAAGGCGGCAAAGAAGCAGCTCGACGACATTCGCAAGCAGGCGAAACAGTTTGAGAAGCAACTCACGGCCTTCAACAAGAGCCAGGCCAAGGGCGCCACCGGCGCCAGCGGAGCCACGCAACTCCAGAACCCGCTTTCCGGCGGGACCCTGGGCGGCCCCTAGCGGCCAGAACCCGCCGTGGTGCGTACTTTCTATACTTTCCACCGCGTGGTTCCGCAATTGCAGGACCCTCCGAAGCGCCCGGGCCGTTAGCTCAATCGGTAGAGCAGGAGCCTCTTAAGCTCAAGGTTGAAGGTTCAAGTCCTTCACGGCCCATGAGATGATGCCCGCATTCAGGCGATGAGATTGCGCCCCAGCAAGCCGCCGCCGGTCTCCAAGGCCAGCGAGCACGTGACGGTCGCGCTGGCCGGACTGGCCTTGGCCACGGCCGGCGCGGCGATCGTCGGCGAGCTCTCGCGCATGGCCCGGCGCCGGCGGGACTCCGACGGAGTCGCAACTCCGCACACGGTAGGCGAGACGGCCGGGCTGGCGACGATCGACACGGTGCAGGTCGCCCGCACCGGCTATCTGGAGGCCCC
>JBBQZL010000238.1:0-3345 GCA_038207745.1 Solirubrobacterales bacterium
CGGTGAATCTTGCCTGCGCGGTCGCCGACCTGGCATCGTCTGCAACCCGGTCCCGTTCGGCGGCGCCTTCTGCGAAGCGTCGCATCAGATCCGCAAGGTCACCTCCGGAGGCCATCGTGCTCTGGAGCGCAACGACGAACGAGTCGATCCGATCCGATCGCACTCGGCTTCGCAACTGTCCCAGGGCCGCGCCGGTCGGTACCCCCAGCTCGAGTTCGGCCCGGAGCCTCGCCGTCTCCACAGCCGCGGGCCCGTCAAGAGACTCCGGAAGATCGGCAAGCGCGCCGCGCATCGAGCGCCCGGCACCAACCGAGTCCGCGACTGTGTTGGCAATGTCGGGAATTGCCTTCTCGACCGTCCTCCTGTAGCGGTTGTTTCTGCGATTGACGAGCCACCCGATCACCGCCGGTGCCGTGATCGCCAGCGGAATCGCGATGCCGGGACCAAAGAGGATCCAGCCCCCGGCCACGGCTGTCAGAACTCCAAGCGCGGCAAGCCGGCGTCGCTCGAGTCTCGATGGCAGATATCCCTCCCGGCCGGCACGGATCATCGGCTCCACGGCCCGGCTCAACCAGCGAGCGGTCCCCGGTACTCCGAGCAGTCCATCTCTGGTGGCCATCACCGCCAGACATCCCGCCAGGGCGCCGAGCAGGATCGGGCCACTTGCCGGAAGTCCGCTCACCCGTCCTCCCGGGCGGCGAGGGTTCGCGTTCGACCGCCGTCCACATCGTCAACAACCTCCGCGATCTCGGTTACGACGCGCCGGCCATCCTCACAGCGCTCGAGATGGACGATCAGGTCGATTCCCGAAACCAGCTGCTCCGAGATCACCGCATGCGGCAGGCCGATGCCAGCCATCAACGCAAGCGTCTCGAGACGGCGAAGCGCCTCGCGCGGTGAGTTCGCGTGAACCGTCGAGAGCGCGCCCTCGTGACCGGTATTGAGCGCGGTGAGCAGGTCAAGCGCCTCGGGTCCGCGCACCTCGCCAATCACGATCCGATCAGGCCGCATCCGAAGTGTGTTCTTGAGCAGGTCACGGATCGTCACCTCGCCGCGGCCCTCGACACTCGCCGGCCGGCTCTCCAGCCGCACCACATGTTCCTGCTGCAGACGCAACTCGGCCGAATCCTCGATCGTGACGATGCGCTCCGATGAACCGATGTAGTGCGACAGCGCATTGAGCATCGTCGTCTTGCCGGAACCGGTGCCGCCGCTGATCAGGATGCTCAATCGCCGCGAGACCGAGTCCTCCAGCAAGTGTCGCATCCGTTCGGTCAGCGTCCCCCATGCGACCAGGTCATCGGGGCCGGGCCGTTCAATACCGAAGCGCCGGATCGAAAGGATGGGGCTGTCAACCGCGAGCGGCGGGATCACCACGTTGACCCGCGACCCGTCCTCGAGACGGGCGTCGGCCATCGGACTGAGTTCATCAACGCGGCGGCCAAGTGGGGCAAGCACCCGCTCGATCGTGTCGCGCAATGCCTCCTCGTCGGCAAAGGCCAGACCGGTGCGCTCGATCCGGCCACGGCGCTCAACGAAGATCGACTCAGGACCGTTGACCATCACCTCCTCGACCGCTGGATCGGCCAGAAGATCCTCGAGCGGCCCGAGCCCGACGGTGTCACGAAGGATCCGTGCCTCGACCTCTCGGCGGTCAGGTTCGGAAAGCGTCGCCGCATCGCGATCAACCAACTCCCGCACGGCGCCACTCATCGGCCCACCACGATCGTCGCCCCTGGCCGCAGCAGCCCGCCGGTGCTCGATCAACCGCTCGCGAAGCTGATCCGCAAGCGCTTCAATCTGGCGTGTGTGGGCCTCCACACCCGATCAAGGCTCAGCTCAGCGAGACTCTCCCCACCCCACCCAGACCGGGCTTGCCGGCCGGCTCAGGCTGACAACCGGGATCACAGCAGATCAACCGGCCTCGAACCGACCCATCGCGCCGAGGTCCATGTCTCTCATCGCGTGGCTGACGAAGGGGTAGGTCCCGGCTTCCGGAAATGTCAACTCGAAGACCGCTGCGCCCCCGGGCGGGATGAATTGGGTGGAGACGTTGTGGAGCACATCGTCGGGGTTGCCGTCGTGTTGATAGGAGTCGAAGATGCTCCCGACGACGTGAAAGGAACTGCCGAGCGTCGGACCCGCATCGACGACGTAGATGCGCACGGGCTGACCGACCGGAACCTTGATCGGGTGACGGAAGTAACGCTGGGAGTGGCCGTTGAAGGCGACAAATCTGGGCCGCTGGGTTTGCATCGCCTTGTATGACGAATGCAGTCGGCGATTTTTCACCTTGCCGTAGAACTCGCTCTGCACGAGGGTGATCTCCCTCGCCGGCGGGCGCCCCTCTGCAGGGTCGATGATGATCATCCCGTACATGCCCATGCCGATGTGCTCGAGCATTGGCGCAGTGCCACAGTGGTAGACGTATACGCCCGGATTCTGCGCGACAAACGAGAAAGTGTGCGTCTTGCCCGGCGCAACGCTGGTGAAGGCGACGTTCGGTGCGACCAGGGCGGCATGGAAGTCAATCGAGTGCCACATGCCGGCGTGAGCCGCTCGATGCCCACCGTGGCCACCGTGTTTGGTCCCCTTGGAGCCACCGCCCATGTCCGCATTCTCGAGCGTCACCTCGATCGTGTCGCCCTCGGTCGCCCGGACCACCGGTCCCGGCACCGTGCCGTTGAATGTCCAGGCTCGCATCTTCACCCCGGGAGCAACAGGTACCAGGGCCATGCGGGCGGTCAGATGAACCGGCACCACCGCAGCGGGGGCCGACTGGGCGAATATTGCGGCGGACAGTGCGGTAAGAACAAACCCGAGAACCCATCTGCGCCGCTTTGCCTTGAAGTCCATGGCGGCAAGAATACACGGCCCGCCTCTCCCCGATCGGGAGCGCCGGCCAACGGCTTCACGGCTGGCTCGGGCAGGGTGTCCGCGGCCGGTCAATCCGGCAGCACGACCGCTCCGTCGGCGCTGATCGTCCATCCGGGGTTGTTGGCAATCTCCCAGGGGTGTCCATCGGGATCCAGGAATGCGCCTGAATAGCCGCCCCAGAAGGTCGGCGCGGGGGGCCTGGTGACCGTAGCCCCGGCCGCCTCGGCCTCGGCAACGACCTGATCTACCTCCGCCTCGGAGCGAACATTGTGGGCGAGGCAGACTCCGCCCGCAGGCACCGGACCCGGAAGACCGGCATCGGCAGCAAGCTCCTCGTTGCTCCAGAGCGCAAAGACGATCGAGCCGGCCTGGAAGAAGACGACGCCCAGTTCGGGAGAGCTGTTGCTCTTCCACCCGATCGCCTCGTAGAACTCGCGCGACCTTGCGAGGCTGCCCACGCCGAGCGTG
>JBBQZL010000239.1:0-3286 GCA_038207745.1 Solirubrobacterales bacterium
TTCCCCGTCGACGAGGTGCTGCGCTACGCGAATCGGACCCGGAAGCTCTATCCGCGATCACCGATCTCGCTCTTTCTCGGCGACTTCGGCCATCAGCGTGCCTCGAACGACCCCGTCGAACGGGCCCGGCTGATCGGCGGGATTCATCGCTGGTTCGATCACTACCTGCGAAACGCGCCGAGGTCGCCGCGCCGGGGAGCGACCGCGTACATCCAGACCTGCCCCAAGGAACTTCCCTCGATCGGGCCGTTCCATGCCCCGACCTTCGCGAAGCTCTCCAGGCGAAACATAAGCTCGGCCTTTCGCAAGCCGCGCACGGTCCTCTCGGTCGGGGGCGATCCGGAAGTCGGGCGGGCGCTGGACCCGCTTGCCGGGGGCGGCGACGGTTGCGTCGTAACCCCCTCGGATCAGGCCGCCGGAACGGCTCGCTACCGGCTGCAAACCGTTGGTCAGCGGCCGATCAGCCTTCTCGGGGCACCGAAGCTGAGCGCCCGCCTCAAAGTCAAGGGGGTGGAGCCGGGAGTGGCCCAATTGGCCGCCCGCCTCTGGGACGTGGCGCCAGATGGCGAGTCTCAGCGCCTGATCGCCCGCGGTCTCTACCGGCCGACTGATGGCCGCAACGTCTGGGGGCTCCATCCGGCCGCGTGGCGCGCTCAGCGAGGGCATGCGATCGAGCTCGAGCTACTCGGCAACGATGCTCCCTCCGCCCGTCCCTCGAATGGCACCTTTCAAATCACGGTGAGCAATCTGCGGGTCGAGCTGCCGGCGCGGTGAGCGGCCGGCCCGCGGGGCCGTAAGTGAGACTTCAATCGGGGCGACTGGATTTGAACCAGCGACCTTCGGGTCATGAGATCGCTGGTCAGTTTCGGCGTTGTCGCCCCTGAGTCAGTGACCCACGGACATCCGCAGCCAAGGGCGCCGTTAGCCACCGCGGGCGCTGAGCGGTAGCGCTCCAGAAGTTCCTTCCGAGTCGTGTTCGCGAGCAAATCATTGAGGCGATCCACGAGAGCGTCCAGCCTCTGGTTGAGGGGAACGGCAGGTGGTTTCACACCTTCTCCTCGGGGCTGCGCTTCACCCGGTCGCAGGCCCTCCCCCGCCCTGTGGCGGTCCCCTCCAGCTTAGCCCGCCCCGGGAGGTGACCAGCGAGGATGGCGTCATTCGTGCCCCGAAACACCGGGGCGGATCGCTACTCGACTTGGGAATGGTGATTCGCCTCGTGTGGCGCCGACTCCGCGCACTCGTAGAGCTTGTGGACCCAGACCTGCAGACCCAACATGGCTGAGATGTACTTGCGGTTCACCTCGATGTCGCCGTTGGTCTCGCCCTTGAGATGCATCACCGTTCGGAGTTGGGTTGTCACCCGGTCCTCCACCACATCGCACAGGACTTTCGCCAGTTCGTCGGCGGAGCCCGTTTCAATCGCCCGCTCTGCAACGGGAATCACCGGGCCGGGATCGAGACCCGCGGGCTTGAGGCCGGTGAAGGGCTCACCTTCGCCGGCACGATGGATGCGGACAACCGTCTCGAAGAAGTAGCGGTCCGCCAGTTCTCGGGCATCGTCGCCGCGGCCTCTGAGCTCGACGGCCCTTGCAAAGGCCTCCCTGACCTCCCCCTCCCCCTCCCTCGGAATGTACGGGAGCACGATCGAAGCCTCCGACTCCTCGAGGGCACGAGCTGCGGCCTTTACTACGGGGCCGTCCAATGTGTCGCAATGGGGTGGCATGGCTGTCGGTCCTTTCCGGTTGATGTCGAACGCCTACAAACAATCTGCGATCTGCGTCGCCTCGGATCCGAGATTACTGCGCTTCAACCTTCGTTTGGTAGGCCGCGTTCAGTTCGGTGAAGTGCCGGTACTCCTCAGGTAGCTGATCCTCGGCGAAGATCGCGTCGACCGGGCAGGCCTCGACGCAGGCGTCGCAGTCGATGCACTCCTCCGGATCGATCCAAAGCTGGTCCTGGTTGGCGAAGTCGGGCTCGTCGGGGGTGGGATGGATGCAGTCGACCGGGCACACCTCAACACAGCTCGTGTCCTTGGTCCCTACGCACAGCTCTGTGATCACGTATGTCACGAGAGAGTTTCCTCCTGACGGACTTATTACAGGGATGTGTAACAAGCTACCATACTTTTCCCAGGGTCCTGTGAAAACAGATAGAGTAGATCAGATCGCACGAGCAGACCGTTATCCACTCGAACCGCCGATGCGTACGCGCATCTTCGCTGCGCTGCGGGCTCTGAAGCGCTGGGCCCGAGTGGAAGAGCTTGCCGGCAATCTCGGCGTGCACCCGAACAGCGTGCGGGTGCACCTGGCGGTGCTGGAGGATGCCGGGCTTGTCACCAGCAAGAGCGTCCCGAGCGGTACTGGCAGGCCGCACTTCGAATGGTCCGTAGTCGCGGGAACCGTCGTCCCCGGACAATCGCAGCTGGAGTACGGCGATCTATCGCGCTGGCTGGCGCGGGCACTCGAGACCAACGTCTCGCAGCAGCGGGTGGAATCCATCGGTCGTGAGATCGGCAGGGAGGTTGCACCGCAGCGTGCTGAAGGACAGAGTCTCGCCGAGACCCTGCAAATCGCATTCACCTCTATGGGGTTCCAGCCACAGCTCGACGCCACCAAGGGTGAGCTGGCGTACACGCTCGGGAGTTGTCCCTACCTTGACGCCGCGAACGAGCAGCCCAACGTCGTCTGTCCGTTGCACAAGGGCATCACGGCGGGCCTGCTCGATGCGCTCGACCCCGAGGCTCGCCTGGAACACTTCGTGCCGATGGACCCGGAGACGGCGGGTTGCCTGGTTGGCGTGAGGGCCGGGCAAGCGTCATAGATAACTCGACTGTTCATCGTGGCCTCAACCCGTCGGGTGCAGGCGTCCTGGCTGTCTCCACACCCTGATCTTCGGTCCGGGCGGACTCACGCGCGAGCGGGGGCTCGAGCCCGACCTGGTGACGATGGGCAAGTCGATCGGCGGCTGCGTCGCAATCGGCGCCTACGGGATCAGCTAGGAGCTGGTCAAGCTCGGCGCCAACTCAGTCGCCCTCATCGGCGTCGCGCAGCCGGACTTCGCTGTTCATGGTCATTGGATATCTCCTATTTCTGGGTTGAACCACGCCGTCGGCATGGCCAGGTAAAAGTCGCTTCGGCAGTCCTTGAGAGATCGCCCACCGTGCCGTTCCGAACGCTCGGGTGGCGGCGGCATACCGGCTCCGATAGACGCCCGGGTGTCTACGTCCTTGCGGGACGGCGCATAGTCGTCCGTGGGATTGCCTGCTTGGCGCACGCCAAACAGGCGT
>JBBQZL010000240.1:0-3277 GCA_038207745.1 Solirubrobacterales bacterium
CGGTCCACTGCCACGATGATCTGGGTCTCGCAGTTGCGAACTCCTATTCAGGCGTTCTGGCCGGTGCCAGGCAGGTCGAGTGCGCGATCAACGGCATCGGCGAGCGGGCGGGCAATTGCGCGCTAGAGGAGATCGTGATGCTGATCAAGACCCGCGAGGACGTGCACGGTCTCAACACCGGCATCAACACCCGTGAGCTGGCCAGAACAAGCCGGATGGTCTCGAGGCTGACCGGATATGTGGTCCAGCCGAACAAGGCGATCATCGGTCGCAACGCCTTCGCCCACGAGTCCGGCATCCACCAGGACGGCGTACTCAAGGATCGCTCGACCTTCGAGATCATGGATGCGACAGAGGTCGGCCTCGACTCGAACTCGCTGGTGCTGGGAAAGCACTCGGGCCGGCACGCCCTGCGGGACGCCCTGGAGCAGCTCGGCTTCGAGATCGAGGGCAACGCCCTCAATCAGGCCTTCAAGCGCTTCAAGGAGATCGCCGACAAGAAGGGCGAGGTCTCGACCCTCGACCTCGAGGCGATCGTCTCCGATGAGATGCGGGCGGACGCGAAGGACTCGCATGAGCTCGCCTGGTTCGAGGTCGCCGCTGGAACCCGCCGGGACCCAGAGGCGACCGTCGCGGTCAGGCTGCCAGGCGGCGAGGAGGTTGTCGCGACCGCGGGAGGCGACGGGCCGGTAAACGCGATCTTCCAGGCGATCCAGCAGGCAACCGGGACCGAGTGCGATCTTCGCGAGTACACGGTCGGCGCGGTGACCGGGGGGGAGGACGCCCTTGGCGAAGTCAGCGTGATGCTGAGGGTCGACGGCCGCCTGGCAACCGGTCAGGGCGTCGCCACCGACATCCTCGAGGCATCGGCGAGGGCGTATGTTCGAGCTCTTTCGAATGCGACCAAGGGCGCGACTATCCGTGAAACGGATGCCGCGACCACCGGTCCGTAGCCCGGCCGGAGGATCATCGATCCTGCCTGGCTGTGATGCGCATCACGGTGTGAAGCCCGTTCAGCCCCTAGCCTGCTTGGAGTGGCCCATCCCGGGCCGGTTTCACGAAAATCCAGGAGGCGAAGATGCGAGCACTATTGCTCTCGCAGCTCGTTCAGGCGAACGTGCCCCGCGCGGCAGCGGTCAACAGCGACCTGATCGACCAGAAGCGGTCGTGAGCGGCAAAACGGGCAGCACCAAGCATTGAAGGCGCCCCGGTCTCCGGGGCGCTTTCTCGTTCTGGGGGTCAGTCTCATGGTGTTGTCAGGCGGCCGCGCCGATTGGCCGGAATCCAGAACATGTCGGGGACCGTGGATTGGGCCATCAGCCCGACGTGCTGCACCTGCGAGATGACTGAAGTCAACTCGAGCTGAAGGTCGCTGGACATCCGTACGTGATAACGTACAGGCATGGCAGCGACCCGTTCATCGATCGATAGGGCAGACACACCGCTCGACGAGACCGAGCGTGTGGTCAGCGCGGTCGGTTCGAGGGTCAGGGTCCTGCGCGAGGCGATGGGCCTCTCGCTGCGGGATCTGGCCGCGCGTTCTGGCGTATCTGCGCCGATGCTCTCGCAGGTCGAGAGAGCGGAGACCAGCCCGACGCTCGCTGTCGCGACCAAGATCGCCCGTGGGCTGGAGCTGACCCTCTCGCAGCTTCTGCGCCTCGACGAGGGCCGCAACGTTGTCGTGATCCGCGAGAGCGAGAGGCGCGGCGCCAGGCGGCCGGGCCACGGCGTCGAGGAGCTGACACCGCCGCTGCCAGGTCAGCGCGCAGACGTCTCGATGCATCTGCTTGCCGCCGGGTCGACCACAGGTGGGAGGGACAACCCGCCGATGCACGAGCCGGGCAGCCGGGAGACCGCGGTCGTGCTCGAGGGCGAACTGAGCCTCTTCGTCGATGGCACCAGGTATGAACTCGAGAGCGGCGACAGCGTCACCTTCGACGCCGACCTGCCACACCACTTTGAGAACGAGGGCGGGGAGCCGACGCGCTTCATCGCCGTGATAGCCGCCGGACTGCGGCGGAGCTGAGGAGGACACCGATGGCACAGACCATGTTCGAGAAGATCTGGGAGGCCCACACGGTCTCGGACGGGCTGATCTACATCGACCTCCACCTCGTCCACGAGGTCACCTCGCCGCAGGCCTTCGATGGCCTGAGGCTGGCCAATCGTGAGGTCCGGCGTCCCGACAAGACGATCGCAACCGCCGACCACAACGTCCCGACCGACGGCACGCCGACGGCCGCGATGATCAGCGACCAGCTCTCGCGGGTACAGGTCGAGACGCTCGAGGCAAACTGCGAGGAGTTCGGGATTCCGGTCTACTCGCTGGGTTCGGAGCGGCGCGGCATCGTTCATGTGATCGGACCGGAGCTGGGAATCACCCAGCCCGGGATGACGATCGTCTGCGGCGACAGCCACACCTCGACCCACGGCGCCTTCGGTGCGCTGGCGTTCGGGATCGGCACCTCCGAGGTCGAGCACGTTCTGGCGACCCAGTGCCTGGTCCAGAAGCGCCCCGAGACGATGCGGATCAACTACACCGGCGAGCTGAAGCCCGGCGTTACCGCGAAGGACCTGATCCTGGCGACGATTGGCCGGCTCGGCACCGGTGGCATGGTCGGACACGCGGTCGAGTACGCGGGGCCGGCGATAAAGTCGCTGGGGATGCCCGGCCGGATGACGGTCTGCAACATGACGATCGAGGGTGGAGGTCGCGCCGGGATGATCGCACCGGACGAGACCACCTTCGAGTGGGTGCGCGGCAAGCCCGGTGCACCCGTGGACTTCGACGCCGCGGTCGAGCGCTGGCGGAAGCTGCCGAGCGACCACGACGCGGTCTTCGACACCGAGATCGAGATCGACGCGTCGGCGATCTCGCCAATGGTCACCTGGGGAACCAATCCGGGCATGGTGATCGAGGTGACCGACTCCGTGCCGGACCCGGCGCAGATGGAGACCGCCGACGCTCGTGAGACCGCCGAGCGCGCCCTGAGCTACATGGGCCTCGAAGCGGGAACCCCGATGGCGGAGATCAGGCTCGATCGCGTCTTCATCGGCTCCTGCACCAACTCGAGGATCGAGGATCTCCGCGAGGCAGCCGAGGTCGTCAGGGGCCGCAGGATCGCCGAGACGATCCACGGAATGGTCGTGCCGGGCTCCCAGCAGGTCAAGAACACCGCCGAGGCCGAGGGTCTCGACGAGGTGTTTCGCGACGCCGGGTTCGATTGGCGCGAGGCCGGCTGCTCGATGTGCCTCGGCATGAACCCGGACATCCTGC
>JBBQZL010000241.1:0-3259 GCA_038207745.1 Solirubrobacterales bacterium
ACAACCTGGACACCATGGCCGTCTGGGGGGATTGACAAACTGACCGGGCTCGATTCAGAGCACCACTCAATTGCCGAGACGACTGCGCCACTCCCAACCGGCGCGGTCGTTCTCGTTCAGGGGTTTATCCGGGGGAAGTAGTCAGCCCATCGGGTCCACTGCCCGGGGACCGGACTCGACAACGATGCTCCCTTCCTGATCAGTCCGAAACACCTCCACGTCGTGCTCCCCCAGCGTTGCAATCGTCCTGTCGGTCGGATGCCCGTACGAGTTGTGGGGCCCGACGGAGATCACGGCCTCACGCGGCATCGTCCGATCGAGCAGCGAGTCCAGACCGGCATCGTCGCTTCCATGGTGCGCAACCTTGAGCACCGTGACCGGCCCCGGGTCGACCGGTGCAACCTCTGCCTCGGCATCGCCCGGAAGCAGGACGGAAAAACTCCCCCAGGAGGCAAGGGTGACCAGCGATGTGAGGTTGGGGTTCGCCTGCGCACCGGCGTCGGTTTGCGCCTCGGCATCGACCATCGAACTGGGAGGCCAGAGCACGGCGAGCCGCATCGAGCCCGAGTGGATCTCACTGCCCTCGGCGAGCCCAAGCAACCCCACGCCATGCTCCTGCGCCGCTTCACGAAGCGAGGCGTCAGGCAACCCGTAGATCAGTCGACGAACCGGCAATGCCCCCAGCACCTCTTCGATGGCTCCAGCGTGGTCCGACTGGTCGTGGGTGATCAGCAGCGCAGCGAGACTCTCGACTCCGGCCTCGCGAAGCTTCTCAACCACGCCCGTGCCCGGCGGGCCGGTATCGATAAGGATCGGCTCGCCGTCGGCGGGCTGCAGAAGCGTCGCGTCCCCCTGCCCCACATCGAGAAAGGTCACCCGCATGCCGTCGCCGGGTGAATCGGCATCGTGGCCTGCCGTTCCAAGCGCGAATGCGAGCGCCGCCACGGCGACAATCGACGCCGGCCCGAATGTTCGCCATGAAGGGTGTCGGCCCTTCCCTGCGGCGCGATGCCGGCGATCAAGCCGCAGCAGGCCAATCGTTGCCGAAACGAGCACCACATATGCCGCTGCCACGGCCACCACACTTCCCAGCTCAACCTTCCAGGTGGCCCACCCCGGCCGCCCAAACCACTCCGCCACCTGGCTTATGAAGGCGAGCAACACCGAGTTGAGCGCGTTGATCGGCTCGACCGGCATCCACGGCACCTGGCCGAGTGTTGCGCTGATCATCCCGAGCCACATTGCCGGTGCGACAGCCGGGATCACAAGCACGTTTGCGGCCAGCGACGCAACTGGCAGGGAGCCGAAGTGATGGGCAATCAGGGGTGCCGTGGAGAGTGTCGCCGAGACTGTCACCGCGACCCCGTCGGCGATCGCCTCCTGCCATCGACCCGGCCCGACCCTCGCGATCACCGCGCCCCGGATACCAGCGGCAAACAGAAGGATCCCGATCACCGCGGCGAAGCTGAGCTGCCAGCCGACATCGCCGCTCACCCGCGGGTTGAGGGCAAGCGTCACGACCGCCGCAGCAAGCAATCCGAATACCCTCGATGACCGGCGTCCGGCCATCGTCGCGGCAATCGCCGCACAGCCCATTACTCCTGCCCTCTGGATCGATGCACCCCCTCCGGCGACCGGTACGTAGATGCAGATCATCGCGACCAGCCAGACGAGGCGAGTCCTGAGGGTGAAGCCGAAGAGGGCCAGAATCGGGGTTGCAAGCAGAACCAGAAAGAGGACATTCATCCCGCTCACCGCGAGAAGATGTGAAAGTCCCGACCTCCGGAAGTCATCGGTTGTCTGGGGGTCGACAAGGTCGTCCTGACCCAGTACGAAGCCGCGCGCCAGCGCGGCTTCCCGTTCCGGCATTCCGCGCTGCAAAGCGGTTTCTGCGCGTCGGCGTGCTGCATCCAGTCTCCCCGGAACGCCATCCCGCGAGCCGCCCTCCAGTTGGATCTCATCTGCCGCCAGGACGCTCCGGATCCCGGCTCTGCGAAGCAAGGTCGCATACCAGTCCGAGGGTGCCTCAATGGTCCCGTCAGCACTTATCCGGGCTCCGATCCCGAGTTCCGGAACCGGCTCGGGGGCCGAAACGAGCACCCGACCGTGATCACTCTCGACCTGGACCCGCACCTCCCCGAAGGAGCGCTTTGGAGTCGCGATCACAAAACCCGTCACCCTGAGCTGCGAGCCCTCGGATGCAACGAGCGAGTTGGCATCAATCGCGGATATCCGCCAGGAGCCGATCACCAATCCGGCCGCCATCGCCAGCCCGGCGAGCGCGGAAATCCAGGCGACCCGGCCTCGCCATCCGCGCGGGCGGTGAATCCAGAGCAGAAGGCCGACAAGGCAGCAATCCACCGCGTCGTCGACACCCGCCGGGCCTCCCAGAAGCGGCGAGATCCCCAGCCCGAGCGCGGCACCCGTCGCGCCCGCGATCCTCCACTCGAGCAGATACGCGGTGGTCGGCGGTCTCCGGCCCCGTCCATCCCGATTGGCTGGCGGGACCGACATTTCGACTATGGCTGGAGTCTGCCGCGCAGAGCCTCCAGCGTTGCCGGACCGATTCCGCTGACCTGATCGAGCTGATCGATCGAGGCGATACCCCCGTGCTCATCCCGAAAGGCAAGGATCGAATCGGCCGTTACCGGTCCGATCCCGTCGATGGTCTGGAGCTGCTCCGAAGTGGCGGATCCGAGACTGATCGGGCCCGCGTCCTCGGCCCCGGCCGCCGTGCCTGTTCCAAGCGAATCACCGGGCTTCGGCCTCGAAGGCACAACGACCTGCTGTCCGTCTGCCAACCGCGCCGCCAGGTTCACTGATTCGAACATTGCGTCGCCGGATCCGCCACCCGCGCGGTTCACTGCGTCCGTTACCCGTGACCCGAGCGGCAGGCGATACACGCCGGGCCTTTGCACCGCTCCCACCACGTGGACGACCACGTCGCGCCCGTCCGGCCCACTCACCGTGAAGCTGTCGCTCCCGGCGCCATATCCACTGTTGCCACTGTCGCCGGCGGTCGAGCCTGCCCCACCCTCCCCAGACGCCGGGGAACCTGACGAATCAGACGAGCCGCCGAATTGTCCAGCACCTGCCGCAGCTTGCCCCTGCTCATTTCCGAGTGATCGGAATCCCACAAACAGCAGCACCACTGCAGCGGCTGCGAAGACTGCAATCTGGCTACGGGAAAGGTCGCCCATCCAGATGATGCTGCCGGGAATCAGCTCACACGAGGTCGGCACTTTGCGTCAAGTCTGCA
>JBBQZL010000242.1:0-3245 GCA_038207745.1 Solirubrobacterales bacterium
AGGGCTTCACGACCGAGTGGTACCGGCACCTATTTCAGGTCTCAGACCTGACCAATGCGCTCGTCACCTCTCTCGAGGTGGCAGTCGTCAGCTCGATCGTCGCCACGGCAATCGGGACCCCGGCGGCGCTGGCACTTGCGCGGCGGAGATTCCGGGGTCGCGGGCTGATGGAATTGGTCATCATCACCAACCTGACCGCTCCGACGGTCGTGGTCGGCGCCTCGCTGCTCGGATTCTTCATCTCGATCTCATTGGCCAGGAATATCGCTACGATCATCATCGCCCACGTCGCATTCAACGTGGCGGTGGTGATAATCATCATCCAGGCACGGGTGAGCGGGATGGACGAGGCGCTCGAGGAGGCCGCTCAGGACCTCGGCGCCAGTCCCTGGATGGCATTCTGGAAGATCACCGCACCGCTGATAGCCCCGGGGATCTTCTCAGCCTTCCTCCTCTCCTTCGCGCTCTCGATCGACGACTACATCATCACCAGCTTCGTCAATGGCCAGACCCTCACCTTCCCGCTCTGGGTCGCCGGCGCGGTGAAGGTCGGGATCCCACCACAGGTGTTCGTGCTGGGAACACTGATCTTCGTCAGCGGGGTGCTGATCGCGCTTGCCGCGGTCCTCTTGCAGGCGCGCGGCGCCCACAACCTCAAGAAGGGCGCGGGCACTCCCTGATCCAGCCGCTGGGCCAAGCGCTGGGCCAAGAGGCCTGAGGGGCGGGTCGGCGGTGCTCCGGTGCGGGTCAGCGGCGGCCGCGGCGGCCGCGGGCGCCGGCGGGCCTGCGGCCGCGGGCCTCGAGGCGGTCGCGGCTTGACTCGGAGGCCTTGACCCGCTGGATCCTGGTGAGTCGCGGAATCAGGATCTCCTCGGTGCAGCGGCGGTGCCAGTGGTGATGCTCGGTGCCACCAAGTCGCATCACGTATTGGAGGACGACGTGCTCGTCGCCGATGTTGATCTCTCCGTAGCAACCGGGGCACTGGTAGAGCTTTTGCGAGATGTTGCGGATCAGCCAGGCCTCGTCACCCTCGGGGGTCAGGGCTTTGAGGCTGAAGCGGGTGTTGGGGAGGCCTTCGTATGCAGACATGTCGATCAATCGGAGTGAAGAAGAAACGATGACAGGAAGACTCGTCGGAAGGGAAAGACGTGGCCAGGGCGAAATGGACCGGCGTGACCAGAACTGCGACAAGACCCCCAGCCCAGCTCACGAGTCTCTCCGATTACATCCAGGAGCGGTTCGACGAATTCTCGCGTTCTCAGAAGGACGTGGCGCGCTACATCGTCGACCATCTCGATGAGGCCGCATTCCTTACCGCCGAGGAGCTCGCACGCCGGGCAAGCACCTCTTCGTCGACCGTCGTGCGCTTTTCGCAGGCGATCGGCTTCGAGGGCTACCCCGAGCTGCAGCAGTCGGCAATCGAGGAATATCGAAACGGCATCGCTGCCGGCGCGGGTGCCACCTCGCCGGGGCCACTGTTCTCATTCGATCACTCCGAGCTCGAGGGCTCACTGGGTGCTGATCACGCAAATCTCGAGGAGACCGCTCGCAATCTTACGCGCGAGCAGATCGATGCCGCAATCGAGGCGTTGGCGCGCGCGCATCGCGTGGTCATCGTCGGCGTCGACCAGATGGCCTTCTTCGCCAGCTACCTGCGGCACACCCTGAGCCTTCTCGACATCCGCGCGGAGATCGTTGCCAGTACCGGGGGGGAGTCCCTCCAGCGACTCGGCCGGATCGATGAGGACACGCTGGTCATCGTCCTTTCCGCCGGCCGTGCGCATCCGCTTCTGCTCCGGGCAATGAAGCTCGCCCTGCATCGTCGCGCACGCACGCTCGCGATCTCGGACGCCACGATGTCCGAGGTCAGCCAGCACGCCGAGATGACCCTCTACTACTCATCCAACAGCCCGTCATTTGCCCGCTCGAACACGGCACTGTTGGCATTGGTCCAGGCGCTTGCCCATGGGGTCTATTCCCGTGATGAGGCCGCCTACCGTGATCGGATTCGCGCCTACAAGCTGAAGTAGGCGGGTGGGGCGCCGAGGGGCGCCCTCCCTGGATGCCGGAGGCAACCTCGGGCATCTATATTGGGTGTATGACTGAACCAGCAACGTTTCGCCTCAAGACCGGCCTGGCGGAGATGCTCAAGGGCGGAGTGATCATGGACGTGACCGATGCCGAGCAGGCCCGGATCGCGGAAGAGTCGGGCGCCTGCGCCGTAATGGCCCTCGAGCGAGTGCCATCCGACATTCGCGCCGAAGGCGGAGTTGCCCGGATGTCGCCGGTCGACAAGGTGAGGGAGATACAGGCGACGGTCAGCATCCCCGTGATGGCGAAGGCTCGTATCGGACACATCGTCGAGGCCCAGATCCTCGAGTACCTCGAGGTCGACTACATCGACGAGTCAGAGGTCCTGACCCCGGCGGACGAGGCCAACCACATCGACAAGTACGCCTTTGATGTCCCCTTCGTGTGTGGCGCCACCAACCTCGGCGAAGCGCTTCGCCGGCTCGGAGAGGGGGCGGCGATGATCCGCTCAAAGGGCGAGGCGGGGACCGGCAACATCGTCGAGGCCGTACGACATATGCGCGAGATCACCAGCGGCATCCGCACGCTCGCGCACTCGACTCCCCAGGAGCTCTCGAGCGCGGCCAAGAACCTGCGAGCACCGCTCGACGTGGTCCGCGAGGTCGCGGCGCTCGGCTCGCTCCCGGTGCCGCTCTTCTGCGCCGGTGGCATCGCGACTCCGGCAGACGCCGCGCTGATGATGCAGCTTGGCGCCGAGGGCAACTTCGTCGGCTCGGGAATCTTCAAGAGCTCCGACCCCGAAAGGCGCGCCCGCGCAATCGTCGAGGCAACGACCCACTTCGACGACCCGGAGAAGGTCGCGGCCGCGTCAGCAGATCTTGGAGAGGCGATGCCCGGTCTGGAGATCGCGGATCTGGCCGCATCGAACTCGCTGCTCCAGGATCGTGGTGCCTGAGGTCTCACGACCTCTGCGCATCGGGGTCCTCGCCCTCCAGGGAGGCTTCCAGGCCCATGTCGAGATGCTCCGGCATCTCGGCGCCTCCTCGAGTGAGGTTCGCGGGGAAGGAGACCTGGAGGGTCTGGACGGCCTGGTGATCCCGGGTGGCGAGAGTACGACGATTGCGATGGGGATCGAATCGGCCGGGCTTGGTGAGCCACTTCGCTCTCACCTCGGAGCCGGCCGGCCGGTGCTCGGAACCTGCGCGGGAATGATT
>JBBQZL010000243.1:0-3240 GCA_038207745.1 Solirubrobacterales bacterium
GCTTCGCCTGGCGGGCGGGGATGTCGACGACGAGCTGATCAATCTCAATCGGCCCGACCTGGTCACCGGTCCCGCCGGCGCGCGTACGGCGAAGCACAGCCCGGATCCTGGAAATCACCTCGCGCGCGCTGAATGGCTTGACCACGTAGTCGTCCGCGCCGAGCTCGAGCCCCACAACCCGGTCAGTTTCCGTTCCCCTCGCCGTCAGCATCAGGATCGGAACGTCAGATCGGCGCCGGATCTCTGTGCACACATCGCGGCCGTCACCGTCGGGGAGGCTGAGATCGAGCAGGATGAAGTCGGGATCGAGCCGCTCGGCAAGGTCGATGGCGGAGGCTGCGGTTCGCGTCACAACCGTCTCGAAGCCGGCTCGCTCAAGCGCACGCGCAAATGGCTCGGAGATCGACTCCTCGTCCTCGACGAAAAGGATTCTTGAAACCGTTCGTCCGGAATTCTCCATTCGCGGACTGTACCGGCGTCTGAGCGACTCTCCGCATGTTTTGCCAACTCCTAACCCGCGCCTTGTCTGGGACTGGGGACCGACCTCGCACAATCGGGACCACCGAATGCCCGGATGTATCGATCGAGAGGAGTTGGTCGCATATGAACAACGTCAAGACCAAGGGAGCGGCATCAGTGACGCTGCTGGCCCTGGGAGGGCTCGCCGGCGTCGCAATCAGCTCAGGCGGCCAAACGAACGCCGAGCCGATTGCCCCGGCGAAACCAAAGATCCGTCGCCAGGTCGTCCATCGCACCATCCACCGGACGCGCATGGCGAAGCCGAGTGCTGCAGAGAAGCTGGCGGCACAGGCGGCAAGCGCCGCTGCAGCTGCACCGGCCGCGACTCCGGCGCCGACAACGTACGCAGCAGTCCCAAGCTCCTCCGCCGGCAATGGAGGGTCCGCCCCGGTTGTGACCTCGTCCAGCGGTGGCGGCAGTGGCGGCAGCAACCCAGGCTCCTCCGCAGGTAATGGAGGGTCCTCTCCGGCTCCGGTGGTGACCTCGACCAGCGGTAGCGGCGGCTCAGGTGGCTCAGCAGGTGGAGGCGAAGGTGAGGGATCAGGCGGTGGCGAGTTGGAGGTTGCACACTCGCAGGGGCAGGCAAAGGAGCATGGGGAAGGCGGCAGGGATGACTGATCGACCGCAACGGACAGGGCGGCGCAAGCCGTCCCCGTTGCCGGTCTTTGTCACCGCGATGGCACTGTTTCTGGTCGCCATGAGCCTGCTCGCCTACCAGCTCGCGCAGGGAAAGGACCCCGCACTTGGCGCTACGGCCATCACGTCCACGAAGGCAAAGCGGCCGGTGATCGTGCGCCGGATCGTCAAGCGCCGGATCGTTACCACCGTCAAGCCGGCTCCGGTCGTGGCGGCGGTTCCTGTCTCGAGTGGTTCGACGGTAAGCAGCTCCGCATCGGTGGCCGCGCCTGTCGCGGCGCCGGTCGCGGCTCCTGCGCCGGCTCCAGCCCCGGTTGTCACTGCCAGCTCCTGAGGAGGACTCGATGAACGAATACGACATCACTTTTGACGCGATGGGATCAGAGATGCGGATTCTGATCGGCGAGCCGACCGACGGTGGGCTCGCGCCGCAGGAGGCGGGCGAGCGAGCACGAGAGTTCATTCATGAATTTGACCGGACGCTGTCCCGGTTTCAGCCTGACAGCGAGCTGTCGCTGCTCAACCGCGATCCGAGAGTCGAGGTTCCCGCCTCTTATCTGATGCGCTCTGCAATCAAGGCAGGCCTCTGGGCCGCCGAGTTCACGGGCGGGCTGGTCGATCCGACTTTGGTAGACGAGATCGAGGTCGCGGGATACCGCGAGTCGCGAGCCGGCATGCACGGCGTTCCGATGTCTGACGCATTGAGAACCGCGCCCGCCCGGCACCCTGCCCATCCCAGCGGCTCGCACGCCTGGGAGAGCTTCAAAGTGGACGACCACGCCAAGGTCGTGCGCCGGCCCGCCGGGCTCAAGTTCGATACCGGAGGTACCGGCAAGGGACTTGCGGCCGACATGATTGCGGGCTCGCTCGGCGGCTATTCCCGCTTCCTGATCAGCTGCGGCGGCGATATGCGCATCGGCGGAAGCGATGCCCGAGTGACTCCGTACGAGGTTGCCGTGGAGCACCCGATCAGCGGCAGGCGGGCACATGTCTTCCGGCTCGGGTCCGGCGGCGTGGCGACTTCGGGCGTCAACGTGAGGGCATGGAGGCGGACGGACGGAAGCACTGCCCATCACCTTCTGGATCCTTCGACCGGTGAGCCATGCTGGTCCGGCATCGTCGGCGTGACAGCGCTGGGCCCGAACGCGGTTGAGGCGGAAACCCTTGCAAAGGCGGCTCTCCTTTCAGGACCCGGGAGCGCTCGGAAGGTCCTCGAGAAGAGCGGCGGCCTGATCGTCCATGAGGACGGCAGGGTGGAACTTGTCGGTCGCATGACGATCTCCACGCGAATGCCGGTGCGGCCGGCGTCTGTCGGGGCGGCGGCTTGACCGGCCTGGACACGGCACTCTCAGTTCACGGCTGGTGGTTGGCGAGCAGGGCGTCGGGGCTGGTTGCGCTCGTTCTGGTCACGATCTCGGTCGGAATCGGCCTGATGATGGCGGGCAAGCTGGCTCGTCGTCCGGGGATACCGAGGATCCTCGCCTCGATCCACGAGCAGACCGCGCTTGCGGGATTGGTGGCGATCACGGTTCACGGGATCACCCTGATCGGCGATCCGTGGCTCAATCCAGGCGTCAAGGGAGTTCTCGTTCCCTTCACGATGGACTACCGACCGCTCTGGACAGGCCTTGGCACGATCGCCGGTTTCCTCGCGATCCTGCTGGGCCTCAGCTTCTACGCAAGGCGAAGTATCGGTACGAAGCTCTGGCGCAAGGCTCATAGGGCGACGGTCGTCGTCTACGTGCTGGCCATCGGGCACACACTTGGTGCCGGCACGGATGCTGCGGCCCCGTGGCTGCGCTGGTGGCTGATCGTGACCACGCCTCCGATCGTCCTGCTCTTCATCTACCGGGTGGGTTCAGCCCGCCTCCGATCACGTCAGCCGCGTCCGCTGGGACGTCGCGTTCCGATAAACCAGGGAACAGTCCGGCCGGCCAGGCCGCGAATCGGGATCACCACAGAAAGTGAGACAACATGAACGAATCCGGAGTAGTCATCGTCGGAGGAGGGCTGGCGGCGGAACGGTGCGCCGAGACCCGGAGAAGACTCGGGTACGACAAGACGATCCGGATGGTCTGCGCGGAG
>JBBQZL010000244.1:0-3210 GCA_038207745.1 Solirubrobacterales bacterium
GAGGGCCCCGCGCGGCGCCCGATCGTGCTCGAGGGCAAGGAGGTCCTTCGGGACCGCCGGTATGGGCGCACACACGTAACCTTCTATGGAAGTGGCAACAACGAAATGAGGATTGACTCTTGAGCGTCACCGGTGATCGCAGCACCGTCGTCTGTCCCGGCAGCTACGACCCGGTCACGAACGGGCACGTCGACATCATCGGCCGGGCCGCGAAGGTCTTCGAACGGGTTGTCGTCGGCGTCGTCAACAACCCGGTCCGCAAGCAAGAGACGATGTTCACGGCCGAGGAGCGCTGCGAGTTGGTCAGGGACGCGACGAATTCGCTCGAAAACGTCGAGGTCGAGATTTTTTCGAACCTACTGGTCGAGTTCGCGCGGGACCAGGGGGCGACTTCGATAGTCAAGGGGCTGCGCGCGATCTCGGACTTCGAGTACGAGTTTGAGATGGCGCAGCTGAATCGAAAGCTCGACGACGAGATCGCCAGCGTCTACATCATCGCCTCGGCCAACTACAGCTTTCTCTCGTCGACCGGGGTCAAGGAAATGGCCCTCTTCGGAGGCGACGTTTCCGATCTGGTTCCCGCCGGCGTCGTGGCCGCGCTCGCCAGCCGCCAGACCGACAGGTAGGGTGTGTAAAGAAGCCTCCGTGATTGGAACTTCCCTTGCAAATCGCGAGGAAATCGCAACAACCTGTCCAAAAAGGACTTCTGACCCCTAGGCTTACGCCGCACTGATGGACGTACTGGTCTTAATAGACAAACTGGACGACTTGGTCCACAACGCCCGGCCGGTCCCACTGACCGACCAGGTTCGCGTTGATCGCGAGGAGATCTATGACCTCCTCGATCAGATGCGTGCGACGATCCCGGAAGAGATCAAGCAGGCTCGCTGGATCGTCAAAGAGCGTCAGGAGATGCTCGCCGAGGCCAAGCGCGAGGCCGAGCGCATCGTTCGTGAGGCCCGGGAGCAGCAGGCCCGTCTGATCTCCGAGGAGGAGGTCACCAAGCAGGCCGAGCGCGCCGCCGACGAGATCGTCGAGGACGCACGGTCAAGGGAGCGTGAGATCCGCCTCGGCGCCGAGGACTACGCCGACGAGATCCTCAACACGCTCGAGGTCAACCTTCAGAAGTTCCTCGCAGCGGTGCAGCGTGGGCGTGATCGCCTCGCCGGTCGCGACGAAGATCCCGGCGAGCTCGAGCAGTAGAAGTCACCTGGCCCGTGCTTCGGGTCCTGCCGGACTTGAGCGGATCTGGCACCGTCAGGTTCGGGCTGCGGCATTCGCCGCCACCGTCGGGCGGAGCGGTCAGGGGTAGTTCGCGCGGATAACCGCGAGATCATCCGCGGACCAGACCACTTCGCCGCCGCACTCGGCGGCAAGGTCGGACGGATCGCCTTCGATGATGTCGCCGATCACCAGTGCGGAGGATTGCCCGCGCACCCGCCGGAACAGATCCTGGCGTTGCCCGGCGTCCAGAGCGTGGATCGAGAGCACGGCGATGACCAGATCCCACGGACCGTCCGGCAGCGGATCCTGCATTCGCGCAAGCCGCACATCGGCGACCAGTCCCCGGGCCCTGAAGACCATGTCCGGGTCGGAGTCAAGCCCGGTGATCTGTGCTCCCGGATGTGCCTCGATGATTTGCCGGGAGGTTCTCCCGGTTCCGATACCCAGATCCAGCACGCGTTCGGGTGCCACGGGGATAGCGGCGACCGCCTCGGCCTGGAGCTGATCGAAGACCGGGACCTGGGCGCGGATGCGCTCGGCGTAGATATCGGGGTTGGAGTGGAACTCGGCAGACATGGCTAGTCTCGTTGTCGGCCCATCGTATGCATCGCCGAAGGCGGGGACCTCCCAGGACATGAAGATCGAACCGGACTCCAAACTCAATCTAGACGGCCTCGCGCTGCCCTTCGGAGGCGGGCGGCGTGTACCGGCGGAGATCCGCCCAGGGACGATCGAGCTGGGTGGCGACGATTATGTCTCGGCGCAGGAGATCGTCGAGTCCCGCCTCGAGGTCTCGAGGACCAGCGCGGGGTATGCGTTCAGGCTCTCATTCGGGGCCGAGATCGAAGGGCCGTGCATGAGGTGCCTCGATCCGGCCAGGGTCAACCAGAGCGTCGAGGCCCGCGAGGTCTATCAACCGGGCGAGGGGTCCACCGAGGAGATGCTGAGTCCCTACGTTGTCGAGGGCGAGCTTGACGTGACCAGGTGGGCCCACGACGCCTTGATCCTGGCGCTGCCTGCGCAGATCCTCTGCCGCCCGGATTGCGCCGGCCTCTGCTCCTTCTGCGGTGAGTCGCTCAACGATTCCGACCCCGCTGACCACCAGCACCGCGGGGGTGGCGATCCCCGTTGGGACAAGCTCCGGGAGCTCCAGCCGGGGGACGGGTGACGGGTTGGCCGCCGAGCGGCTACCATGCTCCACCTAATGGCCGTCCCAAAGAAACGAACTTCACGCACCCGGCGCGACAAGCGCCGGGCCCAGCACAAGGCCTCGAAGCCCACGCTCAACTCGTGCCCGCGCTGTCACAGCCCGCGTATTCCGCACCGGGTCTGCCCGACCTGCGGCACCTACGCCGGTCGTGAAGTGATCAAGCACGAGATCGGCGAGGCGCCCGCCTCAACCTCCGGACAGTAGATGTCGGCTGGAGCCGGGGCGGTTGTCGCCCTTGACGGCTTTGGCGTTGAGCAGGGCTTCGGGGTATTGGCCGACGGCGTCCGTCGTGCGGTGGGCGAGGGCATCTCGGTTCGCATCTTCGGCCCCCCGGAGGAGCTGGGACTGGACGGCGTCGCCGGCGTCGAGGTGATTCCGACCACCGAGTGGATCACCAATGACGACGATCCGGTCTCGTCGGTGGACACACGCCCGGATGCCTCGGTGGTCCGCGCCGTCGCCGATGTCGCCGCAGGCAATTCCGATGCGGTGGTCAGCCACGGCTCGACCGGCGCCGCGATGGCTGCCGCGACCTTTCGCCTCAAGCGGATCCACGGCGTCCGGCGGCCTGCGCTCGCCGCGCAGATTCCGGTTCCCGGTCACCAGGTTCTGCTGCTGGACGCGGGCGCAAACTCGGCTGCGCGGCCTCAGCACCTGGTTCAATTTGCCTTCCTCGGCTCTGCCTTCTCGCAGGCGGTGCTTTCGATCGAGCGGCCCCGGATCGCCCTGCTCTCAATCGGCGAAGAGCCCGCAAAGGGCAACGACGACGTGGTCGA
>JBBQZL010000245.1:0-3163 GCA_038207745.1 Solirubrobacterales bacterium
CGTCTCGGTCGCCCTGTTAGCGGCCGCGTGTTCATCGCCCCCGGCGCAGCCGGGGGCGTCGACGGCGCCTCCCCAAGTCTCGTCCACGGCCGACATGGAACCCTCGGAGTCATATGCAGACTACGAGTCGAGGGTGTTCGATTGGTACGACGAACGCGAAGACCTGGTTCGTGAGTGCATGATCGCTGCCGGCTACGACTACTACCAGGAATACGTCAGCTCCGCCGAACGCGAAGCACTCAGAGACTCGCAGGCGACCGATATCGAAGCGACCGGTCCGCAGCGCCTGATCCCGCCGGAACTCCTCATCCCAAGAGATGAGTGGCGCCGGGTGCGCGAGATCATCGGCTACGGGACGTTCTTCAGCGAGGCCGAGGTGGCAACAGCTGAGGCGCTCGCACGCTCGGAATCCGGTACGTCCGGCGGCGCCGCACTGTCGTCGCCCGCCAACGCCCCCAACTCGGCACCGTCGCCCGGCCAGGAGCAGAATCGACAGTACCGTGCGTCGCTATCCGATGCGGACAGGGAGGCCTACCTGGTGGCGCTCCACGGCACGTCCGAGGACGATACCGGCATCGTTGTGGAAGGCTGCTTCTCTGAGACGGAGAGCAAGGTTGGGGAGCTGCCCCCACGCCTCAACTTCGACCTGGAGCGTCACCTTGAAGCCGAAGACCGTGTTCTCGCCCTGGTTGAGGTGCCTCCGGAAATGGTGGGCGCAAAGAGCGGGTATGCGGGATGCATGGCATCCGAAGGATACGACGTTACCGACCCCGAGGAGGCCTATGCCTGGTTCGGAGCCTTCGCGAACACACAGATCAACCAACTCGCCGAAGCCGGCGTTGACCTGGCGCCACTTTGGGAGTCGGGCAACTGGAGTGCGGTCCTTCCCGCCGATCGGCTCGCCGAACTCCAGCAACAGGAGATCGATTTCGCCCTGCATGACTGGGACTGTGGAATGGCGATATGGGAGATACGTGCGAAGGTGACGGCCGAAGTCGAGCGGGAGGTCCTGCTCAGCGAATACCGGGACGTCGCCGTCGACCTCGGCATCGATCTTGAGGAGTAGACGGACCGGACTCGTCATGTCGATGGCGCGTCGATGGGCGTCGCGGTTGACAGGATCGCCCGCAACAACAACTGGAACTACCTCCAAGGAGGCCCCCTGAACACAAGCAAGGGCTACTGCAGCCACTGCTACCGCGTGGAGAAGTGCGCGACGGTGTACTTCCGCCAGAATGCTGCAACGGGCGAATGGGATGTCCGGAAGACCTCGTCGTCCTCGTAGTTGAACATGGATCGGACGAGGTCATAGACCGATCGGAAGGACGAAACATGGGTAGGTCAAGTTGGCGGGGTTGGCTGGCTGGTGTGGTGGTTGTGGTGGCCGTTGCACCGGCCGGGTGCGGGTTTGGCGGGTCCGGTGGGGCGGACCCGCCGGTCGCTTCTGACGGATCGTCATCGGGGACGGTCACGACGTCGACGACTCCGGCATCCGGCGGGTTCGCCGAGGTAGTGATCGCGTGGTATTGGACAATCGAAGAGGAGACGGCGCGGTGTATGGCTGAACGCGGCTTCGAGTATGTGCCGTATGTGCCGCAGGTCACGATCGACAACACCCGGGGAATGTATGGCGAGAATCAGATCGAAGTCCGACCCGACGCCGATGAGTACTTCTGGGCGCCACTCTTCCCGATGGAGATGAGTCCGGTGTCGGAGGGGATGCTCGAGGAAAGCCTCGAAGAGGCGAGACGAACCGGATTCAGCATCTTCTTCGAACCCGAACTCAACACGGACGTCGCGGCGCCACCGGAAGACGATCTCGACGCCAATCCGAACGGTGCGATCGTGCAGGCCCTTGAGGGTGAAGAGCAGGCAGAGTACTTCCGGGCGTTGCAGGGCTACGCGGCGGGGGATCTCGACGGGGCGAACGGGCCGTCCGAGGCGGCCATGGAGAACGCGTGCGGTGAGGTGGCTCGACGTCTTGCCGGGCCCGAGCCGATGCCGCCGGCCCGTCTCGAGGGCATCGACATCGAGCAACTCCATGTCATGGGTGACAAGGTGTATCGGCTCACGCACGCCGATCCGAGACTGGATGCCGCCGAAGCCGATCGGGTGGCGTGTCTCGCCGACCGGGGACTCCCCACCGATCCGTACGAGTACATTCTCGACCTGCTCTACGCCGAGAGGGAACGCATCACCGGTGATCCCCACGGGGCCTTCGAGGGGCAGGGTACCGAGGATGGCATGGCGAAGGCGTTCGGCGCAGACCGGTTGCGTGAGCTCCAGGCAGAGGAGCTCGCTGCAGCCGTCGCGGGCAATGAATGCGCGATCCCGTATTCGCGGGTCGAGCGGGAAGTCATCCGGGACTATGAGCAGCAAGTCCTCGCCGAGAACCCCGACATCGCCGACCTGCTCGGCATCGACCAATAGCACCTACCCGGGCTGCATTCTGGCGGGCGTCGGCATGTGCTACCCGCATCCGGCATCCGGTGGCATACGCCGCAAAGCGTGAGAATGTAGCCATCTCGATGATCCGAGGCGCTCGCGGCGGCGTCGAGCTTCGGCCCGGCGGCGGGGTGTCGCGCTCAACAATCCGGGAGCTGTGCGAGGAGGTCGGCGCCGTCGAGCCCCGGAGCATGGAGTTGCTGCCCGGTTGGCCCGTCGACCGTCAGGATGACCACCCGACCGTCGGTGTCGGTCACGTAGTAGCGGTGGAGGCCGGTGTCGATGTCGACGATGACGTCGAGCGTGCCTCGTGGGGACCACCATTGGTCAGGGTTCCCCACCGCGATCACCTGGTCGTGGTGTTTGCGGGTGTGGGTCACCGTGCGGCGCGCCACGGGTCACCTCGCCGGGATACGCAGGGCCAGGCCGAGACCACCCCGGGACGTGTTCGCTGTGGCTGCTTCGTTCACGGGACCATCGGTGGGGCAGCAGTGCGGTCTGAGGCGGGTGTTCCCGGCGGGACATTCAGGTCGGGGATGCCGTCGAGGAGGGTTTCGGTCTCTCGGATGAGCCAGCCGTCCCGGTTGAAGACGACGACGAGGTGCACCGGGGTGCCGTCGTCGTAGGTGTAGTCGGCCGCCACTTCGACGGTGCCGGGTTGTCGGGGTGTGGGGAACTCGAGTCCCGGGGTCGAGGCGAGGACCTCGAGCAGGGCGGC
>JBBQZL010000246.1:0-3158 GCA_038207745.1 Solirubrobacterales bacterium
ACAACCTGGACACCATGGCCGTCTGGGGGGATTGACAAACTGACCGGGCTCGATTCAGAGCACCACTCAATTGCCGAGACGACTGCGCCACTCCCAACCGGCGCGGTCGTTCTCGTTCAGGGGTTTATCCGGGGGAAGTAGCTAACTGGCGGTGTCACAGGTCGAGAGGCCGAGCTTCTTGATCAGCGCCGCCGTTTCCTTGCCGTTGGGCTGCTCTGTCCGAAGATCCTTGAGGGCGGTTGCATCCCCGTCCTTGGTCTTCTGGATGATCTTCTCGAGAGTTGCCTGGTTCTCCTGGAGGTTCGAGATCAGGGTGTCCCAGTCACTCTGGATGTCTGCGGGCGGGTTGAGCTGGCTGAGCTGATCAACCTGGGAACTCGTGACCGAGGCATAGGCGACCAGGGATTTCCCGACCTCGTTCAGATCCTTCAGATTCTTCGGCGAATCGATCTGCTCGATCTTCTTGCCGCTGGCATCACGGATCTGGCAGTACTGGTCAACCAGCTCGGTCTTCGAAAGTTCCACGCCGGAGACGTCGGCTGCGCTGGAGTCCGAGCCGGCGCTGGTGTCCGAGCTGTCGCTGCCTCCGCCGCATCCGGCCAGGACCAGCGCAATCACGCCGATGCCGAGTACCGCCAGCATCCAGCGGGCCCTGCTTGAACTGCGTTGCATGTCTCTCCTATCCAAAGTCTGCATTCGGTTGCGCACCCGTCAAGCGTTCCACATCTAACTAAACCCAAGCTGATCGCAATCGGATCAGCCCGATGCACACTGGTCCAGCCCGAGCGTGACCGCGAGCTTTGCGATCGCGGCCTGATTCGGATTGATCTCACCGGCCTTCTTGACACCCTCTCGGTCGTTCGCCGCAACCTTCTTCCGGATCAGTTCCAGTTGCCTCTGATTGTCCTGGAGCAGATTGACAAGCTGTTTCCAATCGGCTTTCAGGTTCTTCGGAGGAGTCAGCGCAGCGAGCTGATCGATGCCGGATTGCTGGACCTTTTCGAGCTCCGGTATGTAGACGCCGAGCTGCTCGAGATCAGATGCGTTCCTGGGGATCGGGATCGCGGCGGCCTCGTTGGCCGTCGACACCGTGATCCTGCACGCCTGGGAGACGAGGTCCTGCTTCGAGAGCTCAGCCGCGGGTGACGTCGTGCCGCCTGTTGCGTCACCCGGGGGCGCGCCCCCGGTCGCGTCACCGGCGGTCGTGCTGGACGAGTCGCCGCTGCTGCCACCGCACCCGGCCGCGAAGGCAGCCAGGACGACGATCGCCAGCAGCGCCGGTGGTGCATGTGCCCTGACTGAACTGCGCCGCATCAAACTCCTCCGCACTCAGATCGATCCGATTCCGGGAAAGCAGGGTTCCACATCGCGCCCCGGCGGGCGGGCAGGCGTGGACCCGGCATCGACTACGGTTTCAGGTCAGACGATGAGACGCCTTCTTCCCGACCCCGGCCCGACCACGGTCGACGAGGTGCTTGCGGGGTACCGCCCCTACGAGCGCCCACACCAGGACCGGCCGTTCGTCGCCGTGAATTTCGCGACGACGCTGGACGGCAGGGCATCGATCGATGGCCGCTCGGGCCAGATCGGATCAAAGGCGGATACCGAGATGCTGATGCGGCTCCGGACACGCTTCGACGCGGTGATGATCGGGGCCGGCACGATGCGGGCGGAGCGGTACGGACGGATGATCCCAAACCCGGAGCGTCGCGCCCGGCGCGAGCGGATCGGTCTTCCCCACGACCCCCTGGCCGTGATCATCAGCGGCCGACTCGACCTGCCCTGGGACGCACCGCTGTTCACCGATGGCGGTGGGCGCATCCTGCTCTTCACCAACTCCAGGGAGGAGCCACCGGAAACCGCGACCTCGCTGAGATGTGCCCGGATCGAGGGAGAGATCAAGATGGCGGATGTGCTTGCCCACCTGCGAAACGAACGCGGCATCAGGGCGGTTCTCTGCGAAGGCGGTCCGAGAGTCCACGGCCAGCTCGAGGCCGGGGGTTTGGTCGATGAGCTCTTCCTGACCATCGCTCCGCGCCTCAGCGGGGGCGACGCGCCGCGGATCATCGAAGGAGCCCTGTCCGCTCCGGTTGATCTGAAGCTGCTCCATCTGCTCGAAACCGACGGCGAGCTGCTGGCTCGCTACGGGCGCGGCTGAGTCCGCGACCGCCACTCCGGCCTCACCCCGCGACCATCTAGGGTTGTCGGCATGGACTTCTCACCGACTCCCCAGGTTGAGGCTCTCCGCGAGCGCGTCGTCGACTTCATGCAGGAGTACGTCTATCCGGTAGAGGGCGAGGCGATAGAGGCGCTCGACAACGAGGTGGGACCGGGCGTTGCCTACCCCAAGATCCTGATTGAACTCCGGGAACGCGCCCGTGCCGAGGGGCTCTGGAACCTGTTCATGCCGGACAGGCGATTCGGCCCCGGTCTGACCCACTGGGAGTACGGAATGCTCTGCGAGGAGATGGGGAGAAGCCCGGTGGTTGCCCCGATGGCCTTCAACTGCTCGGCACCGGATACCGGCAATCTGGAGATCCTCGCCGAGCACGGGACCGACGAGCAGCTCGAGCGCTGGTTGGATCCGCTGCTCAATGGATCGATCCGGAGTTGCTTCTCGATGACCGAGCCGGAGGTTGCGGGTTCGGACCCGACCACGCTGCGGGCGACCGCGGTCCTGGATGGTGACGAGTGGGTGATAAACGGGCACAAGTGGTTCACCTCGGGTGCCGTCGGTGCCGATCTTGCGATCGCGATGGTGATCACCGACCCCGAGGCTCCCCAATACGCCCGCGCCTCGATGATCTGCGTACCGACCGATGCGCCGGGCTTCAACCTCGTCCGATCGGTCTCCGTCATGGGCCACGACAAGGGGCCGGGCCACTGCGAGATTCTCTACGAGGATTGCCGCGTCCCCGCGGTCAATCTGCTCGGCGCCCGGCAGGCGGGCTTCGTGATCGCCCAGGACCGGCTCGGACCCGGGCGCATCCACCACTGCATGCGCGCGATCGGCACCGCCGAGCGGGCGCACGAGATGATGTGCCGTCGCGCAAATGAGCGGGTCGCGTTCGGCGGGCCGCTGGCGGACAAGCAGTTCATCCAGGATTTCATCGCCACCTCGCGGATGCAGATCGACCAGGCCCGGCTGCTGACCCTGA
>JBBQZL010000247.1:0-3098 GCA_038207745.1 Solirubrobacterales bacterium
GTTTATCGAGGTTTCCCAGGTGGCCAAGCCGCCGCTGACGAAGGCGCAGAGCCCACCGCCGGGGAGTTGGAAGGCGGGGTTGCCGACCGGGAAGTTGCAGGTGAAATGCAGCGAGCCCTCGTTGACCTTTGCGGCCGTCAGGGCGTTTTTGGCAATCTTGCCCGTCGTTACGGATTCATTGGCCAGCTTGCTGGTCGAAACCGCGTTGTCACGAAGCCGGTTGGTCGGTACGGCGTTCTTGGCCAGCTTGCCGGCCCTGACCGCTTCAAACTTGATCTTGCCGGTCCACACCGCGTTCCGCTGCAGCTGCCTGGTGCCGACGCTGTTTGCCGACAGCTGGCTCGCGGCGAAGGCGGTGCCGCCGCCTATCAGCAGGAACAGACAGAGGGTCGAAACTACGTTTGCGTAGGTAATTTGCCCCGCAGGGTCTTTGTCATGGAGTCCTCCTGGAGAGATGGATGGAGGACGAGACGTGAGCGAGCCTCTCAGAGAGTGAGCCCAGACACAAATTGCAGCAGCGCCGCGCCGGACTCCTAGCCCGACGGGGGTGCAGCTCAGCCAGATTCGTGAAGTATGCGAGTTACGGCGCCTTGAACTTTTCGCAGTACGGTCCGACGTTGGACACTTTCGTGTTCAGGGTCACGTCGAGGTGACACATTTCAACCTCCTGGCCACTCTCGATCTGGCTCGCGAGGTTGATGTACTGCTGCTCGGTGGTGACCGGCGTGCCATTTATCGAGGTGACGAGGACGAAGAATTCGTTGCCAACCGACTTCGAGACCACCTGGGAGAGTTCGGTCTGCTGATCGACCGGCGTGTCTTTGGTCACCGCGCCGACGAGCATCCCGCCGGTGAGGCCCGCGTTGCTGACCTTGTTCCCTTCCGAGTCTTCGCTTTCCGAGGTGATGCAGAACCCGGTTTCTGATTCGGACTGTGGACATCCCGCCAAGGGCGTCGCCAGAGCATTGAGGCCGAGCCCGAGCCAAGCGGTCGATTCGCCCTTCGCGAGCTCGGGTACCACCTTGCGCACCGTTTCGACCGAGATCGCGTCGTTTTGGCTTTCCCCGCCTCCGCGGGCGACGTTGACGCCGACCAATTCGCCCTGGTCGTTGACGAGGGGCCCGCCCGAGTTACCCGGGTTGATCGCCGCCGTGGTCTGGTAGAGGTTCTTCAGCAGCAGGCCGGCGTTTTCGTTGTTGCCTTCTTCCTGGTCGAAGGCGTCGTATGCGACGGTGGCTTCGTCCTCGAGCGTCGAGATCGTCCCCTCGGTGGCCTGGAACGGGCTCTTGAGGAAATTCTCTTCGGAGGTTCCATTTCCCGGGTACCCGAGGGCGTAGACGGTGTCGCCCTGTTCGACTTCGCCGGGTTCGCTCAAAGGCAGCGTCTTGAGTCCCGACAGGTTCACCTTCAGCACCGCGAGATCGTCACGAGCGTCGACGGCGACCAGGTTCGCCCGGGCCAGGCTGTTGGCTTCGTAGCCCGCCTGGAAGGTGCTGGCGTTGAGCACGACGTGGGCGTTGGTCACGATCAGGCCTTCTTCGCCGTCGTAGACCCAGGCGGAGCCTGAGTCGAGGATCTTGTTGGTGCCGCCGGTGATCGGCGAGGCTCCGACGCCGCGTCCCACCACCATCAGGGTCGAGGGCTTGCCGGCGTTGATGATTTCCGACGCGCTGAGCGGCCCCGACGATCCCGAGGACGAAATGGCGACGATCGCCGCGATCGCGACGAGCAGCAGACCCCCGGCCCCAAGCGCGATGTTCCGGCGTCTCTTCGAGCCGCCACCCCCGGTCGCCGCCGACCTCGCCGGAGCCGGCGAGCCGGCCCCCGGTGCCGTCATCAGAGCCGGCGCGGCCGCGGCCGAGCTCGCCGCCGCGGTCGGGGCGATCGCAGTTCCCGACTGCACAGGCACGAGCACGGTCGACCCGACCCGCACTTCATCGCTCGGACCGAGCACGGTCGGCTCTGAAATACGCACCGCGTTGACGAACGTGCCGCTCCCCGAGCCGAGGTCGCGGATCTCGAGGGCGCCCTCGTGAACCCTCAGTGATGCATGTTCTTCGGAGACCTCGGGGTCGTCGATGTGTATGTCGCAAGTGGAGTCGCTGCCGACGACCAGACGTTTCTCGACCTTGAAGGTCGAGCCCGCCAGTTCGCCGGTGCGGATTTCAACTGCGATCGCCGGGCCATTGCCCCCTTTGCTCTCAGCGTCGTTCGGCATCTCGTCTCCTATGACATCCGGGACCGGTGATCGCCGGGAGGCTGCCACCGAATGGGCGAATACTCAACCGGCGCAGATCAGCGCTTGACCTGACCGGGTCGTCCGCGACGCTGGGGGTGTTTCGGGTGAAGCCGGCGAGGGGACAGGTGGGCATGGAAAGACACCTCGTTCGGAATGCTGGGGCTCCAAGTCCTTCGTCCGCGTACCACCCCACCTCGCTGGACGGCGGCAGACTATCACCGGAGAGGATTTCCGTACGCTGATCTGAGTATCGTCCGGACGTGCCACCGAATCGCTCCGCGCCCGCGGGCCCCGTGATTCCAGTGCTGACGTACCCTGACGTGCGCGCGGCGGTCGACTGGCTGGTCGACATCTTCGGGTTCGTCGAGCGCGTCTGGATCGGGCCGAATCATCGGGCGCAGCTGAACTTCGACGAGGGCTCTCTGATCGTCGCGGATGCGACGCAAGAACGCGCGCTCCGACAAGCGGCGAGGTACCCCAGTCCGTGATGCTTCGGGTAGCCGACGTAACCAGCCTCTCGGTCCGGGTTCGGGAAGGCGGAGCGACAATCGTCTCGGAGCCGCACGATTTCGCATACGGAGAGCGCCAGTGCACACTCGTCGATCCGTGGGGTCACTACTGGACCCTGACGGAGACGCTGCAAGACGTCGCTCCCGAGGACTGGGGCGGCAGGAGCGGGGCAGCGTAGATCCCGCCTTCGGGGAGTGGCCTCGATTCGACTTGAGGCCCCGCGACCTATAGCGTTTGCCAGGAGAGCGACCCCCAAGGCCACGATGTTGCGGCCCGACCTGCTGTGTGCGATCCGCAAGGACTCGGGCCAGTTGGACCGAAAGCTTGACGACCGAGACCTGATGGAGCT
>JBBQZL010000248.1:0-3038 GCA_038207745.1 Solirubrobacterales bacterium
CCTTCACGGTCTCCACCAGGTTCGGGACGAGGTCGTGTCGACGCTTCAGCTGCACGTCGATGCCGCTCCACGATTCGTCAACGCGGTTACGGGAACCGATCATCCCGTTGCGCGTCGAGATGTACCAGAAGATCGAGATCAGAATGATGACCCCGATCACGATTAGGGCGATGGTCATTAAGGCTCCTGTTCAGGGTGCGGGCTGGTCAGGCCGCATCGTACCGCCAAACCCGGTGCGCGGCGAACATATTCAAGAAGCCCGCCGCCTCGACAGCGCTTAGGATTGCCGGGCCGGCCTGGGAAACCACCCAGCCTGATTCGACGATTCACATTCAGGAGAAGATGAGCGACTCGAGCACGGGACAGACCCGATGAGCGGCAAGCAGGCGGAGGAGTGGGCCGGGGTCGTCCAGTCCTACGCGAAGTCACGCGGGGTGGCCTATGAACCGGTCGGCGGCATCAACCCCAGGGATGCGCCGGCTGCGCTCTGCGTCGGGGGTACGAATCGACTCACGGGTCAGCTCACCAATGGTTACTGGGGTGCTTCATGTGACGCGGACGAGCGTGAAACCGGGAGAATGTTCGGGCGATCCATCGTCCCCACTGCGGTCCTGGCCAAGGCGCATATGCCCGACCTCGCGAGCGTCGTCCCGCCCTTCAACGTCGAGTCGATCGAGGCCCGACCGGATGAGATGGTGAAGCAGAGGATGATGCGCAAGGTCGAGTTCGAGAGCATCGATTTCAACAAGCGATTCATGACGACGGTTCCAAAGCAGTACGACCCGGTCGCACTCCGGGAGCTCTTCAGCCCGGGGTTCCTCGATTGGGTCACCAAGATCGATCGCGAGATTGACTTTGGCGTCCAGGAAAAGCAGATCTACTTCAATTGGCGCCTCCGGGAGCGCACGCCCGAAGAACTGAAGGCAGCGCTGAAGAACGCCGGTGAGCTGTTCACCCGGGTTCGGAACGAGATGGAGGAAGCCGGCATCCACACGTACAAGGCGGGACCCTGGCATGCCGGTCTGGAGCCATTCCCTGCGGTCTAGGTGGCATCCTGATCGCGAGGCCCTGAAGGGCGCTGCTCGCACGGCGGTTGTCCTCAGCGCCACCTTTGCCCTCGTCCTGATTCTGATCGGCGGGACACAGACGCCGATCTTTACGATGTTCGGGTGCTTCGCCCTCCTGGTCATGGTGGATTTCACCGGACCCCGTGGGCACCGGCTGATCGCCTACGTCCTGCTCGCCACCGCCGGAGCCGTGCTGATCGTGATCGGGACTCTGTGTTCGGGAAACGTCGCTGTCGCGACCATCGCGATGGCGATCATCGGCTTCGTGATCCTCTTCTCGGGAGTGATCGACGGCTATCTCGCTGCCGCGACCACCGCCGCGATCCTCGCCTTTGTGCTCTCGGTGATGATCGAGGCCGATCCGTCGGCGATCCCCGGCCGTCTGCTCGGTTGGGGTATCGCAAGCGGAGCCTCGCTGCTCGGGTTGCTGCTGATCTTCCCGGTCAGGAGCGAGACGCCGATGCGAAAAAGCATCGCCGAGCTCTGCAGCGCGCTCGCCGAGATGATCGAGCGCCCCGGCGACGCGACCGCCATGACGTCCGCAAAGAATGCCCTGACGGCGTTGCGCGAGAGATTCGCCTCGACCCCCTACCGCCCCTCCGGCCCGACCGGGACAACCGCAGCACTGGCCGCCTTGCCCGACGAGCTCGGCTGGCTCTACTTCCTGCTCATCGATCACAAGGGCGACGCAGAAGGAGGATTGACAGAGGAGTCGGTCGCCGCCGTCGGGCAGGCGCTGAGAGCCAGCGCAGAATTGCTGGATGGGCACGACTCAAGCCCCGACCTCGATCGCCTGGCCAGGGCCAGGCGAGACGTGATCGAGCCGATCGTCAAGGCTTCGGAACAACCTGACGGAGGTTGCGAGGAGGAGTTGACACGTGAGTCCTGGGATCGGGCCTACCGGGTCAGGACTTCGGTGGTCTCGGCAACGAGAATCTGGGAGTACTCGCTCGCCGCCGCCGGGATCCACGACAGCAGGCAAGGTGAGTCGATCTGGGAACGGACAACCGGGATCATGCGCTGGGGCACCGGTGAGGTCGAGGCAACCGGAAAGTTCGCCGCCGAGCACGCGTCGGTCCGCTCGGTCTGGTTTCGAAATAGCGTCAGGGGCGCAATCGGACTTGCCCTTGCCGTCTTCCTCGGGCAGTCTCTTGGCGTCGAGCACTCGTTCTGGGTCGTGCTTGGAACCCTGTCCGTCCTGCGTTCGAGTGCTCACGGAACCGGTGCCACGATCGTCCAGGGGATCGCCGGGACCGTGGCCGGCATCGTCGTCGCCTCGCTTGCGCTGCTGGCCGTCGGAGGCGAGGGTGTGCTGCTCTGGGTCCTGCTGCCGGCCTGCGTGCTGTTCTCGGCCTACGCGCCGAAGGCTCTCTCGTTCGCCGCCGGCCAGGCGGGGTTCTCGATTGTCGTGATCATCCTCCTCAACCTGATCGACCCGGTCGGATGGAGCGTCGGCCTGGTCCGTGTCGAGGACGTTCTGATCGGCTCCTCGGTCAGTCTCGTCGTCGGGTTGCTGTTCTGGCCCCGGGGCGCGGCGAAGATGTTGCGCCGATCGCTCGCGATGGCCTACTCGACCGCCGCCGAGTATCTGGTTGCGGCGGTCGAGTCCTTGGCCGACGGTGGATCACGGGGCGAGTGCAAGGCCAGATCCGAGCTCGCATTGAAGGCAAGCCATCGATTGGACGCGGCCTACCGGCAGTACCTGAGCGAGCGCTCATCGGGGCCGCTCGACCGGGAGAACCTGATCGCCCTGGTCGGTGGGGTCGGGCGCCTGCAGCGTGGCGCCTACGCGGTCTCCTCGCTGGGCGGCCAGCTTGGCGACGCCAGGCGACCTGGCGATCTCGCCGCGGCGGTCCGGGCACAGGGCGAAGATGTGGGAGGCTGGTACAGGGGACTCGGGGAGACGCTCGCCGGTTCTGATCCCCATCCGGGGGCCGCGCCTCCGGATCAGGGCTCAGGTGAGCTGATCGA
>JBBQZL010000249.1:0-2972 GCA_038207745.1 Solirubrobacterales bacterium
CTCCCCTATTTCACGATCGATGACATGGCGGCGACGATGGAGCTGGTCCGGGAGCTCGGGGGTGCGATCGTCCACCCCGGAGCGCAGTGGTCCATCTGCCGCGATTCCGAGGGCAGCCCCTTCGCACTGGCCGCCAGAACCACCGATAGGGTTTCTACATGAGCGATCAATGGGTTCTCTGGGTTCTCGTTGCGGCAAGCGGCTTTCACGTGATGGACGAGCACGCGATGGGCTGGCAGGGCTGGGCCTCCCGGCAACTCGGTGAGAAGTTCGGGGTTTACCCGAACTGGTCGGACTTCTGGGTGACGAGTGCGGCGCTGATCGTCTTTGGGATCGCCGCGGCGATGATCGGATGGCAGGCGCCTGCGATCGCCCTGGCGCTCCCGGCGCTGCTATTGATCAACGCCTTCGGCTTTCACATCATCCCCTCGCTTGCGGCCGATCGCCCAAACCCCGGTCTCTTCACTGCGGTGATCCTCTACGTGCCGCTGAGCGTCTGGGCCTACGTCGCCGCCTACAACGATGGGGTCTTCTGTTTCTGGACCGTGGTCGGCAGCATCCTGATCGGCGCGGCGTTGATGGCCTCGGCGATCGGGTTCCTGGTCCTTGCCAAACGCTTTCGATACCCCGATTCCCAGGGCCCGGGCAGCCGTAGCTGAAACCTCTCTCGGTAATGGAGATGGACACACCGCCAACCCGGGTGCTGCCGCCGTGTCCAGGCGAGCCGCAGAGCCGGGAGCCCGAGCCCGATCAGCCGGTTCCCCAATTTTCGGTGGGCCGCGGAACGCTGATCCTTGTCGTTCTGGCGGCAACGGTGATCGGTGCCGGTGTCGCCACGGGAATGACGCTTCTGGTCGGCAACACCGGACCCCAGGGCAACAGGGGGGCGCAGGGGCCCCGGGGCGATGTCGGCCCGCGAGGCCCGGCAGGCGACACGGCTGATGCGGAGGCGGCCATCGCGGACCTCTCTGCAACAGTCGACGATCTTCGGGCGAGGGTCGATCAGATCGAGAGCAACTCGCCGACCGGCGCGATCGATCAGTTGCGCCGACGGCTCGACACGATCGAGAGCCAGCCAAACGGCCTCTGCTCTGAGCTTGGCATCTTCTGCTGAGGCAGCCTAGTAGCGTCTGTGCCGAGAACTGCCGACTGGCAGCGAGTAACCGGATTCAACGAAAGTGAGTTTGTAGATGACGTTGGCTGAAATCTCCTCCGGAGACGTGTTTCTTTCCATTCTGTGGTTCTGCGGGCTCTTCCTCTGGATCGCGATCGCGGTGTCGGTCTTCTTTGACATCTTCCGCAGCCATGACCTCTCCGGCTGGGGCAAGGCCGGCTGGGTTGTTTTGATCTTCATCCTGCCGCTGCTGGGTGTGCTGATCTATCTGATCGTTCGTGGCGGTTCGATGCACGAGCGTGCGGTTCAACAGGCACAGCAGAACGACGAAGCATTCAAGGATTACGTACGCAGCGCCAGCAGTTCACCGGCCGACGACCTTCACAAGCTCGCCGACCTGAAGGACCGTGGCGTGATCAGCGACGAGGAGTTCAATCGTCTCAAGACCAAGGCGATGGCAGAGCACGCCTGATCGACTGATCCACCTGGGGCGATCCCGGACCACCTGGTCCGGGATCGCCCCTTTTTTCATCTTGCGTGCGCTGGGCCTGAAATCGCGGTTTGGGGTTGGCGCATTGGAACTCAAAGATGCTCACTGTCCCACCTAAGCGTCGGTATGCGACGGCGGGCTCCGTCTGCGGCCGCCGGGACCCAGGCAGGACGACGGAGTCCCAGAGGCTGCGGTGACCCCGGCGCCTGCCTATCATTGACGCATGGCAATTGCAGAAAGTGAACAGAGTTCCTGGGCCGGGCTCGCCTTGGAGAATCTTCACTCCGCCGGTTTTCGACGCGGTGGTGCACGCAGGTCCGTGATCGAGTTGCTCGATCGTCAGGAATGCGCCCTCTCCGCGCAGGAGATGGAGGGGCTGCTGGGGGCTTCGGGTCGAAAGGTCGCGAGGGCCTCGGTCTATCGCGTACTCGAGGAGCTGGAGTCGCTCGGTCTGGTCACCCGGATCGAGGTCGGTGACGGAATCGCGAGATTCGAGTCGTCCCTGCCCGACGGGGAGCATCACCATCACCACATGATCTGCAACAACTGCGGCGATCTTGTCCCGTTCGAGGACGAAGAACTCGAGAAGGTGATCCACAGGCTTTCCGACCGGCTGCCATTCGAGATCGATGACCACGACATCACGCTGCGGGGCTCCTGCGAAGAGTGCGAATCCGGGAAGCCGTAGCCGCAACAAGGGCGATGAGCACGTAGGCCCCGATCAACGAGAGCGCAATCGAGGCGCCCGCGGCCGTATCTGCGTAGTAGGAAAGGTAGAGGCCACCAAGGCCCGCCAGCACCGCCACGGCGATGCTGAGGCCCAACATCGCCGGCATCCTTGTGGCCACGCGGCGTGCGGCAGCGGCTGGAGCAACAAGGATCGCGACCACGAGGAGATTACCGAGCCCCTGGACGGCAACCAGGATCACCATCGCCAGCAGGAAGAGAACCGCCAGGTCGACCAGGGATCCTGATATCCCCATCGAGCCGGCTGCGGAGCGATCGAAGCCGACAGTCAGGAACCGTCCGTGAAGCAGCAGCAGAGCGACAAGTACTCCGACAGCCAGACCGGCTGCCAAAGCCAGGTCCCCGTCGCTGACTCCGAGCACATCCCCGAAGAGCAGGGCCTGCAGCCCGGCCGGAGTCTCCGGCGACAGCGCCAGCAGAGCTCCGAGGCCGAAGAGTGAGGTGACCACGACTGCGACAGCGGTGTCGCGTTCGATCATCGGGACCCGGGCGGCGAGCGCGATCGCGGCGGCTGCGAGCGCGATCCCGATCCCAGCGCCGACCAGCAGGGGGATCCCGGTCAATGCGGCGATCACCAGGCCGGGCAGCAGGGCATGGGAGAGCGACTCGGCCCCGAACGAG
>JBBQZL010000250.1:0-2948 GCA_038207745.1 Solirubrobacterales bacterium
CTCCGGATTGTGCATCTTCCCCCGCGACGCGACGATCTCGAGAATCCGGTCCGCCATCACGGCCGGATCGCCCCCGGAGCGCGCACGGATGTTGTGAAACGAGGTCGAGTCGAGGCAGAGCCTCTCGACCGCGACCTCGAACTCATGGGGTCGCGTCAGGCCGGACGAGTCGAGCCGTCGTGCGGGTTGTGGCAGCACCCGTGGCGGGTCCAGGACCCTGCCGGCGCCAAGCCGCCCCCCTATCTCCCCGATCGATTCGATCTTCATGAACGACCGTTAAGCTAACCCGGGGTCGGCGGCTTGTCAAGCTCGGCGGTTTCAGCCGTGTAGAACTCCCGGGATAGCCGGAAACGGTGATCTCATCCAGACAGGAGCAACTCTTGGCAGTGAAGATGCCCGTGGTTTGGTGCGATGTCCACCGGATGCATGATCCGGGGGGTGAAGTCTGGGTCGGCGTCCGCACCCCGGGAACCGAACTACCCGAACGCGCAGACCGCATCCAACAGACTCTTGCCGATGCCGGCGCGAGTTTCGTGGCAGCCGAGAAGCACCCCGACGACGCGATCACGCGCATTCACGATCGCGCGCTCCTCGACTACCTCGCCAATGCATGGAACGAGTGGGAGGCCGCAGGACTTCAGCGTGACCCAGGACAGGATCGGGTTGTCCCCTATCTCTTCCCCCACCCCGGACTCCTCGGTGAACTTGCACCGACATTGCCGAGTGCGATCACCGCCCGGGCCGGTTACTTCGCCTTCGACACGATGACCCTGATCGGCCCCGGCACATGGGAGGCTGCGCGTGCGGCAGCCGACGTCGCATTGACAGCGGCCGATCTGGTGCTTGCCGGTGAACCCGCCGCCTATGCCTGCTGCCGACCACCGGGTCACCACGTCAGCCGCTCAACCTTCGGCGGCTCCTGCTACCTCAACAACACCGCGATTGCAGCCGCCAGACTCGGCGATTCCACCGACGCCCCGGTTGCGATCATCGACATCGATGCCCACCACGGAAACGGGGCACAATCGATCTTCTACGAGGATCCCGAGGTATTGGCCGGGTCCGTACACGTGGACCCCGGCGCCGGTTGGTTCCCCCATTTTCTCGGCTTCGAGGCCGAGATCGGCAACGCGGAGGGCGTCGGCGCCAACCTCAACGTTCCCCTTGCCCCCGGTTCCGGCGACGAGAGCTGGCTGTACGGCGTCGAGCGCCTCATCGAATGGGCGGTCGAGCGTGGCGCCCAGTCGCTGGTCGTCGCTCTGGGCGTCGACGCGGCCCGCGCTGACCCCGAGAGCCCCCTGGACGTGACGACTGACGGATACCGCGCGGCCGGCCGGGCTCTTGGATCGATGGGACTACCGACCGTCCTGATCCAGGAGGGCGGCTACGACCTCGCCACGATCGGACCTCTGGTCCGCGAGACCCTGGTCGGTTTCGAGCAGGGCCTCGGCAGCTGAGGCCGGCGTCGCGACGTGGCCGGCTCGTCACGTACCCCCCTGTTGTCGGGAATCCTCCAACTCCGCCGCCATCCGGACCGGGGCGACAAAACTACCCCTGCGGTAGGTATGTCGCCCCGGTCTCCGGTGAGGACCCGCTTTTTCGCGTGCGTGGGCGACATTCCGGCAGCGCTGTTGTCTCGTCGCCTCAGCGCCCCGATTCGATTGCGCAGTTGCGTCTCTTCTTCCGACGCGCAGCAAGACCGACTCCGTGCATTCGCAAAAGGCGGGTGCGGTGCCCGAGGTTGGCGCCTCGCGCCGAAAGCCAGGTTCCGAGGTTCAACGGTCGCGGCGGATCGTTGCCTTGCGGCCCTTGATCCTGGTCGAGCTGAGCGCCTTGATCACCTCGTCGGCCGAGGCGGTCGGCACCTCGACCAGGGAGAAGCGCTCCTTGATCTCGATCGCACCGATCTGGCGGCCGCTGAGGCTTGACTCGCCGGCGATCGCGCCGACCAGATCCTGAGGGCGGATATTGGATTCATGCCCGGCGCTGATGAACAGCCTGGTCATCTTCCCTTCGGGCGCGCGGCCGTGCTTGTCCTTTCCGCCGCTCCTGCCCTTGTCGCCCCTCTTGCCCTTGCCGCTTCCCTGGCCTGCTCCACCGTCCTTGCCCTTGCCGGCGCCATGGCCCTTGCGATGCGTGTACTTTGATCCCTACGGGCCGCCCTACTTCGGGACGTACTCGGGGATCTCCTGCTCATCGGCCGTCGCCCCGGTGGCCTCATGCGCCATCTTCACGGCGGCCAGCGCGACCTCCATGACGTCATATTCATCGGTCAGCGACTCGACCACGACGCGGAAGTGATCAAGGTCGCCATCCGAGAGGCTCTGCTCGAGGGCGGCCCGGGTCATATCCAGCTTCCTTGCCCTCAGGTCGGCGACATTCGGGATCTTCTCGACCGAGATCTTCTGCCTGGTCAGGCGCTCGATCGTCTTCAGCATCCGGTGCTCGCGGGGCTCTGCCAGGGTGATCGCGACGCCTTCGCGCCCGGCTCGCCCAACCCGGCCTATCCGGTGAACGTACTGCTCCGGGGCCGACGGAACGCCGTAGTTGAAGACATGGGTGAGCTGGTCGACGTCAAGACCGCGGGCAGCCACATCGGTTGCCACGAGCAGGTCAGTGGTTCCGCTCCGAAGCCTTCCCATCGCACGGTCGCGCTGCTCCTGGCTCATCCCGCCATGCAGCGCCTCGGCGCGATATCCCCGGCCATTCAGAGTTTGCGAAAGCTGGTCGACCTCGTCGCGCGTGCGACAGAAGACGATCGACGCAACCGGCGCCTCGAGGTCGAGCACGCGACCCAGCGCCGCGGGTCTGTGCGCCTTTGGCACCACGTACGCCGACTGCCGGATCAGCGGAGACTCACCAGGTGCCGTCGTCTCACTCCCGATCAGGATCCGGACCGGTTCATTCAGATGGCGCCTGGCCATCTTCTCGATACGTGGCGGCATCGT
>JBBQZL010000251.1:0-2942 GCA_038207745.1 Solirubrobacterales bacterium
GATCATGGCGACCGGTCGCTCCGACTATCCGAATCAGATCAACAACGTGCTCTGCTTCCCCGGCATCTTCCGGGGGGCGATGGATGCCGGTGCTCCCAACATCACCGAGGAGATGAAGATGGCTGCCGCCCGCGGTATCGCAGCCGTGGTCACCGAGGATGATCTTGCCGAGGACTACATCATCCCCAGCGTCTTCAACCGCGACGTGGCGCCGACGGTGGCAGCCGCGGTCGTCGAAGAGGCAAAGCGCGCCGGAATCGCGAGGCTCAACAACGAGACCGGCAGTTTTGCGACGATCCCGGCACCGGTGCCCCGCTAGTGGCGAAGCCCGGTTGGCCGCAGTGGTGAGCTGATCAAGGTTCTGATCACAGGCGCCAGTGGGCTGATCGGTCGATCCCTCACCGATCAACTGCTTGCGCGCGGCAACGAGGTCGTCGCGCTGACTCGCGATCCCGGCAAGGCCCGGAGGACGAACCCGAAAGTCGTCTGGCATGGCTGGGAACCGATGACCGAGAGACCGCCGGATGAAGCCTTCGACGGCGTCAATGCGGTCGTCCACCTGGCGGGTGAACCGATCAGCCAGCGCTGGTCCGACTCTGCCAAGCAGAGGATCATGGACAGCCGCCGCAAGGGCACCGGAAATCTTGTCGCTGGGATCAAGACGCTCGAGAACAGGCCAGAGGTGATGGTCTCGGGTTCGGCGATCGGCTACTACGGAAACACCGGCGGCGAGCCGCTTGACGAGACAGCCGGCCAGGGCGACGACTTTGCGGCAGAGGTGGTCGGCGAGTGGGAGAAGGCCGCGCTCGGTGTTGAGACAGCCGGAGTCCGGCTGGTGATCCTCCGGACCGGCCTCGTGCTTGACAGGAGCGGCGGTCTGCTCGGGCAGCTCCTGACCCCCTTCAAGCTCGGTGCAGGCGGGCAGATCGGCAATGGAAGGCAGTACATGTCCTGGGTCCATGCAGAAGACGAGGTCAGGTTGATCCTCTGGGCGATCGACGATCCCAAGGTCAGGGGCCGGATCAATGCAACCGCCCCGGAGCCGGTGACCAACCACGACTTCTCGAAGGCTCTCGGCAGAGCACTCCATCGGCCCGCGGTGATCCCGACCCCGGTCTTCGCCCTGAAGATCATCTTCGGTGAGTTCGCTGGAAGCATCACCGGCGGCCAGCGCGTGATCCCCCGCGCGGCGCTCGATCAGGGCTTTGAGTTCAGGCACACCGACCTGGACGAGGCGCTCCAAGACGTCCTCGCGGATTAACCGGCCGCCGGCGCAGATCGAATAATCGAGACACTCGGGCTCCGGCTTACGCAATCGTCCTGGGTAGGGTCCGGCGGCCACAGGCAGGACAGCGCGCCACGTTGGCTGCGGACGTTCCGGTTCGACCCCGGGTCTCTTGAGGCAGCTGACCTAGAGCGCGGAAGTGACCTCGCCGGCGGCCCGGTAGCCCGACTGGATGGCACCTTCCATGTAACCACTCCAGGAAGTGGCCGTCTCGGTTCCGGCCCAGTGGATCCTGCCGATAGGCGCCCGCAGGGCCTTGCCGTAGTCGAGCAGGGCTCCGGGCGGCATGTGGCCACCGTAGGCGCCCCTGATCCAGGGCTCCCCGTCCCAGTCGTGGTCGATATATGACCTGGGGTTTGCGGCGGCCGGGCCAAAGTAGCGCGCGAAGCACTCGAGCACGTCGGTTCGCCGCTGGCTGTAGGAGCTCGCCGCGTAGGCGCGAGCCTCGTGCCCCTCGATGAACCCGAGCAAGACGCCCGGCTTTCCACTTGGAGGAGAATTGTCATAGGTGAGCCGGACCGGCCCGACATCGCTTGTCGCCTGACCGGTCAGACCCTGCTCACGCCAGAACGGCTTGTTGTAGATCGCGATGCACTTTATGACCGATCCCATCGGAACCCGCTGGGTGAGCTGGTCGCGGAGAGCCGGCAGGGCGGGCCTGTAGAGGATCCGCCCGGCAATCGTCGGGGGCACTGCGACGATCACGCGCTTCGCCCTCCAGACACCGCGCCCGGAGTGGACGAGCACGTGTCTGCCCGATTGCTCGATCTGATTGACAGCCGCCTTCAGAACGACCCGCTTGCCAAGACGTCTTGCAATTCGGAGCGGAATCAGCTGGGACCCCCCGGTGATGCGCTGCTCCTGGGCTCCACCCTCGGTGTTGATCAGGCTGTCGAAACTTCCAGCCGAACGGATGTAGAAGAGCGTGTGGAGCAGGGAGAGGTCGCGTGGCTCGGCGGCGAAGACGGAGGCGATACTGAGGTCAATCAGATCCCGCGTCTCCTGCTCGGTCGTATTGGCGAGTTTCCAGGTCTCGAGTGTCTGACTGTCGTACTCGACCGCATTTGCGGCGGTCCAGGGCGCATCGACGGGGATCTCCTGCGAAAGCAGATTGAGTTGCTGGATCACCGAATTCAGCTCGCCCAGGGCAGCCGGACTCGCCGGCGGGATCGTGCCGGTGTAGGTCTGAAGCACGACCGGGGCGTCGGAGCGGTAGTAGACGTTGGAGCCGGTATTGAAGGTATTGAAAGTGCTGAGGCCCAGCTTGCCCGCCAACTTGACGATCCTGTCCTGCCCGGGCCCGACCCATTGTCCGCCGACCTCTGCGATGGCGCCATTGCCGATGTCCGCGTTTAGAACCCGGCCACCGACTCTGGAGCCCGCCTCGAGAACGACGACGGAATGGCCGTGTCTGACAAGTTGGCGCGCCGCCGAGAGACCGGCAAGCCCGGCACCGACAACAACCACATCGGCCTTACGAGTTCGCTTCTTCTTGCCCTTCGTTCGGGCAGCATCTGATCGTGACGTTTCCCCGAGCGCGACTCCGAGCGCACCAACAGCCGCGCCCCCCAGGAGAGTGCGCCTGTTGATCCCATCCCCCGCCTGTTCTTCTGTCTGATCGATCTCCATGTCCGGCAGATTACCGGCGTACGTAGAA
>JBBQZL010000252.1:0-2880 GCA_038207745.1 Solirubrobacterales bacterium
ACCCGAGGCGGGCGTCGGATCGCCGCGATCGAGACGCTTCCTAGCCACGCCGAGTCGATCACCCTTGTCACCATCACCTACGCGCCGACCGTGATCCTCAACGGCGTCAAATCACTCTCATATGCCGCCAACATGCAGGCAACGAGGCTCGCAAGGGCGGCGGGCGGCGATGAGGCGCTGCTGGTGACTCCCGGCGGCATCGTGCTCGAGGCACCCACCTCGACCCTGTTCTGGGTCTCCGCCGGCGGCGCCCTGCGTACGACCGCGGTCGAGGTCGGCGTGCTCGCCTCGATCACCCGCGATCGCCTGATCGAAAGCCTCGACATCGAGCTTGGGGAGTTTCCGCTTCAGGACGTCCTCGACTCCAGCGAGGCATTCCTTGCCTCAACCCTGCGCGAGGTCCAGGCCGTCTCCCGCGTCGATCAGAACTCCCTGCCCTCTGTCCCGGGTACCCGGACCCTCGAGGCTGCGGAAAGGTTCCGTGCGATCGTCGAAACCGAGCTGGGATGACCCCGGGAAATCGGGACACCGGCAGGCCCCGGGAGACGCCGCTGTCCTTCCTGGGGAAAGGACGACCTAGGCGCCGGCGGCTGCGGCCGGGGCGTCGGCGACCGCCGTGGTCGCGTCGTCGATCGCGGGCGGAGTGTCCCGCAGGTACCACTCGGCGTCGAGTGCGCCCTTGCATCCCGACCCTGCCGCGGTGATCGCCTGGCGGTAGGTGCGGTCGACCAGGTCGCCGATCGCAAAGACCCCGGAAAGATTGGTCCGGGTCGAGCCACCCTCGGTGAGTACGTAGCCGTCCTCGTCCGTCTCGACCTTGCCGGTCACGACCTCCGAGCGCGGAATGTGACCGATCGCGACAAACGCGCCCTCGACCTCGATCTCCTCGCTCTCGCCGGTGTCGGCGTTGCGGAAGCGGACGTGATCCAGCTTGTCGTCGTCGCCACTGACGAACTCCTCCGGGATGAATGGGGTCTTGAAGCTGATGTTGTCGCGCTCCCCGGCCCGGTCCTTCATGATCGCCGAGGCACGGAACTCATCGCGGCGATTGACGATCGTCAGTTCCTTCGCGTACTTGGAGATGAAGATCGCGTCCTCCATCGCGGAATCGCCGCCACCGATCACGATCACGCGCTGGTCCTTGAAGAAGGCGCCGTCGCAGACGCCACAGGTTGAGACGCCGCGGCCGCTCAACTCGAGTTCACCGGGAAGCCCGAGGCGGCGTGGCTCTGCGCCCATCGCAAGGATCACGGTTTTCGCGACGTGCTCCTCGCCGCCGAGGAAGACGCGGTGGAGGCCACCGTCCGTCAACTCGACCCGATCAACGTCGTCGGTGATGAACCTGGTTCCGAAGCGCTCGGCCTGGGCGCGGAACTGGACCATCATCTCCGGGCCCATGACTCCCTCCGGGTAGCCGGGATAGTTCTCGACATCGGTCGTGTTCTGGAGCTGCCCGCCCCACTGGAAACCCTCGATTACGAGTGGCTCGAGGTCAGCGCGAGCCGCATAGAGCGCGGCGGCGTAACCGGCCGGTCCTCCGCCGATGATGATCATATTTTCGATCTTCGCGTCGCTCATTGCTCACTCCGCTGTCGTGGTTCGCTCAAAGGTTGGGACTCCGCTACACAAAGCTTACTTCATTTTATGAAGTGACCGGGCGATTGACCGGCAGGCCCTCGGTTTCCCAGCGTGTGATCCGCTTTCGAAGCTGGATGAAGGCGACAATCCCGGGAGGGATCGGAATCCAGAAGGCGATGAAGCGGTAGGTGAGGATCGCCGGAAACACGGTCACCTCATCGATCCCGAAGAGTACGAATGCCCCGATCATCCCTGCATCGACCGCTCCGACTCCGGCAGGGGCGAAGGGGATCAGGTTGGCCGCCATGCCGAGGAAGAACCCCATCACCAGGACACCGAAGGGCAGATGGATGTTGAAGGCGGCAAACGAGGCCCAGAGGATCCCGATGTTGGCTGCCCAGAACCCGGCGGCGCCGATCACCGCAAGCCCGCCCTTTCGCGGGCTCGCAAACAGCCCGATCGCGCCCCGCACCCCGGCCGCGACGGTCGATGGGATCTTCGCCAGCTTCTCGACCAGATCAGCATGACCGCGTAGCAGCGGATAGCGGCGCATCCGCTCCCCGACATCGTCGGGGATCATTGCGAAGACGAGACCGAAGATCAGAACCGCGCCGGCAATTCCGGCCGGGATCACGGTCAGCTCAACCGAGCTCGTCCCCTCGAGCACGCCGGTCCGGAGCAGGATCCCGAAAATGATCACCGTCAACGGATAGAAGGCGTAGTGGAGGACGAGAAAGGTGACCATCCGCCGGCCGGCGTCGTGTTGGCGCATCCCAGCCTTGCGGAGTGCCCAGAAGGTGAGGACGATGCCGCCGGCGCCGCCGGCCGAGAAGAGCAGCGTCGCCGCCAGCCCGGCCATGTTGATCTCGTATGCCTCGGTCCACCTGAGCGGCAGCACGTCACCGCCGACGACAGCCCGGAAGAGCGCGATGTAGGTGCCGAATGCGACGACGTTGAAGGCGATCGCGACGGCGATCCACTTCAGGTCCGCGTCGCCGAGCTGACTCCATGCATCCCCCAGCCCGACCAGCTTCGGGAACAGGAAGTAGATCCCGACCACCAGCAGCAGGACCACCAACGCCGTCTGGATCATCCGCCTCGCCGTGAATACGGGAAGATCGCCGTCACCGGACTCGGCGAACTCATCGATCAACTCGACAGGCTCTTCAACCTCGTCATCCTGATCCTCTCCGACGGTTCTCAGAAGATCGCTCCTCGTCGCGCTGATGCCAAACGCCAGTCAACTCAGGTCCGGGCTATGCGCCCCACCTGCTTCAGCACCCGATCGCCTTCAAGCAAGGC
>JBBQZL010000253.1:0-2879 GCA_038207745.1 Solirubrobacterales bacterium
GGAAACGACGTTGGTCGCGCAACCGGAGTATTGGGTGCGGCCCTCGCGGACCCGCCAGCTGCCGATTTGAAAGCCGCCGAGGTCCACCCGGCCTCGGTGCCAGCTGTACGGCCCCTGGTAGCGGGCGACGGAGAAATGGACGTGGGGACCGTCGGCGTGGCCTTCGCAGCCGGTCATTGTGGATATCTGTCCCAAGCGGTCGCCGGCGTGAACGACGTGTCCCTCTTCGGTGATCGCCTGGGGGATTTCGATCAGATGGTAGTAGGTCGTGTGCCACCCTTCGCCGTGGTTGATGATCACAAAGTTCGAGTTCCTGGCAGGGCACTGAGTGGTTCGTTCGATGATCCCGTCCGCCGCCGCTCGAACGACGCCGTCCCCGCCGCTGAAATCGAGCGAATTCCAGGGCTTCCCGCCGGAGCAGGTGAAGCTCTGGTCAGGGCAGCCGAGGGTGCTATGAGGTCCGCCTACGTACACCCATGCTTGTCCGGGAGTCCAGGGCAGGGCGAGGGAAAGGGACCGGGCCGAAGCGGACGCAGGCAGCGTCACCGCAAGAACAATCAGGACTGGCAGCAACCTGCGCAAGTGGCCCCGACATAGCTGGAGCGACATCGTGCTCGGATAGTACGGCACCCAGGCCAGCCTCGGCAGATCTGCCCGATGAGCAACCTTGAGCAACTGACGCCGAACCTCTGCTGGTTCTGCGGCATCCCCGTGAACCTGGACTGGGTCAAACCGCCCACGGTGCTATTTCACGCCAGCCCCGGGAAGGGGACCGACGTGCCGAGCGCCCCCTCGAGGTTGGCGCTCGCGCCAACCGACCGAGACTCCAGCGGGTGCTGGAATCAGGCGAGCCGATAGCTACGTGGCTGACAACGGTTGGTGGGGTCCAGATCAGTTGAGCGGAGCTTGCGGCCCCCCGCCTGGACACCGCCGTGAGGCTGGCCGCTGCGGTGGAAGCCGAGCTAGGGGAGTTGGACGAGGACATGACGTGGATCAGCGGCAGCTACCGCCCCGGCTCCTTCGTCCAAGACAAATCGATGCAGCCAGAAGCCAATAGTCAAAGCTAGGGAGAAGCCAGAAGAACCGAGTCAGAAGGCATCAGAAGAGACCTAAGGGCCGAAGCCAAGAGCCTCAGAGCCCAGGAAGCACCAGAAGCAACCGAGAAGCCCGAAGCCACAAAAGCAACCTCCTACACGCCCTACGGATGAAAGTCAAGTTCTCAGCGCCCAAGAAGACCTAACAGCCACCCCCCTCACGCCCTATCATCCCCCTCCGCTGGAGGGATGATTCAGACCGACCGTCCCGCCGGTCTCCAGTCGGCCACAAGTCGCCGGTAGGCGACCTCCGCCTGGGCGGCCAGCTCCTTCTCAAGCCGCTTGCGCTCCGTCGCCGAGACAGCGGGGCGCTTGCCCCGGCCGCCGCGCCGGCTCGGCGCTCCGGCAGCGAGCTCGGCCTTGCGGATCTTCTGCGCCACCAGGGTCGGCCGTGCGAAGGCGTAGTCCTCTTCGCGGCGCAGCATGTTCCAGGCGATCACGATCAGCTTGCGGGCGACCGCGACGGTGGCGATGTTCTGACCCCGCCGTTTAGCCACCCGCTCCCCGAACGCTCTCATCGGACCCGTCGAGCGCCGGGCATGAAGCGCCGCCTCGACTAGGACGTGGCGGGCATAGCCGGGGCCGCGCTTTGAGATCCGCCCGTGGCGGGCGGGCTCAGAGCCCGACTGCACCACCTTGGGGTCCAGGCCCAAGTAGCCGACCAGGTGCCGCGGGGAGGGGAAGCGAGAGATGTCGCCGATCGCCGCCATCAGCGCCGTAGCGGCGACAGGCCCGAACCCCGGCAGGGTCAAGAGGCGACGGATCTCCTGCGAGCCCACCACCTGCTCGGCGATGCGGCGGTCGATCAGCTCGATCTCGGCCTCCAGGAAGTCGACCTGGCGCAGGCAGGCCGAGACGGTCTCTGCCTCATCGACCGGCAGCGGCTGCTCCGCGAGCCAGGTCCGGCCGTTGACCCCGAAGAGGTCTGACATCGGCGCCTTGCCGCGCAGGTTTCGCACCATCGCCGCGTGGACCTGGTTCTTCTCGCGGGTGCGCTGGCGCACCAGCTGGCTGCGGCGGCTGATCAGCCGCCTCCTCACCCGCGTCTTCTCATCGGGGCTCCAGACCGCGGCCAGGAAGCCGCCGGCGCCGAGCTTGGCCAGGACCCTGGCGTCGAGGCGATCGGTCTTCGGCCCGTTGCCGATCCGCTCGCGGACCTTCTTGGGGTCGGCCAGCACCACGCGGGCGACGTGGGGTTCGATGATGCGGGCGATCGCCGCGGCGTTGCCGCTCATCTCCATCGCCACCTCATCGTCGGTGCCGAGGCTCTGGGCGAACAAGCTCAGCTCCTCATCTGAGCTGGAGACCCGGCCGGCGCTTCTCACCTCGCCCGCCTCCCAGATCGCGACCTCGCAGAAGTCGCGGTGGACGTCCATCCCGATAAATCGCATCGCTGCTCCCTTCGCTCGAATTTCTCGGAAGGGAGGCGGGCAAGAACGGCAACTACGGATTCGGGCTCGCAGCCCATCCGGGCATTCGCAGGGGCGGCCAGCTATCAACTGCGGACTCGCGGTCCATAAGGCGTGCGGCCTGCCCGGCCTGCGCTCTTCCACGGAGCCCCCGGCCCGGAGCATCTGCGCCGACGCTAAGCGCCGGTGCGGACGCCACGGAGGAGGGCTCCGGGGCAGTTTCATGCCCCTATCACTGAGTGATCTTCGGGGGCGCTGGCGCGCTTCGTCGGAAGTAGGGAGCGATGCCCCGTTTCCCAATTGACCCGATGCAGCGAGCCCTCTTTTCTGACAAGAGAGGTGTGGGCCACCTAGAAATCTCCCCGATACAAACCTG
>JBBQZL010000254.1:0-2873 GCA_038207745.1 Solirubrobacterales bacterium
TGACCGCAAAGCCGATCGCCTGAGGGTTCACGATCGCGCTGATGCGGATGACGCCCGTGCGCACGAGTCTCTCGATACGGTAACGGACGGCGCGCTCGGACACGTGTCCGATGCGGCGCGTTATCTCGGCCGACGAGACGCGGCCGTCCTCAAGAAGAAGTGACACGATCTCACGATCGACCGTGTCGAGTGCAAATGGCAACTCGACCCCCCTGGTCTGCGTCCATTCTATTGGGCTATTTCGATACCTCGCGTCGGAAAATGTCAAGAGCTACGATCTGTCGGTAGGATTCGGCAGCATGCGAGAAGCGCATCGTGCAGAATCCTACAACCAAGTCGGCCTTTGGCCAAGCGGCCGAGGTTGCCGAATCACGCTCTGCCGGTCTCGTCCTCTGCGACCTTCGCAGCCAGCCGCAGGACCAAGGTGCAACCGGGCCGGGAAGAGCACACCGATGATCCACACGATGCCGCGCAGGGTCCACGATCGGCCGTTGGAGTCGCGTATCTCGTCGATGAAGTCGAAGAGGCAGAAGGGGGTGCCCAAGCAGATCAGAGAGACGGCGGCGACCCAGCTCACGAGGGGGATGCCGAGGAAGGTCCAGGTCTTGTGCGGCGCCGACGCCCAGATGCCCCACGGGCGCCTCAGCCAGGGCTAGATCAGCACCTGGCAGGTGCCCGCCGGGCAGCGCGCTTGTCGTTGATGGGAGCGAAGCCCTCTCGATCAGTGCTCGAGGTCGCAGCGCAGACACCGCGAAGCCTCGCAGCGCGCCTCCGCGTCGGTGATGTTGCACACGACCTCGACGAAGCTGCTCACGCGCTCCTCGGCCTCGACGCGCGCCGGAATGACACGTGGGTACTCGGTTTCCTCGGGCGCGCTCGCCCGCGGCACCAGTCGCCGCCTCTGCAGATCGTCGAGCAGATCCTGTCGCGGTGAGCGACCCGTCAGAAAGCGCTCGATCGAGAACGCGGCCCGCTGGCCGTCACCGATGGCCTCGATGAGGGTCGCCGGTCCTCGCACCACATCGCCACCCGCGAACACCCTGGGATCGGCCGTGTGGAAGTCGGACGGATCAGCGACGATCCCTCCCCAGCGAGAGACTCCGATGCCGTCGCCGTTCATCCAGGAAAGGTCGATGGACTGGCCGATGGCTGTGATGATGGTGTCGCACTCGAGGACGAACTCCGAGCCCGGCACCGAGATGGGGCGACAACGTCCGCTGTCATCGGCCTCGCCGAGTTCCATGCGCGCGCACTCGAGACCACGGACATGCCCGAGCTCGTCCTTCACCACGCGCCTTGGCGCCACGAGGTACTCGAACTGGAGTCCCTCCTCGTCGCCTTCCAGCACCTCCCACTCGAACGCGGGCATCTCTGTCCGCGAGCGACGGTAGACGAGCGTCACGTCGCGGGTGAGACCGGCCATCTGCTGCAGGCGGAGCGATGCCCGGGCGGCGTCCAGGGCGACCGACCCACCGCCGACGACCGCGACTCTCCGGCCGATCGCCGGCGGGTCGCCCAGGTTGACGTCGCGCAGGAACTCGACGCCCGGAAGCACACCCTCGGCGTCCTCACCCTCGACCTCGAGTGCCTTCGTCTCATGGGCGCCGATGGCGACGAGGACGGCGTCGAAGCCGCCTTCCAGCAAGGATTCGAGAGAGAAGTCACGCCCGAGTCTCTGATCGGTTCTGAGCTCGATTCCCATGCCGAGGATCGCCTGCACTTCGCGAGCCACCACATCCTTCGGCATCCTGAAGTCAGGCAGGCCGACCTGCAGCATCCCGCCGGCCACGGGCAGCGCCTCGAGCACGGTGACGGGGAACCCGGAGAGAGCCAGCTGATAGGCACATGACAGGCCGCACGGGCCCGCCCCGACGACGGCCACGCGGTGGGACTGCGTCTGCGCCACCGGCTTGAGGACAGCGGACGACGGTACGGCATCGGCCATGAAACGCTTGACCGCCGTCACGGAAACGGGGGCGTCGATCTCGGCCCGCTTGCACATCGCTTCACAGGGATGGTTGCAGACCCGGCCGCAGATGCTCGGGAAGGGATTGCGCTCCATGTGCACAGCGACCGCGTCCTCGAACTGACCGGAGGCGACGAGCGCCAGGTAGCTCGGCGTGTCGACATCGGCGGGACAGGTGTGGGTGCAGGGCGCCTTGACCAGCGCCTCGCACTGACAAGCCGAGCATCTCTTCTCGAGGATGTGCTCCTCGTACTCATGGCGGAAGTACTTGAGTGTCGAGAGCACGGGGTTCGGAGCGGTCTGCCCGAGGCCGCAGAGGCTGGTGCGCTTGATCGCAGTTGCGAGGCGCTCGAGACGATCGAGGTCCGCCATCTCGCCTTCGCCACGGGTGATCCTCTCGAGGATCTCGAGCATGCGCTTGGTCCCCAGGCGGCACGGGACGCACTTGCCGCACGACTCGGTCTGCGTGAAGTTGACGAAGAACCGGGCGAAGTCGACCATGCACGTCGTCTCGTCGGTCACGATGACTCCGCCCGACCCCATGATCGCTCCCGCCTCCTTGAGCGAATCGTAGTCGACCGGGAGGTCGAGATGCTCTGGGCCGAGGCAGCCGCCAGACGGACCACCCATCTGGACGGCCTTGAAGTGCCGGTTGCGGGTGATGCCGCCTCCGACCCCGAAGATCAGCTCACGCAGGGTGACCCCCATCGGCACTTCGACGAGCCCGGTGTTGTTGAGCTTCCCTGCCAGCGAGAAGACCTTCGTGCCTTTGCTGCCCTCGGTCCCGATCGCGGCGAACCAGGCCGCCCCGTTGAGTACGATCGGGGCCACATTGGCCCACGTCTCCACGTTGTTGATGTTGGTCGGCTTTCCCCAGAGGCCGGAGACCGACGGGAACGGCGGCCGC
>JBBQZL010000255.1:0-2857 GCA_038207745.1 Solirubrobacterales bacterium
GAGGACAAGGTTCTGGTTGCCCGCGCCCGGAAGATCGAGCGCTATCTCTCGCAGCCGTTCTTCGTCGCATCACAGTTCACCGGTCGCGACGGCGAGTACGTGCCGGTTGCAGAGACGGTCCGCGGATTCCGTGAGATCCTCGATGGCCAGCACGATGACCTCTCGGAGAGCGACTTCTACATGAAGGGCTCAATCGACCAGGTCCTCGCAGAAGCCGGCGGGAACTAAGGGCGCCGGGGACACAGGACCATGGCAGGCGAGCATACGATCGAAGTTGAGATTCTCACCCCCGAAGGTGAGATCTTCAGTGGCGATGTGAAACAGGTCTCGACCCGTACCGCGATCGGTGAGATCGGCATTCTCGCCAATCACATCCCGGTCCTGGCTGCCCTTGAGCCCACCGAGCTGCGCCTTCACATTTCAGATTCGGAAGTCACCACATTTGCCCAGTCGCACGGCTGGCTACAGGTCTTCGGCAACCACGCTCTGCTGCTGCTCGAAGAAGCGCATCGGCCACAGGATCTCGACGCCGCCGGGCTCAGAGAGCAGATCGCAGACGCCGAAGAGCGCGCCAAGGAGGCAGAGGACGGCAGCGGCAGATACAAGCGGGCGGTCAAGGATCGCACCCGCGCCGAGGTCTTTCTCCGGATCGCGGAATCCGGGTCCGGGTAGCGTCGGATGTGCCGGCCCACCGGGCCGGCAGGCTAGGGTTACCGGCTCGTGAATGACCCAGTGGCCCTTGCCAGCCGATTGATCGCATTTGAGACGACCAACCCGACCGCGATCCAGGAAGCGGCCGGGTTCGTCCGGGGCTGGCTTGAATCAAAGGGGATCGAGGTCAGCGAGGGCGAGGCCCGCGGGCTGCCGGTGATCATGGCCGAGGTCGGCCCAGCTGACGTCCCGACAGTCGTCTTCCACGGTCACCTCGATGTTGTTCCGGGCCAGTCTCAGCAATTTGAGGCCTGCATCGACGGCGATCGCCTCTACGGGCGCGGCGCCTATGACATGAAGGGCGCGCTTGCCGCGATGCTCGTCTGCGTCGCCGGTCTGCGTGACCAGGACCAGGTCCGGGTTCGCCTTGGGATCGTCGCCGACGAAGAGTCCGAGGAGGAGGCGGACCGGGGCTCCGACCACCTTGTCGAATCCGGCTTCATCGGCGATTTCGTGATCACCGGCGAGCCGACGGATCTTCACATCGGGGTCGAGGCAAAGGGAGTCCTCGCGCTCCGATTGGAGGTCGTCGGGAGAGCAGCACATGGGGCAACCCCATGGCTCGGAGACAACGCCGTCCTCAAGGCGCTCGACGTCTTCCGAAGCATCGAATCACTTCCATTCGCGCGCCAGAGTTCCGAGCTCTTCGATCGTCCCTCGATCAACCTCGGCAGGATCTGGGGAGGGGACACCTTCAACAAGGTCCCGGATCGCTGTGTGATCGATGTCGACATCCGGTACCTGCCGAATCAGAACGCCGGGCAGATTCTTGAACTCATTGAGGCGATCCCGGACTCCCGGATCATCGCCAAGTTCGAGCGGGCTCCGGCCGTCGTCGATCGCGACTCGGTATTCGTCAGGGCGCTGGGCGACGCGACGACCATGCACCACGAGCAGATGTCAACTAGCGTCGGCCGGGATGGCGCCTCTGATGCGGTTTCGTTTCTTCGCGCCGGCATTCCCGCGGTCGAGTTCGGCCCGGTCGGTGCCGGGCACCACGGCCCGGAAGAGTGGGTCTCGATCTCCTCGATGGAGTGCTATCGCGGGGCTCTCGACACCTTCGTTCGCTCGCTGCCGGGGAGAATGGCCGCCTAGATGACCACCCAGCCGCCCGACAAGCCAACCGATCCGCCGCATCAGCGTGATTCTGAAGAGAAGGACCAGCAGCTCACCGAAGAGGTCTTCGCGCTCGGCGCCCGCATCGATCAGGGAATCACCGATGAGATCAAGCTGCCCGAGACCTCGGAGCCCGGGACCGAAGAGGTTCCCGAGCTGGATCCAGGGCTCCGGGAGGCACTCGAGGAAGGTGAAACCGGCGAGTTCGAAAGCGGAGGGACCGGTGAGACGGGCGAATACGACGGTGTCGAGACCGGGGAGCCCGGCGACGGGGACGGGGTAACCGGCGAAACCGGGGAACACACCGAGGCGTTCGACGCGGTCCCGATGATCCCGGCTGTTGTCGCGCAAGCCGCCGCGGCGGGTGGAGCTCCGGGCTTTCCGAGCTATCCACCGATCACCGGCGACCACGAGTCACCCCCCAGGAGACCCAGGCTGTTTCTCCGCTTCTTTGCAGCCTCGATGATCATCATCGTCAGCTTTGCGGCTGCCACATCGGCCTCCGTACTCGTCTTTCTCAGCGACATCGTCGGTGATTTCGGACCGGAGATCCAGATCTCGAAGCAGATACTGCCTGCGCCGGATCCGGGCAAGCCCCAGACGTTGCTGATCCTCGGCTCGGACAGGCGCGCCAACATCTCGAGCGGCACGGAACGCGGCCTCGCCGACACGGTGATGCTTGTCAGGGTCGACCCGGACACCAATCTGATCTCGATGCTCTCGATCCCCCGGGATCTCAAGGTCGACATCCCCGGCTACGGCACAGACAAATTCAACGCTGCCTACTCGATCGGCGGCGCGAAGCTGACCGTGGAGACGCTGAATGCGATCGGCGGCCCCCGGCTTCACATCAACCACGTCTTCAACACTGACTTTCTCGGCTTCGTCCAGGCCGTGGACGAGGTCGGTTGCGTGTTTGTCAACGTCGACCGGCGCTACTACCACTCCAATGAGGGACTGCCCGCATCCGAGCAGTACGACGAGATCGACATCCGGCCCGGCTATCAGAAGCTCTGTGGCGAGGACGCGC
>JBBQZL010000256.1:0-2846 GCA_038207745.1 Solirubrobacterales bacterium
TCCACCTGTGAGTGGATCTCATTCTTGAGGATGTGTTCGGCGGAATAGAATCCGGACGGTCCGGCGCCGATGATCGCGACGCGAAGCGGGTTCTCGGAGGTTCCGATCTCGGTCATCAGGGTTCCTTGCTGCGGGGTGTTCAGATCGCGGAAGAGCTCTCGGCTGCCACTGCCGCGGTGCCATCGAGGGCATCGAGTGCCTTGCGAAGCGGAAGCGAGATACATGTGAAGATCGGCGTCTCGCTCTCGGTGTACTCGCTCGACTCGGTCGGCCGAAGCTCATGGACCAGCTCGAGAAACTCGGCCGGGTCGTCGCCTTCGAAGCAGACGACGAATTCCTGGTCATCGAGGCCGTATGAGTAGCTTGTGTTGACCGTGATCTCCGGGTGACTTCGGCCGACCTCGATGTGGCCGCGCATGATCCGTCCCCGCTCCTCGTCCGGGAGGCCGTACCAGGACCGCTTCTTGACCATCGGATATAGGAAGAGGTACTTGCGATCCGAGACGCATATTTCGGGCCTGGCGCCTTCCTCGGAGTACTGCGAGACCTTGGTCATCGAGAGGTATGAGAACGGAGTCTCGGCCCACTGGGCCAGCCCGCTCTGCCCGAGCACCACGTGGAAGGTGTGGATGTCCTCGAGGTTGGGGCTCTGGCTGAGCAGGACCAGATCGACATCACCGCGTGTTCCTATGGTTGAGTAGACGCGCAGTGACCGGTCGGTGGCAAAGTCCTCGCATGCAGCGAGGAACTCCCGCTTATCGGTCAGCCGCTGTTCTTCCGGGCGGCGACGCCATGCGGGATCCATCTTGAGGAAAGTGAATTTGGCGAAGGTGCGCGGGGCCATGGTCAGAACAAAAATAGCGATCCTGGGTCTCTGCACCCTTGCGGTGCTGCTCGGCGCCGGCTCCATGACGCCCCGGGCTGACGCCGCGGAGCTGCCCGCGAGCCAGACGCGGATCACCGTCGCGCTGCTGCCAAACGGACTCGACCCGGATCGTCTCTGGTCGATCGATGGCATCTCCCCGGGCGTCTACAGCGCCGGAATGGGCGGGGTGACGCCGGATCAGACCTACCTGGACATAACCCAGGGAAGCCGCGTCTTCGGCTCCCTCTACAAGTACGAGTTGCCGCTTGTCCTGCCCCGGGGCGACGTGGTTCCGAATTGGGATCGGATCGTCCGGCGCGCCGACTCCGCGCCGGTCGACATCGTGCCCGGACTGCTCGCATCGGTCGTCAACACGGTCCCGGTGGCCGGCCGGGACCGCGTTGCGATGGAGGCCGAGCCTGACCTGGTCTACCCGTCGATCCTGGCCGCGGATCGAGACGGAAGAATCGGCCGGATGCCCGTGGGATGCCGCAAGCGCGGCTGCATGCCCGTTGTAAGGGTTCAGAACGCCGACCCCGCCGACCTCCCCGCGATCATCGCGAAGCTCTCCGGAAACGACATGATGATCGCGATCGAGCGATCCCCGCCGCCGCCGTCGCGATCGCTTGCGATGGGTATCGCGGGCGCCGGTTTCTCCGGCAACCTGACCTCTGACACGACCCGTATCGACGGCTTCGTCCTCTCGACCGATATCGCGCCGACGATCATCACCAGGCTGGGGCTCGAGATCCCGGACCAGATGACCGGTGAGCAGATCCGAAGCGAGGGGGCCCCCGACGCGGCTGCGGTGGCCTCGCTCGCCGATCGGCTCTCCATCGTCGGCATGCGCCGTAGCCCCGTGATCGGCGTCAGCGCCCTGGTCTGGATTCTGCTCACGGGCCTGGTTGCCGCCCTCTCACGTGGGCGCCTTGCGCGTCCCGCGGTTCAGATGCTCGCGGTCTCCGTGGCCCTGCTGCCGCTGATCCTGATGTTCACCGCCGCCCTGAGGCCCAGCCTCGACGCGGAGCGCCTGATCGTGGCGCTCGGTACACCGATCCTTGCGGCGATCCTGCTCCGGTTCGTCGGGGGGTGGAGGGCGCTCTCGGTCGCCTGTATGGCGACCGTCCTCGGGGTGGCCTGTGACCTGATCGCAGGGTCGCCGCTGACCGGGCTCTCGCTGCTCGGCCCCAGCCCCGGGCTTGGCGTGCGGTTCTACGGGATCGGCAACGAGCTCGCCGGGATTCTCGTCGTGGTCCTGCTGATGGGCATCGGTTCGGGTATCGCCGGGTTCAGGCCACAACTCTCACCGAGGCGCTCGGCAATCGTCTTTCTCTTCGTCACGATCCCGCTTGCGGCAATCTTTGCCTCGGGACACTTCGGGGCCGATGTCGGTTCGGCCCTGGTTTTTCCGGCGGTGGCGGTCGTTGCCGCGGCCCTGGTCGCCGGGCGACCGAAGCTCGCCCTGATCGCGTTCGTGGTTCCGATCATCGCGCTTGCCCTGCTCGCGGCCGGAGATCTCGTGACCGGTGGCAACTCCCACTTCATCAGGAGCTTTGTGCACGGCAGCGGTGACACGAACATCTTCGACGTCGTCATCCGGCGTCTGCACCTGGCCGGGCGCAGTTTCGTCCGGGGTGCCGGTGGGATGATCATGCCGTTGACCGTGGTCGTGATCGGGCTTGGGATCGCATACCGGAAGCGGATTGCAGCCTGGCTGGAGCCTGTACCCGCGGTCAGGGCCGCCTATGTCGCCGGGATTGTCGCCGCATTGCTCGGGACGGCGGCAAACGATTCCGGCGTCCTGCTGCTCGAGGTCGGGAGTGCCTTCCTGCTGGTTTTTACGGGGTTTTCGTGGGCACAGAGCCCGAAGGGTGGCCCAAACCGGTAACACCGTACGCGTGCCGGGTGTAGCCTTGTCCCTTGTGCGTATAGCCCTAGTCTCGCCATATTCATGGACTTATCAGGGCGGAGTGAATAGGCA
>JBBQZL010000257.1:0-2838 GCA_038207745.1 Solirubrobacterales bacterium
CGCGATCTGGAAGCCGACCGGCAGCTCGGGACCTCCACCATCGGGTTGCGCGAGACCGGCCGGTATCGAGATCGCTGGGATTCCGGCCAATGACATCGGCACGGTGAAGAAGTCATTCAGGTACATGGCAAGCGGATCGTCCGTCTTCGAGCCGAGTTCGAAGGCGACAGACGGAGACGTCGGGGTGACCACGTAATCGACGCCGGCAAACGCGGTTCTGAAGTCCTCGGCAATCCGCGTCCGCACCTTCTGGGCCTGTGCGTAGTAGGCGTCGTAGTACCCCGATGAGAGCGCGTATGTCCCCAGCATGATCCGGCGCTTGACCTCGGTGCCGAAACCGGCCGCGCGGGTCGCCTCGTACATCTCGAGCAGATCGTCGCCCGGAACCCGCAGCCCGTAGCGAACGCCGTCGTAGCGTGAGAGATTTGTCGACGCCTCAGCTGGCGCCAGCACGTAGTAGGCCGATATTCCGTGCTCTGCATGCGGAAGCTGGATCTCTGTTATTGCGCCGCCAAGGCCCTCGATCACCTTCAGGGTCTGCTCGAAGACCTCTCGGACACCCGCCTCCATCCCATCGTCGCCAAAGCCGGCCGGGACGCCGAACCTGAGCCCCGTGAGATCAGTCCGAGAGGGCATGCCGACGCCGGCTTCGATGCCGACGGAGGTCGAGTCCATCGGATCACGCCCCTGCATCACACCGAGCAGCAGCGCGGCGTCGGTGACATCGCGCGTGAACGGGCCGCACTGATCGAGCGATGAGGCGAAGGCGATCATCCCGTAGCGCGAGATCGAGCCGTAGGTCGGCTTGAGGCCGACGATCCCGCAGAGCGAGGCGGGCTGGCGGATCGAGCCGCCAGTGTCGGTGCCGATCGCGCAGGGAGCCAGACCGCCCGCAACTGCGGCGGCGGAGCCGCCCGAGGATCCACCCGGCACGCGGGTCCGGTCCCAGGGGTTGAGCACCGGCCGATAGCCGGAGTTCTCATTCGATGAGCCCATCGCGAACTCGTCCATGTTGGTCTTGCCGAGCACCTGCGCGCCTGCCCCGAGCAGACGCTCCACGGCAGTCGCCGTATAGGGCGGGAGGTATCCCTCGAGGATCCGCGACCCGGCCGTGGTCGGAACGCCCTCGGTGCAGAAGATGTCCTTGACCGCGATCGGGATCCCGGCCAGCGGCCCGATCGGCTCCTTGACGTCGCCGAGGGATTCTGCCCGCCAGAGGTAGGCGCCAAGCTCGTCTCCGGACGCCGCCGAGGCCCATGCCGCGAACAGCTCCCCGGCGGAGAGCTCGCGGGCAGCGACCCGCTTCACGGCCTCGGCGACCGTCAGGTTGAGCAGATCAGACACTGGTCACTCGTCCGCCGGAGGGGATGGCGGAACCCTGAATGAATCCCGTGCGGAGTCGGGAGCCTGGCCGAGCATCGCGTCGCGCGGCCAGCTCTCACGGGGCTCGTCGGGACGCAGCACGTTCTCCAGCGCCACGACATGGGTGGTCACCTCGACACCCTCGAGATCCAGCTCGCCTATCCGGTCAACGTGCTCGAGTACCGACGAGAGCTCATCGGCAAGGCGCGGCAGCTCTTCGGGGTCGAGCCGGAGCCGGGCAAGGCGCGCGACATGCAGGACTTGTTTCTGGTCGATCACAAAGGTGAATGTAAGCAGGTCCGCCCCCGCTGGATAGGATCACGGATCCAGGATGAAGGGAGAGACCGCCGAAAGATTTGTGATCTTCAATCTGCGACTGCTCGCAGTCAGCTTCGCGGTCGTCGGGATCCTCTTCATCGCCACCCCCGACGGGGTCCTCAATTCGATCAACGACGTCGGGGATTGGATCGGTGGCTTCACTCCAGAGCCGGACACCGGCACCCAGTTCTGGCTCGCCCTCGCGTTTGCCTACATGGTGATCATCACCGCGATCTGCCTGGTCGTCGTGACCGACGTCAGGCGCTACCGGCCGTTCATCCTCGTGCTTGCGGTCGGCAAGGTCGCGTCATCACTCGCCGCGCTCGCCTTCCTGATCCTCGATGCGAACTACTTCGTCTACCTGCTCAACTTCCTGGTTGACGGCTATCTGGCGATCCTCGCCGTATGGCTCTGGTCGCTTGCCGGACGCGTCGATCTCCACGCCGCACCCGACTGACGACCAACCCCGGGGCTATCGGCTGCCGAGCTGCGCACGCTGAAGTCCATCTGCGAGGCGATGGCGCCCGGGATCGATGGACTGCCGGCGGCGGAGCTCGAGATCCCGGTATCGGAGCCGGTCGCCCGTTTTCTCGCCACTCTCAATCCCCGGACACTCTCGCGACTGCGCCTTGCGATCCGCGCCTTCGAGTGGCTGCCCTTCCCATGGCGCTTCAGCCGTCTCGATCTGCCTGCTCGCGAGCAGTACCTGGTCAATCTCGAGAGGTCCCGACTCGGTCTTCATCGCGACCTCCTGCTGCTTGCAAAGGTTCTCAGCACCCTGGGCTACGCGAGCAATCCCGAGGTGATCAGGACGGTCGGGTGCCCACCCTCCTGCGAGATGGCGGGCGGGACCATTCCACCCGATTCCGGAGGGCTCGGCGACCTCGAGGCCCCGGCCGGCACCGAGGAGTGCGACGTGGTCATCGTGGGGTCGGGTGCCGGCGGCGCCGCAGCCGCCGCGGCCCTGGCCGAGTCCGGGCTCGACGTGATCGTCCTCGAGGCGGGAGAGCACTACAACCGCGACAACTATCCGGTTGAACCGCTTGACGCGATCTCCGCGCTGTACCGGGATGGAGGCCTGACCGTGGCCAGTGGAAGGCCGATGATCCCGGTGCCGGTCGGCCGCGCAATCGGCGGCACCACGGTGATCAACTCGGG
>JBBQZL010000258.1:0-2834 GCA_038207745.1 Solirubrobacterales bacterium
CGAATACGGCGAAGAGATCGGGGTCGCGGACACCTTCAGCAACACCCGGGTCGGGATCTACTTCGGCGAATCTGGCAAGGAAGCCGAGGACCCATATTTCGACGGCGAGGGGCCGCGCCGCTCCGGCTGCATACGTTGCGGATCCTGCATGGTCGGCTGCCGGCACAACGCAAAGAACACCCTTGTCAAGAACTACCTCTGGTTTGCCGAGCGCCTCGGGGTCAAGATCACCCCGGAGCGCCATGTCACCGAGATCCGCCCGATCGGGCCCGCGGACGGCTCCGGGGGCTACAAGGTGACAAGCGAGCGCTCGGGCTCCTGGATCCGCAAGCGGCGCCGGACCGTCACCGCAAAAGGTGTCGTCGTGGCCGCCGGTGCGCTCGGAACCAATCAGCTGCTGGCCAACTGCCGACACTCCGGCGCCCTGCCCAGGCTCTCGCCACGGCTCGGTCATGTGGTGAGAACCAACTCCGAGTCGATACAGGCAGTCACCGCTCCGGACGACAGTCGTGACTTCACCGATTCGACGGCGATCACCTCCAGTATCTATCCCGATCCGGATACCCACATCGAGGTCGTCACCTACGGCAAGGGCGGCGATCTGATGAGCAGCCTGTTCACCCTGATGACCGGGGAGGGCACCCGGGTCACCCGGCCGTTCAAGTGGCTCGTGGCGATGCTGCGCCACCCGGTCAAGGCGGCCCGATTGATCTCCCCCCGCAACTGGTCCCGCAGGACGGTGATCCTCCTGGTCATGCAATCGATCGACGCTGCGATGAGCCTGAAGCCAAAGCCCCGCCGTTTCGGGCGCGGCGTCCGACTGCAGAGCGAACAGGATCCCGAGCGGCCCAATCCGACCTTCATCCCGGCGGCCGAACACGCCGCCAGGTGGTTTGAAAAGCGAATTGGTGGCACCGCCCAGAGCAGCGTGACCGAGTCCCTCCTCAACATCCCGACGACCGCTCACATCCTCGGCGGCGCGGTGATTGGAGACAGTCCGGAGACAGGCGTGGTGGATGCGGGCAACCGCGTCTACGGCTACGAGAACCTGTTGATCTGCGACGGCTCGACCGTGCCCGCCAACCCCGGCGTCAACCCGAGCCTGACGATCACCGCCAAGGCCGAGCATGCGATGAGCCTGGTGGAGCCGAAAGAGGGATCAGAGCGAGGACATCTGCCCGACGAAGCCCGCGGGGCGCCAGGAAGGCCTCTCGAAGCGGCCGATCTGGTCCGGTAGTTCAATCCGGCACGAGCCGCGGGACCCGGTGACCAGGGCTCCCGGGCGCCGAAGAAAGACGGCCGGAAACTCGTCCCGGCCGCCGATCTCGATACGACGCCGAATCAGCCCTTTGCGGCAGCGAACTGCTCTGCGACGAAGGACCAGTTGACGACGTTCCAGAACGCGTCGAGGTAATCGGGGCGGCGGTTCTGGTACTTCAGGTAGTAGGCGTGCTCCCAGACATCTGCACCCAGCAACGGCGTCTTGCCGGCCGAGACGGGCGAGTCCTGGTTTGCGGTCGAGATGACCTCGACACCGGAGCCGTCGGACACGAGCCAAGCCCAGCCGGAGCCAAACTGACCGATACCGGCAGCCTTGAACGCGGCCTTGAAATCGTCAAACGAGCCGAACTTGGTGTTGATGGCCTCGGCCAACTCGCCCTCGGGCTCACCGCCACCGTCCGGAGAGAGCATCTTCCAGAACAGCGAGTGGTTCGCGTGCCCGCCGGCGTTGTTGCGAACCGGGCCCTGCTTGTCGGCCGGGAGCGTTGAAAGGTCGGCGAGGACCTCGTCGACGTCCTTGTCGGCCCACTCTGTGCCCTCGAGGGCGGCATTCGCCTTGTCCACGTAGGCCTGATGGTGCTTGTCGTGATGAACGCGCATCGTCGCCTCATCGATGTGGGGCTCGAGTGCGTTGTAGTCGTAGGGAAGATCGGGAACCGAATATGCCATTCAGTCGCTCCTTGTGTTCGAGGTGGTCGGAAACAGGTCATTCCAGCCTACAACCCGGCCCACATCGGCCGGGCGACCGGGACGCTCGACGGCCCGAGTGGCAATGCGCGGACCCGAAGATGTCCTGAGCCCTGATCCGAAAAACATTGTTCGCCGAGTCAATCCGGATGATCTTGTCCAGCAGCACGCCCTACAGCGTGACGGAGATCTCCTTGCCCCAATTCAAGCGCGCCGGTGAAATTTTGACGCCAGTGGCGCTTCCAATGCGTTGAAGATGGTCCAGCTTCTCCGGCACTGTCAATGCAGACTTTCCGCTTTCCACTCGATCTCTTGATCGCGATCTCCCACAGGACGACATCGCTGACTCCGAACCGCGACGTATCCGATTCGATCTCGTCCTTCACCCAGATAGGGAGATTGGGGTCGTCGGCCAGGCACCAGAGAAGGGCGCGCTTATCGAGAAGCCTCTCGGCTATCGGTAGTCGTCCCACTCTGGTCCCAGGTCATCAAAGTCGCCAGCGATCCAGATCTGGTCACGCGGCGCTCCCACCGGGGAGCACGTCGGCTATTGCGGTGGCTATATCGGGACGAGCCTTACGACGGATCCTGAACCCCTCCGGATCGTCACCTGTTCCCCTCGCTCGTCCCGGGCAATGAACTTCGAGAGTTGGGTCTTGGCCTCGCTGATACTTATCGGCTTGCCGCTCGTGGACAAAGCGTACTGCCGCCTGGCCGACCTGGCCAGGCGGCGAACCCTGCGGGCGAGATCGATGAACGTGATGCCACCCTCCCGGATGTCCAGACCCAGCCGGGATCTGTTCGGCTCAGGGCAGGGAATGCTTCGGCCAAAGACGTTCTCGGTTTGACGCAGGTCCGGGTCTCAA
>JBBQZL010000259.1:0-2741 GCA_038207745.1 Solirubrobacterales bacterium
CCGGCTTTCCCACGGGACCGGCGACGGCGACCGCGGTCAGGACGCTGGCAGCGGCAACGGCCACAGCGAGGCACATTGCAATTGAACGTTTGCGCATTCTGTCCCTTTCATTGGAAGCGCTTCAATATCTCTAAACCACAACCGGGTTGCATCGGTCATGTGGCTTCCTTTTTTCGATCATCTGGCTCTCTCCTTACTCATGCCGACCGCGATTCGGTTCGCGGTCGGCCGTTTGGGATACGAGCTGTCGATTTGCTGGTGGTTACTTGCTGCGCACCAGGCCGGATTCGCAGTTGCTCGCGTGACGCACCAGCAACCGGTCGATGAAGACCGCCGAGTCGTATTGGCGATCGCCCTGGTCGAAGATCGACAGGTAGAGCAGCCGGTTGCCGGGCTTGACCGGCGTCGAGGCCCGCAGCTTGCCGGTCGCGGCGTCATAGGTGGTGCCCTTGGCGGCAGCGCGGGATACCTTGGCCACCCCGGCACCGTTGACCGTGATCAGGCTCTTGCCGTTGCGGGTCGTGGCGAAGTCGTTCGGGGCTGTGATGCTGGGACTGTGATTGGAGGAGGCATTCCAGGTCGGCGAGTGGCCGACTTCGGCGATGAAGGCGTCGTTGTATCGGGTGCCCACGTACTCGGGGAACTCCTCGGAGAGGAACTTGAAGCGAAACGACAGGCAGTTGGCTCCCTGGGGCACGTGGACCCGGATTCGCATGATCGTCACGTCGCGGGCACCGCGGGTCTTGACGCCGCCGTCGCGGCAGCCGCTGCTCTGGGAGTTGTTCGGGGTGATCGCCAGATGGGCGCACCCGGTGGTGAGGATCGCAAACGACTCACCTCTGCGGGGGAAGCCGGCGATCGGCCTGGACGTGGTCGCGACCGGATCGTGACCGGGGGGGATCGTCACGAACTTTGCCCGGACGAGCTTTGCTCCGTTGCCTTCGAAGATCGATCGGGCGAGCTCGGTGGCGCCCTTATTCGAGCGCGATACCGGTTCGATCGGGTCGTCCTTGGAGCCGGCCAGGGCGGTGGCCGCGAGGCCGGCTCCCAGGATGGCGACTGCGGCAAGGGCGGTGAGGAGGGTGCGTAGCGAGATCCTCGCCGAGGCTCGCGAACCCTTCGTAGTGCGTTGCATTGACATCTCCTCGTCTGCGCGTTTGGTCGGGTGCGCAGGCAGGCCGGAACGTCGCGAGATGAGCGTCCAGATTCGGACGGACGCAATCGGACGTTGGGTTACATCGACCTCCTGGCATGGAACGAAATAGCTGCGGGAAGTCAATGCGTGCTGCCCCCGGACGGGGAGACCTCAGTGATGCCCTCCAACGCCAATGGTAGCGCCCCGGGCCGATCGGATCAAATCGCCTACTCGATTCGCCAGGTCCCCGCAGGTACGCGTGACCTGGACCCATACCCGCGCCCACACCCACCTGGCGTAGCTCTACAACCCCTTGCCCACGGGGATTCCCGTGGAATCAATCATCTGGTACCCCCCTTCCCCCCGGACCTCGAGAGCCTCCTCGACATGGTCGAGCAGGACATCGATGATTCGAGGGTCGAAGTGGGTGCCTCTTTCGCCGCTCATGGTCGTCACGGCTTCCTCTACTGACATCGCGGGTCTGTAGCTTCGATCGCTGAGCAGGGCATCGAAGACATCGGCCACCGCCGTGATCCGGCCTTCGAGCGGAATCTCCTCGCCGGCGAGGCCCTGCGGATAGCCGTTGCCATCGAAGTGCTCGTGATGGGTGAGCGCAATCGTGCCCGCCACGCGTGCCAGCTCGCTTCGGAAGCGAGCAAAGATCTCGTAGCCGGCGCGCGCGTGGACCTCCACCGACTTGCGTTCCCCGGGGGTCAGGGGTCCCGGCTTGCCAAGAATCGCCGTCGGAGTGCCGATCTTGCCTACGTCGTGCATCGGCGCCGCGGCACGCAGCATCTCGACCCGGTCAGCATCGAGGCCCAGCCGGTCACCGACGAAGGCGGCGATGCGCCCCATTCGGCTGACGTGTTCTCCGGTCGAGGAATCGTGCATCTCGATCGCCATGCAAAGTCCATCAAAGGTCTCCTGACGAGCTCGCTGCAGCTCCTCTCTCGCCCTTTGTCGAGTGACCATCAGCTCGTCGCGGAGCCGCATCACCTCGGTCTCCGCCGTCTCACTTGTTGACGCGACACCGCTCACGGCAATCCCGTCTGAGAACGGCAAGCATCGACGTGGAACCTTGCTGAAGACCTGAAATCTGGCAGCAAACCTGACTCCCTGGATCGCTCGGCAACGATGGGAAGTCAAGCGGCGCTGCCCGACCACGAAATGAGCCGGACCCCTAGGCTGAAGCCCTCCACACTTGAAGATAGCACCAGCAAACAGGTAAATTGTTCTGGCTGGATTCAGGAAGCCTCTGATGAACGAGTCAGGCACCAAGGACAGTCAGACCCATGGCGACGTTCTAACCGCAATCTCCGATGGGCTGGTAGCACTGCTCAAGGAGTACTACGGACGCGGCCCGACCCGGGTCAGGTCGTATTTTCAAGACGACCTGGTTGTCTGCCTTCTTCGTGGCGGCTTCAGCAGGGTCGAGCAGACTCTGCTTGACGGGGGTCGCGGGGCAGCGGTGATCGAGCAGCGAATGGCATTTCAGGAGCTCATGCGCGCACGCTTCGAGGGGGTGGTCGAACAAGCCACCGGTCGCAAGGTGATCGGCTTCATGAGTGGCAACCAGCAGGATCCGGATCTGATGTGTGAGGTCTTC
>JBBQZL010000260.1:0-2725 GCA_038207745.1 Solirubrobacterales bacterium
TCCGACGTTCTCGCGATGTCGATCACGGAGTCGGTGGAGTATTTCGAGAACGTTCCGAAGATCCACCGGCGCATCAAGACCCTGCATGACGTCGGGCTCGGCTACGTACGACTTGGCCAGCCTGCGACGACGCTCTCGGGCGGAGAGGCGCAGCGTGTCAAATTGTCAACCGAGCTCTCGAAGGTTGCAACGGGGGATACGCTCTACATCCTCGACGAGCCGACCACCGGTTTGCACTTCGCCGATGTCGACCGCCTCCTGGAGGTGCTCGGCCGGCTGGTGGACGCCGGGAACACGGTGCTCGTGATCGAGCACAACATCGATGTGATCAAGACCGCTGACTGGATCATCGACCTCGGGCCCGAGGGCGGTGACGGCGGCGGTGAGATCGTCGCAATCGGCACCCCAGAGCAGGTTGCCACGGTCAAGGGCTCATACACAGGCCACTTCCTGGCCCAGGTCGTAGTCCCGGCCAAGAAGGGCCGCAAGCACGCAGGCGCCGCCCCGGCGGCGATCGCAGCCTGACCGGTTTCACCCGGCTCAGTTGCGTGGTCTCAGCGACCGGCCAGTGGCGCCCATGACTTGCTTCCGGCCTCCGAACTGGTGGGCCCGATCGGGGTGATCAGCATCGAGGCGCCGATCGCACCGCCCAGATCGCCCAGTGACGCGACATGCATGAAAGGCGGGTGATCGGGCACGAAGAGATGCTCATGTGCCTTTTCGACGATCCGATCCAGGAACGGATCGCCGAGGCGGACACCCAGGCCGCCGCCGAGGACCACCGCCTCGGGGTCCAGGAGGTTGACTGCCGAGGCAACTCCTGCGCCGAGCGCCCAGACCGCCCGATCGATCAGCTTCTCGGCCAGCTTGTCTCCCTGGTCGAGGGCTCGCTGCCAGATTCCGCTTGTCAGCCGGTCCTTGCCGTGGTGCTTCATCAGCTTGAAGAGGTCGGTCTTCTCGCCCTTTTCGTGTTCGCGACGGGCCTTCGCCTCCATCGCCGACCGGCCGGCGTAGGCCTCGAGGCAGCCTCGGCGACCGCAGGGGCACCTGGCGCCGTCGATCTCGACCACGATGTGGCCGATCTCGCCGGCTGCTCCACGTCCGATCCACGGCTTTCCGCCGAGCACGAGGCCGCCGCCGACGCCGGTTCCCCAGAACACACCGATAAGGCTCTGGTACGGCTTTGCGGCGCCGAGGTGGAACTCGGCTTCGGTGGCAACCTGGACATCGTTGCCGATCTTCACCGGTACTCCGAAGTTCTTGGAGAGGGTCTCACCCATCGGAAAGCTCCCGCCCCAGCCGGGCAGATTGCCGGCCCCGGACACGGTTCCGGTCTTCTCGTCAACGCTTCCCGGAGATCCGATTCCAACTCCAGTGAGCGATGAAAGCTCAACCGCGGCGTCCTTGGCCGCCCCGCGAAGGCATGCGGCCATTGCATCGGTCACATCCTCCGGCCCACCGCTGGTCGGCGTCGGCTGACGGGCCTGGCCGAGGACCTCGCCGTCACGGCGAATGATCGCGGACTGGATCTTGGTTCCGCCGAGGTCGATGCCGCCGGTCAGATCTGTCTCAGTTGCACTCACGATGCTCCAATCTCAAAGCCGTTGGTTGCGTAGTAGGCGATCACAAATATCAGGCCGCCGACGATGATCAGCCAGTAGTACCAGTAGCGACCGCCATCTTGCCTGTGGATCGTCACGCCTAGAACGTTCCGGCCGGCGTCGTGTCCGCGAGCACGTTGATGACCTCCAGGCTCATCGGGTCGTCCTTCACGCCGGCACCGACGATCGTGACCTTCTCGCTCTCCGCCGGTGATTCGATCGTGAGCGGGGTCATTCCGGTCTTCCTCGCGGCCTCGACTCGAAGCTGCTCCTTGTACTTTCGAAGGTCTTCGTCGCTGATATCGAACATTCCCATGCGTGCCCCCGTCGTTTGCGCCGGCGAGCCGACCCTACCGGCGGCCGCTCTGGAAAGCTAGGTCATATGGCCGAGCTGACCGGATGGAAACTCTGGTGGACCAAGCACCGCTGGTATGACCGAAATCTACGGACGATCCGGCGTTGGCGGATCAATCGCCATGCGTCGCGGGGCGGCTTCTTCGTCCGCTATCCGGTTGAGGGTGAAATGCTCGAGGCGCTCGACCAGGGACGCCTCTCGATCGGAGAGGGGACGCTGCTCGAGCCCGGGTGCTGGATCACGATGGCGCCCGAGGCCAGGATAACGATCGGCGAGGGCTGCTTTCTCAACCGCGGCGTGATGCTGGCGGCTCAGCAGGGGATTGAGATCGGCGACCACACGATGTTCGCCAACGGCTGCTTCGTCGGCGACGCATCGCACAACTATGAGGATCCCGACCTGCCGATCACCTGGCAGGGCTTTTCCAGCAAGGGGCCGGTAAAGATCGGCTCCAACTGCTGGTTTGGGATCGGGGTGGTGGTGACCAGCGGCGTCAGCGTCGGCGAGCGATGCGTTGTGGGCGCGAACTCGGTTGTAACGCGAGATCTGCCCCCCGGGACGATCGCCGCGGGTTCACCGGCGAAGGTGATTCGCGAGATCGAGTTCAAGAGCGGCGACTCACCGACTCCTAGACACTATGACCCGGTGAACATCCGGCCCGGGCGTTAGGCATAGGTCGGCACCCCGCCATCGAGCGGGGTGAACAGGTGCGCCGCGGGTTAGAGCCGCGACGCGACCCAACTCAAATAGGAGGCACCGACATGCCAAA
>JBBQZL010000261.1:0-2716 GCA_038207745.1 Solirubrobacterales bacterium
CGACTTCGTCCTCTCCCGATGGGCGAGTTCGCCCCGTTCGTGGACCACCTGCCGAAGTAACTCTCATAGACCAATGAAGTCGGCTCCCAAAATGGGTTTTTCGGCAAAGGTCGGACTATCGTGGCAAGTGCGGCAATCTCAGTCGATGATCAACGTGAACATCGACCGCCAACCCAGAGGTGGAACTCCCAACGGCGATTGAGTCTGCCGCCGAAAGGTTCGCCAACTCTGCCATCGCTGTTCAAAGCGAGGAACTAGGAGTTGGCGGGGCCGAAGGCATCGATGATCTTCGACTGGTACTCGGCGAGTTCTTCGGCTGAGAGGAAGTAGGTGGGCGGGGTGACCATGATGCCGTCGCCGCGCAGCGCCGTCTCCTCGACCCGGGCGCGGACCTTGTCGAGCGGGCCGGCGGCGCAGTAGGTCTCGACCATCTCGTCGGAGATCGCAGCCGGGACGCCGGCCAGGTCGCCGCGGCGGAAGGCGTCTCCGGCGGCGGCGGCGTTGTCGCCGAAGCCGTGCATCTCCCAGAGCGGGCGATAGGTCTTGACGGTTGCGTAGAAGGAGATCGTGCGGCGGGCCATCTCGAGGGCCCTGCCCTCGTCATCGTCGATCGCGCAGCAGACCGTCGGCAGGTAGTCGAAGTCCTTGCGGTCGCGGCCCGAACGGGAGAGCCCGGTCTCGAAGGCGTCGATCACGACCTCGTCGATCCATTGCAGCGATTGGATCGGGTGGCCGACCAGGCCATCGGCCACGTCGCCGGCCATCCGCGCCATCCCTCCCTGGACGGCGGCGGCGTAGATCGGCACCTTCTCACGGAACGGCTTCTGCGGGCGGACCCAGCCCTGGACATCGATGTCATAGTACTCGCCCTCGTAACGGATCGGGGCGCCCTCGGAGGCCTGCTGCATGATCAGCCGGGTGGCCTCGATCGCCTCGCGCAGATGCGGTGCGGGCTTGCCGTAATCAGCGTTGTGCCAGGTCTCGTTGAGTCGCTTCACACCCGGTCCGACACCAAGCCGGAACCGGCCCGCGGCCATCTCGTCGATGTCGAGGGCGCTGATCGCGAGCACGAATGGGCTGCGGGTGAAGGCCCAGGCGATCCCGGTCGCCAGATTGATCTTCCCGGTGCGTGCCGCCAGATAGCTGGCCTGGGTGATCGAGCTCCGAAACAGCTCGGGCGCCCAGACGCACTCGATACCGGCCGCCTCGGCTGTCAGCGCCTCGGCTTCCAGATCAGCGACAGAAACTCCGGTCGCTGCGATCTGAACGCGGTCGATGGCCGACATCGGCTCAGGCGGGCAGGATCAGGCGGGCGATGTGCTCGCGATGCCAATGGGGATCGCCGAAAAGACCTGCGTCCGCCTTGGCCCGCTTGAGGAAGAAGTGAAGGTCGTGCTCCCACGTGAAGCCGATGCCTCCGTGGACCTGGATCGAGTCGGCGGCGACACGCCATCCGGCGTCAGAGGCCTGCGCCTTGGCCATCGACCCCGCGAGGTTGAGCGAGCCGGGCTCGTCGTCGGCGGTCCAGGCCGCGTAGTAGACGGCTGAACGTGAGTTCTCGGTCTCGAGCAGCATCCCGGCGCAGAGGTGCGAAACCGCCTGGTAGGCCCCGATCGGCCGACCGAACTGCTGGCGCTCACGCGCGTACCCGACGGCCATCTCCATCGTGCGCTGGGCGATCCCGGTCAACTCGGCGGCCAGCATCACGCAGGCCCTGCCGAAGACCGGGTCGTAGACGCTGCCGTCGCCCGAAAGGGTCTCCCCCACCCCGATCTTGACCCGGTCAAATCTGACCGAACACAGATGCCGGGTCGTGTCGATCGACTCCTCGGCCGTGATCGTCACACCCTCGGCGCCGGTGTCGACAAGATGTGTCCTGCCGTCTGAGGTGGCGACGATCAGGAAATCCGCAGTGTCGGCATCGATGACGAGGACCTTCTCCCCGTTGAGCACGACGCCGTCCCCATCCGAGGTCGACTCCATCTTCCAATTTCCGAAACCCGCCCCCGCTCCAGGGTCATACAGCGCGACCGTTCCGCGGATGCTTCCCTCGGCCAGCGGCCTCAGGTAGCGCTCCTTCTGGTCATCGGTGCCCCCTGCCTCGAGCGAGAGTCCGGCCAGCGTCGATGAGAGCAGCGGGGACGGCGCGAGCGCGTATCCGAGCTCCTCGAAGAGGACCGCAAGGTCGACGATTCCGAGGCCTTGTCCACCCCACTCCTCGGGCAGGGCGAGACCCGCCCAGCCGAGCTCAGCCATCTCGGCGTAGTCGGAATCCGCGAAGCCGCGCTCGGATGCCGCCAGCTCGCGGACCCGCTCAGACTTGTACCGGGAGGCGAGAAACTCCTTCGCGGTGGTCTTGATCTGCTGCTGTTCGTCTGTGAGGTCGAAGTACATAGGTGGTCACCCGCGGCGCTAGCGAAGCCTCGGAAGTCCGAGCACCCGCTCGGCGATGATGTTCTTGAGGATCTCGGTCGTGCCGCCCTCGATCGAGTTGGCGCGGGAGCGGAGAAAATCGTATTGCCAGACGCCGTCGTCGACAGCGTGCTCGGCACCGCGGGCCAGCGCGGCGTAGGGCCCTTCGATCTCGAGCGCGAGCTCGGCGATTGCCTGGTTGAGGTCGGCCCACTGCCACTTTCCGAGGGCGCCCTCGGGACCGGGGGTGCCGGTGTGCATGGTCTTGGTGAGGCCGCGATAGGCGTTGAGGCGCATCGCCTCG
>JBBQZL010000262.1:0-2685 GCA_038207745.1 Solirubrobacterales bacterium
ACTTGTCGCTTGCCGCTGGGCAGTCGAACTCGATCGGCGACTCCGCGTCGGTCACACTCCAGGTGATCCCGACCGTCTTCTTGTACCAGCCGTTCTTTCCGTTCGGAGAGGCGGGACGGCGCACGGCCTTCACGGTCGGCCCTGTTCTGTCGAGGCCGGCGGCCGCACTGTCGGCAAAGATGAATCCGGCTCCGCAATCGGGGTCTGGAACAAGAGGACTTGAAGTGCAGTCGACCGCATTGAGAGGGTCGGTCATCTGCGCCCGGATCTCGTTGACGGTCGCATTCGGGTTGGTCGAACGAAGCATCGCCGCGATCCCCGCCGCGCTCGGAGTGGCGGCGCTTGTTCCAAAAAAGCTCAGGAATCCCGGTACGGTCGTGCTGACGCCGTCCGCGGCGGCAAGCTCGGGCTTGATCCGCACTTCGGGAGCGGCCAACCGGGTACCGGCCGCATCGAAGAGGCGCGTCTTCGGCCCGCGGGAGCTGAAGCTCTCGGGCGTGTCGAGCCCGGGATCCCCCGCGTTGACGGCAGCCACGGTTATCGCTCCCTTGGCAGATGCGGCGTCAGGATTGATCGTGTCGGAGTTGGTCGCAAACTGCCCGATCGTGAATACCCCGAAGTTGCCTCTGGCGATGTGCTTCATGAATGGCGAGCGCGTTCCCGCCACGCGCTGGATCTTCAGACCGACGCTGACGTTCGATCCGGTCGTGTTGGACCAGGTGACGATCTCACGCGGCAGCCCGGTGGTCAGGTTGGCATCGATTCCGCCCGAGACGGCCGACCCCGTCAGGTCTCCGTCGGCAGCGGTCCGCAGCACGGCATTCAGGTCCGTCTCCGCGCTGCCCCATGGCTCATCCCAATCGAGAGCCACCTGGATGAAACTGCCATTCGGAACGGTCGCCAAGGTCTGGACCGTGTCCGTGCCGGGTCCGGGATCGAAGTCGTGGAAACCGCCTGATTGGGCATAGGTCCCCTCGTAGCTCTGCCGTGCCCGATTACCCGCCGAGGAGAAGTATGGAATCCCGGCAGCGCGGGCATTGTCGACGGCCTGGGCGACCTGGCCGTCCTGGAAGAACGGTTCCGAGAGCTGGAAGATGTCGTCGGCGATCACGTCGGCGCCGTTGGCGACGAGCTGATTGATCGAGTCGGCCTTGCCGACCGGGCCGCCGAGCGTCCCCGACGCAAAGAGGATCTTGTTGAGACCCGGAGCCTCGTCATAGATGATCTCCGCCATCGCCCGCCCTTCATCGACATCTCCGGCGCTCGTGTCGTCCTTGAGGACCACAACGTTGGCGGGCAGATCGCCTGTCCCCTGCGAGCCTGCCACACCGCCCCCGATCCGGTTGATCGAGTCCGAGATCACGCCAACTTCGACCCCCGCGCCCGTTCCGGCTCCCGCCGCGGTAGCCTGCGGAATGCGATGGGCTGCGACGCCCTGAGACTGTGCCGCACCGGCATCAGTCCCACCCCCGATCACCGGCAGAACTGCGTCGGTGACACCCAGTCTGGCCGTCTCGCCGAGGCTGGTGACGGGCAGCCAGCCCTCGACCACGGGGAGTGGACTGTCAGCGGTCGCGGTCACCGACATCCCGGCCTCGCGCAGCCGATCAACCGATGCGTCCGCCGGGCCGGAAACGTAGATGTCGACCATGACCCGCTCGCCCCTCGAGACCGTGAGATCCGTCTGGCGGGCGGCGGAAATCGCCTTGTCACTGCCGCCTCGAAGCGGACGGAGCTGGCTGCCGAGCTCGTCAAGGAATGGTGCATCGGACTGATTCGCAAGAGCACCCGGCACAAGCGCAAAAATGCCGATCGCGGCAAGCGCACCGATCCGCCTCAAATTCCCAGGTCCCCCATACCGTTCCCGCATGCTCACTCACCCTTTGTTGAATCCCGCGATTCCCGCGGTCACCGACGCCTGAGATTGACCGATGGACCGTCGATTTCCCTGTCACCAGTGTAACCGAGCTGTTGTCAACCCCGGCCGACTTTCCTGATCGAAATGGGCTCCAGCCGGTGGCTGACGACCTACCTGACGGCGACCCTGGCGATCGTGGTCATCGACTGGTAGTAGATGTCGCGTTGGAAGCCGGGTGCCGGGAAGAGGAAGGCCTGGCTCGGAGATGGGATGCCGACACGGGCCTTGTCCTCCCCGGTGTCGAGATCGAGGACGACCAACTGGTCGCTGCCGGCCGGCATCGAGGCGCGGCGCAGGAACGCTGAATGTCCGAGCGTCTGCAGAATCGGCCTCAGCACTCCCCTCAACCCTGGACGGCGCAACCACGGCATGTCACGCCAGTCCTGGGCAACGAGCTCCCGCGTGTCCGGGTAGAGGATCAGGTGGCCGGCGTGGGCGAATCCGTCACGGCGCCAGAGTGGTTCCATGTCATCCCCGACCAGATGCCAGGCCCTGAGGACTGCGTTTCCGGCGTCATAGGCGACAACGATTCCGCTTTCGGGGTCCCACGCGGGTGGGTTCGACTCCGTTCCATGCGGAAGGCCGCTGATCTCGACCGAGCGAACAGCGTCGGCGTCATCGCGGCGCGCCCACCACAGCCGCACCGGGTCGGCGGCGTCGCCGGTTCCGACCATCGCCCGGTCGGTCGGGTTGCGGCCGTTGTCCATCCAGAGGCCGGGGTGGTCGGTGATAACCGGGTCCCCACCGGAGCTGCGACCGGGCGCCGG
>JBBQZL010000263.1:0-2671 GCA_038207745.1 Solirubrobacterales bacterium
CGGCCGCACCCTGGCCCGTGCCTACCCGCTCGGGATCGACGCCCAGCGCCTGCGGCGCGCCGCCGAATCGCCCGAGGTCGCCGAGGCCGAGCGCGAGGTGCTGGAACGTCGCCGCAAGCACCTGATCATCCGCGTCGACCGCGCCGATCTCTCGAAGAACGTGCTGCGCGGCTTCACCGCCTTCGACGTCTTCCTCACCCAGCACCCGGAGTTCCGCGAAGAGGTGACCTTCATCGCCCACCTGCAGCCCTCGCGCCAGGACGTGCCCGAGTACGCCGAGTACCTGGAGCGGATCGAGGCCCTGGTCGCCGTCGTCAACCACCGCCATGGGACCACCGACTGGATGCCGATCGACCTCAAGATCTACGAGAACTTCCCCGAGGCCGTCGCCCGCTACAAGCACTTCGACCTGCTGATGGTCAACTCGATCTTCGACGGCATGAACCTGGTCGCCAAGGAGGCTCCGGCGGTCAACACCAGGGCAGGGGTGCTGATGCTCTCCGAGAACACCGGCTCCCACGAGGAGCTCTGGGACTTCGTGATCTCGGTCAACCCGTTCGACATCCAGGAGCAGGCCGACGCGATCTACCGGGCGCTGACGATGCCGGTGGAGGAGCGCCGGCGCTGGTCTGACGGGCTGAAGAAGATCATCTACTCGCGCAACCCTGGCGACTGGGTCGACGACCAGCTGCGCGACATCGAGGCGCTACGCGGCTCGGTCTCCAGGTAGGGGGACTGGCGAACCCCTCGCCCCGTGGGGGGAGAGGAGAAGGGCCCTCTGAAACCGGACGCGGCGCCTCTTGAAGCGGCGATCAAGGATGTCCGGGCGCGGCAGGGTCGGACCTAGCGCTGCGAGTAAACTCGCGGGGTGCCCGAGGTCATCATCGCGGAGCGCTTCTGTGGGCCGTCCGACAGCGCTAATGGTGGCTATACGTGTGGGCTGATCGCGGGGTTCATCGACGGGCCGGCCCAGGTCACTTTGCGCAAGCCGCCGCCGCTTGATCGGCCGTTGACGATTCAATTGAATCCGGACGCTACGGTCGGCCTGCTGGATCAGAATGGACTCATCGCGGAGGGCGTGGCGGTTGCCGTCGATCAGGAGGTTCCGGCGCCGTTGACGCTGGGCGAAGCACGTCTGGGAGCGGAACAGTATGAGTGGGCGCAGCCAAGCGATCACCCCTACCCGAACTGCTTCGTCTGCGGGCCCTCACGCCGAGAGCGGGATGGCATGCGCATATTTCCCGGCCCGGTTTCTGGCCGCGATCTCTACGGCGCGCCGTGGCGCCCCGACGATTCGCTCGTCGACTCGCAGGGGCAGGTGCGCCCTGAGTTCGTCTGGGCAGCGCTCGATTGCCCGAGCGGGCTGGTCACCAACACGTTCAATCCCGCAGGGCCGGTCTTGCTTGGCAGGCTCGCCGTCGATCTGCTGCGCCCCGTCCCGGGAGACGGGGACTATGTGCTGGCATCGTGGCCGATCGATCGGGGCGGACGCAAAATGTCGACTGGCTCCGGGCTCTTTTCCGAGGAGGGCGAGCTTCACGCAGTCGCGCGGGCGGTCTGGATCGAGGTCTCGGCCTGATCGCCTGATCGCGGCGCACGAACCGGAGCCGGCCGGACCGCCACCACCGGTCAGAATTCGGACGCCGGCGCGGTGGTCCGGTTCTGTAGAACACAGGTTCGATGAGCCTCGACCTGACGTTCGACTGGAGCACCGTCACCTCGGTGACGTTGCCGCTTTTGATCGGCGTCGCCTACTTCGTTCGGGTCGGCCATCTGCGCGAGCAGGGCCGCGAGCCGAGCCTTCCCCGCCAGGCGAGCTTCGCCTGCGGCATGGCAGTCATCGTCCTCACCACGGTCGGCCCGATGGACCTGCTCGCCGACGACTTCGTCTTCGGACACATGATCCAACACACCGTCCTCCTCGACGAGGTCTCGCTGCTCCTAGCGCTTGGACTCACCGGGCCAGTCCTCGTCCCGATCCTCAGCAAGCCTGGGATAAGGCACCTGCAGGTGCTGCTGAACCCGCTGGTCGCCGTGACTCTCTGGATCGCTGTGATGTACGGCTGGCACGCCCCGCCCCTCTACCAAGCGGCCGAGGAAAGCGAGCTGATCCACCTCTTTGAGCACGCCTGCTTCATCGGGGCGGGGGTGACGATGTGGCTGGCGCTGCTTGGCCCGTTCCCGAAGCCTGAATGGTTTGGCAACGGCGCCAAAGCGCTCTATGTCGCGGTGGCCCACTTCTCGACGATGGGCCTTGCCAACATCCTGATGTGGTCGGACACCGTGCTCTATCCGTTCTACGTCGCCAGCGACCACGCCCACGGGGTCGAACCGATCGCCGACCAGAGCATCGCTGGGGTGATCCTCATGGTCCAGAGCGCGATCGTGATGTTCGGCATGCTGACCTGGCTGGTCCTGCGCTGGGCCAAGCAGGACAGCGAGCGCCAGGAGCTGCTCGACCTGGCGATCGAGCTCGGAATCGACCTTGACGCGCGGCGAGCCGGCCGCGCGGTGGCCGCCGGACGCGGAGCGGAGCTGCGCCGCCGGCTCGTGTCTCGTGAGAACGGAATCGAGAACACGAACTGAACGAGGTGAACGATGGACGGGTTTGTCCGTGGTACCCCGACCGCGAGGGGCATGTCGGGACTCGTGGCGGTTGCAGCGCTCTGCA
>JBBQZL010000264.1:0-2641 GCA_038207745.1 Solirubrobacterales bacterium
AAGACGGGCCTCCTCCGCCGGGTCGAGAACCGCCTCTTCGCCGACACCGTCGAGGGCAAGCTGCTGAGACGCCCCGTCCCCGTCGGTCTCCCCATGGGCCCCGATCCCGATCCCGGCATCAGCGGCAAGCTCAACCAGGTCAAAGTCCCGGCGCGCGGGCTCGAGCAGGTAGGCCGCGAGAAAAGTGTCGTGCTCGAGAACCAGGTGCTCACCCTGCGACGCCGCGGCAGCCAACAGCCCGTGGCGTCCTCCCCCGGCCGACTTCGCATCGTGCAGCATCAGCGGTCGCCCGCCGAGTGCGCCGGCCAGCTCGCCCAGCGCCATCTCACCTTTGAGCAGCTCTTCTCCGGCCGCGCCGGCCCAGCCGCCGGATGCAACAGCCAGGGCAACGGGGCCATCGGGGAGCTCGGATGGATCGCCCTCGACTGCCTCGACCTCGACCTCCTGCTCCAGGCTCGGGCCCGGAACCTCTTCTCCGTCGGCGACCTGATTCTCATAGCGCTCCATGATTGCCCGCAGCTCGAACTCGCGCATGAAGTCGCGCAAGCCGGAGCGTTCGGGTTCAACGCCCATCACGGCGTCGAGGTCGATCTCGATCGGGATGTCCCGGATCATCGTCGCGAGCTGCTTGGAGATCCGCGCATCCTCGGCGTGATTGGTCAGGTTCTCCTTGCGCTTCGCACCCGAGATCTCGTCGACGCCGTCGAGCACCGCCTCGAGTGATCCGAACTTCTGCAGCAGCTGCGCCGCGGTCTTCTCACCGACACCGGGCACCCCCGGAATGTTGTCCGAGGTATCGCCCTTCAGCCCGATCAGGTCGGTGACCAGCTCGGGTGGCACGCCCCAGCGCTCGATCACGGCCTCGCGGTCATAGATCTTCACGTCGCTGATCCCGCGGCCGGTGGTCATCACCCGAACCCCGTCGCCGACCAGTTGGTAGACGTCGCGGTCGCCTGAGACGACCATCACCGGGATGCCCTTGATCTTTGCCTGTTCGGCGAGCGTTGCGATCACATCGTCGGCCTCGAAACCCGCTTCGCGGACGTTCTCGTAGCCGAAGGCGGAGAAGAGCCGCGGCAGGCTCGGCCACTGCTCCGAAAGCAGGGTCGGCTTCGGTGGTCTCTGGGCCTTGTAGGGCTCATAGGTGATCTCGCGGCCCGACATTCCGGCGTCCCAGGCCGCGATCATGCCGCCCGGGTTGTAGTCGGCAAGGATCTTGACCAGCATCGAAGCAAAGCCGAAGAGGGCGTTGGTAGGGCGGCCGTCGGCGGTCGAGATCGACTCCGGCAGCGCGAAGAAGGCCCTGTAGGCAAGGCTGTTGCCGTCGATCAGGAAGAGCTCCGGAGGGCCCTCTCGCGTCTCGCTCATTGCCCGATCATAGGCATCGCGGCCCCGGTCCATATGATTGTCCCCAGATGCCAGTCAGCGCTCAATACAGCGTCACCATCCGAGTCGAGCTCGATGCCCGCCAGGAGCCCCTTGGCAAGCTGACCGCCGCAATCCATGAGGCCGGTGGTCAACTCCAGGGAGTCGACCTGGTCCCCGGTGCGGGTGGAGAGGGAAAGCGGGTTCGCGAGTTCACGATCGACGCCCTCGACCAGGAGCACTGGGAACGGATCCTCCGCGCAATCGGGTCCACACGCGGCGCGCGCGTGATCGATTACACCGATCGCACCATGCAGATGCACCGCGGCGGCAAGATCAACATCGCCAACAAGTACCCCCTGAAGACGCGCGACGATCTCTCGATGGCCTACACCCCGGGAGTTGCCCGGGTCTGCCAGGAGATCCACGCCGATCGCAACAAGGCCTTCGAGTACACGATCAAGAAGAACATGGTCGCGATTGTCTCCGACGGCAGCGCCGTGCTCGGCCTCGGCAACATCGGACCCGAGGCCGCGATGCCCGTGATGGAGGGCAAGGCGATGCTGTTCAAGGAGTTCGCCGACGTCGACGCCTTCCCGATCTGCCTCGACACGCAGGACACCGAGGAGATCATCCGGGCAGTCGAGCTGATGGCACCGACCTTTGGCGGGATCAACCTCGAGGACATCTCGGCACCCCGCTGCTTCGAGATCGAGGATCGGCTCAAGGAATCGATCGACATCCCGGTCTTCCACGATGACCAGCACGGAACCGCCGTGGTCACGATGGCCGCGCTCTTCAACTCCCTGAAGATCGTCGACAAGAAGATCGAGGACCTGCGGGTGCTCATGGTCGGCCTCGGCGCGGCAGGCGTGGCGGTCACCAAGATGATGATCGCCTCCGGCGTCACCCACGTGATCGGCTGCGACCGGACAGGCGCCCTGTCGACCACCCGTGAGGACTACGTCGACGGCCGGATGACGGGAATCAAGAAGTGGTACTCGGAGAACACCAACCCAGAGCACCTCCTGGGCCCGCCCTCCGAGGTGATCGAGGGGATGGACCTCTTCATCGGCCTCTCGGGACCCGGCATCATCGACGCGCAGGAGCTCTCGAAGATGAACCGCGACGCGATCGTCTTCGCGATGGCCAATCCGACCCCCGAGGTGATGCCGGAGGCCGCCGATCCCTACGTCCGGATCATGGCGACCGGTCGCTCCGACTATCCGAATCAGATCAACAACGTGCTCTGCTTCCCCGGAATATTCCGCGGAGC
>JBBQZL010000265.1:0-2621 GCA_038207745.1 Solirubrobacterales bacterium
GCCGAGATGGACGGGAATGTGCTCGGCCTGCATCACCATCTCGCCGTCCGCTTCAAAGAGCGCGGTCGAGCAATCCCGCCGTTCCTTGATGTTCGCCGAGTGCGCCGAGCGGACAAGCGCCGCGCCCATCTCCTCGCAGGCGGCCTGGAGACCACCGATCAGCACCTGCAGGGTTACGGGATCGAGGCTCATCGTTCGTCCTTGTCCAGTTCGCCTGCCGACCGTCTGGCGACGATGGTTCCGGCCACATCGACATTCGCAGACCAGCCTGGAGGCAGGGCGAGGGTTGCTTCGGGCAGCTCCAGCACCGCCGGGCCTCGGAAGGTCGCTCCAGGGGCCGGTTGGCCCCGGAGGATCTCTGCGTCGTTCCAACGTCCCGCGAACCAGATCGGGCGGGTCCCCGAATCCCGGATCTCAGCTTCGGGCGCGGTGAGCCGCAGTTCGGGGGCCGGGAAACTGACTGCCACACGTATCCCGACCAGCTCGACCTCGCCTCTTGCGTCCCGGTATCCGTATCGGCGCTCGTGCTCGGCGGCGAATCCCTCGCGAAGCCGGTCGGGCCTGGAATGCTCGTTGCCCTCGACATCGAGCTCAAACGACTGTCCGACATAGCGCATCTCGAAGGTGACCCCGGTCAGCGCCTCCGGGTCGTCGCCATCAAGGTTCCGCGCCAGCTCGGAAACGCAGTCGGTGATCGCTGATCGGGTAAACGATTCGCCTGAAAGCATCACCGTCCGGGCGCCGTCGCGACGCCTGGTCGAGGCACAGAGACCCAGCGCCGAGAGCACCCCGCAGGCCCGCGGGCAGATGATCTGATCGATCCCCATCTCCTCGGCGATGGCTGCCGCATGCATCGGCCCTGCCCCGCCGAAGGGCAGGAGCGAGAATCTGCGCGGATCTATGCCGCGCTCCACGGTGATCACCTGGAGGGCCCGGGTCATCTCCTGATTGGCGACCCGGAGGATTCCGGCTGCGGTGGTGATCAGGTCGAGTCCAAGCGACCGGCCAAGCCGACCGACTGCCGCTTCGGCGGCGTCCGGGTCCAGCCTGATCCCTCCGGCAAAATGGGATCCCGACGAGAGGATCCCGAGGACCAGGTTGGCGTCGGTCACGGTCGGCTCGGTTCCACCGTCTCCGTAACAGGCGGGCCCGGGGCTCGCTCCGGCAGACCTTGGCCCGACCCGCATCGCGCCGCCCCTGTCGGCCCAGGCGATCGAGCCGCCGCCGGCGCCGACCGTGTGGACGTCGACCATGGGCAGCTTCAGGATCCGGCCACCGATCTCGCGGTTGTCGGTGCGGCGAACCCTGCCGTCCTCGATCACGCAGACGTCGCAGGACGTGCCGCCCATATCGAAGCCGAGTGTGCTCCCTGCGCCGGAGATCGTCGAGAGCAGCCCGGCTCCGACCGCCCCACCCGCCGGCCCTGAAAGCACACTCCATGCGCCGGACCTGCCTGCCATGTCAGCTGAGACCGTCCCACCCGAGGACAGCATCACCGATGGCGTTGGCAGGTTCGCGTCGGCCGCCGCCGCCCCGAGCCGTCCGATGTATCGGGAGAGCAGTGGAGAGAGATATGCGTCGATGACAGTGGTCGAGAATCGCTCGTATTCGCGAAACTGCGCCAGCACCTCGCTCGAGACCGAGACGTGGAGCGCCGGAAGCTCTGCCCGGATCCGCTTCGCGATCATCCTCTCGTGGGCAGGGTCGAGATAGGAGAAGATCAGGCAGACCGCGACCGCCTCGGCCCCGGAACGGGCAAGGACGTCGACAAGACGGTCGATCTCCGCCTCCTGAAGCGGCTTCACGACTCCGCCGGGGCCAACCCTCTCATCGACCTCGAAGCGCAGGCCCGCAGGAACCAGCGGTGTCGGCTTTGGCGTGCAGAGGCGATAGAGGTCCGGCCGGTTCTGCCGCCCGATCTCGATTGCATCTGCAAAGCCGGCCGTTGTCACCAGCGCGGTCGTTGCGCCACGCTCCTCGAGCAGGGCATTGGTTCCCACCGTCATCCCATGGGTGAAGGTCTCGATCTCCGCCGCAGTCACTCCTGCGGTGGCAAGCACCTGACCTATGGCGCTGAGCACGCCTCGCGACTGGTCATTGACGGTGGTCGGCGTCTTCGCCGTGTGGACACGTCCGCCATCGAACAGAACCGCATCCGTGAACGTTCCACCAACATCTACTCCCAGCCTCATCCCGGAATCGTATGCCGAGTCGATGCCGCGGGCGCTCGTGACGTGACGCCGAAGGATTCTCTCGGCGGATTACTTCCAGCGCTGGCGGTCGAGTTCACCGTCGGCGGTGAAGGCGATGTGGACGCTGTCGAGCGCCGGGTCGATGCCCGGTGCGTCGGCTCGCCTGTGTCCGCCCCGGGACTCGACCCTGGCCAGTGCACCTGACGCGATCGCGGCGGCAAGCGGATAGGGATCACCGCGAAGGACTGCCAGCTCATCCGGCCGCCTGACCGGGCCGGCCAGATCCCAGACCGCATCCCTCGTCGCCTGGGTTGGAGGGCTGAATCGCCACCCGGGCTCAGGTGGGGATTCTCCCGTGGCGGGGGACTCTCCGATCGCGGCGATCGCGGCGCGGCGGCCGAAGACGAAGCATTCGCTGAGCGAGTTGGA
>JBBQZL010000266.1:0-2575 GCA_038207745.1 Solirubrobacterales bacterium
TCGGAGTCAAGGACCAAGGGACCCGACCAGCCCGCATCCAAGGACGCGATGGCGAAGGCGCTTGATCAGAAGGCCGCCGGGCCTTTCACGGCAAGGATCGAGAGCCTGGCCACCAAGCCGGCCTTCCGCGCCCAGACAACAAGCAATGACCCACTTGCGGCGACCGCCGTCTACGTCACCGATGTTGACTTTCCCGCCGACGGCGAGTGGCGGATCGCGGCGCTTGTCAAGGATGGCTCTGACCTGACCGGGACCCTCCTGCCCAGCGCCATCGTCGGCCAGTTCGAGGGAATCCCCCGGGTTGGAGACCACACGCCTTCCATTCATACGCCCACGGCGCAGGACGTCGGTGGTGACCTTTCGAAGATCACCACGCGGATACCGCCTGACACGCAGAATGAGACCGACTTCTTCGATGCGCTCGGCAAGAAGCCGATCGTCCTCCTGTTTGCGACACCGCAGTTCTGCCAAAGCAGGGTCTGTGGCCCGGTTGTCGACGAGACCGAGCAGCTCAAGGAGCAGTACGGCGATCAGGTTGAGTTCATCCATGTCGAGATCTACACGGACAACGATCCGAACAATGATGTTCTTCCTCAGGTCCGGGCCTTCAACCTGCCGTCAGAACCCTGGCTTTTCGTGATCGACAAGCAGGGTAAGGTGACCACGGCTATCGAGGGAGCCTTCGGGCTGACAGAACTTGAGGACGCGGTGAAGGGGGTGGCTGGAAGTTGAGCGACGACAGGAGTGATGCGCCCGAGAAGACCGAGGCCGAGCTGCGCGCAGCTTTTGCTGCCGAGGCGAAGCGACGCTGTGATGTGATCACCGCCGGGCTGGAGACCGCAACACGGGATTTCGAGACGCTTCGTTCAGAGGCGCACGCTCTCAAGGGCACGGCCGCAACGGTCGGATTGCGCCGCCTGGCTGAACTTGCGGGCCTGATGGAGTCCGATCTTGCCGAGGCGGTCAAGGCCAGAGAGCTTCGCCCGGGCCGTGCAAGCCAGATCTCCGACGCCGCGCAGGCGCTCTCAGACGGTGCCGCCGCCGCCGCGTCCGACAAGGAAGAGCCGCCGGACGTCGGACGCTCACTCGCCCAGCTCTTCAGCGTCTAGAGGTTCCGGCCGGGGATTCCTCCTGCCGTCACAAACTTCCGAGAGAAGGGCAGCCAAGATGGCGAAATCCAACCACGTCTACCGCCTCGCGTCGCGACCGGTCGGACTGCCGACGGCTGAGAACTGGGACTACGCCGAGGAACCGATCCCAGAGCCCGGCGACGGGGAGCTTCTGGTCCAGAATCTCTACATCTCCCTCGACCCCGCAATGCGCGGCTGGATGAACGACGCAAAGTCCTACGCACCCCCGATCGGGATCGGCGAGGTGATGCGCGCCGGCACGGCGGGTCGGGTGGTCAGGTCGAACAATCCCCGCTTCTCGGAAGGCGATCACGTCTCCGGCTGGCTCGGCGTTCAGGAGTACGCGGTCACCAACGGTGACGGCCTCTTCAAGGTCGATACCGACCTGGCGCCGCTTCCCGTCTACATCGGGACACTTGGGATGCCCGGGTTGACCGCCTACTTCGGCTTGCTCGATGTCGGTGACCTCGAGGAGGGCGACACCGTCCTCGTCTCCGGAGCGGCCGGCGCCGTCGGCTCAATTGTGGGTCAGATCGCCAAGATCAAGGGCTGCCGGGTGATCGGGATCGCCGGCGGGCCCGACAAGTGCACGTACGTGGTTGACGAGCTCGGCTTCGACGCCGCAATCGATTACCAATCGGAGGACGTCCGCAAGGCGATTCGCCGGCACTGCCCCGACGGAGTTGACGTCTATTTCGACAACGTCGGCGGGGAGATCCTCGACGCAGCGCTCGCAAACCTCGCGATGAAGGCGCGCGTCGTGATCTGCGGCGCGATCTCGCAGTACAACAACACCGGACCGGTCATGGGTCCCTCGAACTACCTCTCGCTGCTGGTCAATCGTGCCCGCATGGAGGGCTTCGTGATCATCGACTTCGCCGCCGGATGGGGCGGGGCGGTGAAGGAGATGGCCGGCTGGTACTCAGAGGGCAAACTGATATCCCGCGAAGACATCGTCAAGGGCATCGAGAACTTTCCGGAGACACTGCTGAAGCTGTTCAGCGGTGAGAACAACGGCAAGCTCGTGCTGCAGGTCGGCGAGGAGTAGATGCCACTGATCTCAAAGACCGATTTCGTCTTCCTGCCGATCACGAGCTTCGAGAAGGCCGAAGCGTTCTACAGCGGTGTGCTCGGCCTGCCGTGTGTGTCGCGCTACGGGAAGGACTTCGGCGGTGAATTCGAGACCGGAAGCCTGACCATCCAGGTCATCGATGTCGCGCAGATCGGTCGCGAGTTCTCGTCGACCAGCGGAGCGATTGCACTTCATGTCGATGACGTCGAGGCTGCCCGCACGGAACTCGAAGGCAAGGGCGTCAGGTTCCACGGCGAGACGATCGACAGCGGCGTCTGCCACCAGGCCTTTTTCGAGGATCAGGACGGCAACTTCCTGATCCTCCACAATCGCTACGCGCCGAAGGGCGAAAAGCCACCCCAGACCTCCTAGC
>JBBQZL010000267.1:0-2571 GCA_038207745.1 Solirubrobacterales bacterium
CGCCGACGAATAGGATCAGGTCGTGGATCTAGACGGCGTTCGCTCTCGACTTGGTGACCCGGCCGGCAAGCTCGCCGACACGGCATTCACCGTCAAGGTTCTGGCCGAGGCCGGCGTGATCGGCGCGGTGCGCCCGGACAAGCTATTTCGCATGGGCGTCACCTTCAAGCGATGGGGGACGACGCCGGCAACCGGTATCGCGCTGGCCGCGATTCACCATCCCGACCGCGTGTTCATCGAGGACGAGTCCGGCTCACTGACCTTTGCCGAGGTTCACAGTAGGACCAATGCGCTTGCCAGGTCGTGGTCGAACGCCGGAGTTACCTCCGAGCACGGTGTCGGGATCATGTGCCGCAACCATCGCGGTTTCGTCGAGGCGACACTTGCCGCGGCAAAGCTGGGCGCCAGTTCGCTGTACCTCAACACGATGTTCTCGGGCCCCCAACTTGCCGACGTGGTCGAACGCGAGGACCCGAAGATCCTGGTCTACGACGAGGAGTTCACCGATCTGCTTGCCGGGGTCGGTGAAGAGGTCAAACGGTTCATCGCCTGGAGAGATGGCGACGCCGAGGTGCCAAGCCTCGAGGACCTGATCGCGACCGGCGACGACAGCGAACTCGGCGCCCCCGAAGGCACGGCACGCTTCGTCATTCTCACCTCCGGGACGACCGGGACGCCAAAGGGGGCTCAGCGCTCGACCCCCCGGGGCCTCGGGATGATCGCTTCCCTGATCGACCGGATCCCGTACAGAAGCGGTGACCGGATGATGATTGCCGCTCCGCTCTTTCACTCCTGGGGATTCACCCATTTTGCATTCGCACTCCCGCTTGCCGCCACCCTTGTGCTTAAACGGCGATTTTCCGAGCAGGAGACGCTGGAGGCGGTGCATGAAAGCCGCGCCACGGCGCTGATCGCAGTTCCGGTGATGATCCAGCGGATTCTCGCTCTGCCCGACCAGGTGCTCGACCGGTACCGCCTCGGTGACCTGAGGGTGACCGCCCTCTCCGGCTCGGCGCTCCCGGGCGATCTGGCGCTCGAGTGGATGGATCGTTTCGGGGACAACCTCTACAACCTCTACGGCTCAACCGAGATCGCCTTCGCGACCATCGCAGGCCCGGAGGATCTTCGCGCGGCGCCGGGCACGGCCGGGCGGCCGCCGCACGGGACCGTGGTCAAGCTGCTCGATGAGGACGGCAATCAGGTGGCCCGCGGACAGGTCGGCCGGGTCTTCGTCGCCAATGAGATGGCCTTCGAGGGCTACACCGGTGGCGGCAGCAAGCAGGCGATCGACGGCATGCTCTCGAGCGGCGACGTCGGGCACTTCGACGAGGAGGGTCGCCTCTTCATCGACGGGCGCGACGACGACATGATCGTCTCGGGCGGTGAGAACGTCTTTCCCCGTGAGGTCGAGGATCTCCTCGCCGGCCACGGCGCGGTTGATGAGGTCGCGGTGATCGGGGTTGTTGACACCGACTTCGGCCAGCGCCTCAGGGCATTCGTCGTCCTGGCGGTGGACTCCGATGCGACCGAGTCGCACCTGCAGAAATACGTCAAGCAACACCTCGCCGGATTCAAATCGCCTCGCGAGATCGTCTTCCTCGAGCAACTTCCTCGAAATGCGACCGGGAAGATCCTCAAACGCGAGCTTCGCGATCATGAGATCGAGGACGAGCCCTGAGCAGCAGCGAGTCGCCTCGATTGGCCAGGATCCGTCTAGGGGTCCCGGCGGAAGCCTGGAAGGCGTGTGGCTTTGAAGTTGTCGACGGGGGTACGGCGATCGGCTCGGTTGCCGTGGATCTGACCGGCGGCGGAGAGTCGGCGCTGGAGCAGTGGACGCTCCTCGCGCCCGGCTCCGCCGATCGATCGGGCGCAACCGATGGATCGAGTTCACCTTATCGGCCGAGCCCGGGACCGGAGGTGACCCAGATCGACGGGATCCCGACGGTGATCACCGCCACTCCCGAACTGCGTCTCGATCATCCGCATCCGAACGGTTCGGTATCGATCGACCACATCGTCTTCTTCACCGATGACCTGAAGCGGACCACGACCGCAATCGAGGGGGTGGGGATCGAGCTGCGGAGAGTTCGCGAGCCGGATGAACCCGGGCCACCGGTGCGCCAGGCCTTCTTCCGAGCCGGCGAAGTGATCCTCGAGGTGGTCGAGAACGTGAGGATGGAGGGCCTCGGCATCCAGTTCTGGGGCATCACGATGTGTGTCGGGGATATCGATCGCACGGCCGCCCTGCTCGGAGACAGACTCGGGAAGGTTCACGACGCGGTTCAGCCTGGTCGGCGGATCGCGACTGTGCGCAAAGAGGCTGGGCTCGGCATCCCGGTCGCCTTCATTTCGGCGTCCTGACCAGTGCGACCGAGGACTCAATCTGGCGCGAGGTCCCGCTCCCGTAGTAGTTTTTCCTATGACCATGAGTGACTCTGCGGCGTCCACGCCGAAAGATCCGGTACCAACAGATCCGATCGACGCCGCCGCGGCACCGTCGAATGGCAGTGCTGATCGCCCGGCGGAACTGCAGGCCGTTGGTGATGCGACCTCCCGGGTCCATGCCAAGGC
>JBBQZL010000268.1:0-2565 GCA_038207745.1 Solirubrobacterales bacterium
GGACGCCACGGTCGCGTGGAATCCGCCGGCCGGCTTCGGAGGCCTCGCCCGCACGACGTTCCGGTGGGGGAGAGGTGACGGCGCAGCCCACCTCCGGGGCGCCTACTACAAGCGAACCCTTGCCGCCTATGGCGGGTCTGCGCTGCTCGCCGGCGTGCTCGCCGTCACGAAACCGAAGCTCCTCCCGCTCGCTGCGCTGCCGGTCGCAAAGCCGGTGTGGAAGTCGATCCGGTACAAACTGCGCCACGAGGACAGCCCTGCCAAGTACGTCTACCTGCCCGCCGCTCGCATCACGGCGACGACGTCCAACCTCGCCGGGTTTCTCGTCGGCCGCTACTTCGGGGAGTAGGGACGGCCCGCCCTACGGCGGTCCGAAGTTGCCGGTGACGGGGAGCCAATGGCTCTGGCCCCAGGTGAACTGCTCGTCGGCATTTCCCTGGGTGTTGGTGTAGCGCAGATAGAAGGTGCGATCCGACGGCCGGTAGATCGCGGGCGTGTCCATCCCGTCATCGTTCCAGTCTCCCGCGATGAGGTGGTCTGCGGGGTCTCCGAAGTAGAACTGGTGGTCGGCGACTCCCTGGGTGTTGGTGTTGCGGAAGTAGACGTATCCGGTCGATTCACGGTGCAGACCGACCGTGTCGGTGCCGTCGCCGTCGAAGTCACCGACGAACGGCTTGTCGCCGGGGTTCCCGAAGTAGAACGCGTCGTCCGCAGCGCCAAGGCCACCATCGTTGGCCCCGAGGTGGTTCATGAGGTAGACGCGGCCGTCCGATTGCCGATAGATCGACACCGTGTCACAGCCGTCGCCGTTGAAGTCACCCGCCAGCGGGAGGTCACCGGGGTTCCCGAAGTAGAACTTGATGTTCGCGACACCCTGCGTGTTGGAATTGCGCAGGTACACGTATCCGTCGGATTGCCGATACAGGCCGGGTGTGTCGATGCCGTCGCAGTCCCAGTCGCCCATGATCGGATAGTCCGCCGGGTTCCCGAAGAAGAACGAGTAGATCATGCCGTGGAGGCTCGTGAGATACCACTTGCCGGTGTTCGGATCGAAGAGCCCCGTCGGTTGCGCAAACCGATGGATCGCCTGCCAGTCCAGTGCGTGTCCGGTGAAGTCCGCGACGTAGCCGTCGAAGTAGCTCATCAGGGACTTGGCGTCTCCGGCCGCCGATGTGTACAGCGTGTCCGTGTCCGCGGGAGCGGGCGTCGCGTTGCCCTGTGAGCCTGCCGCTGTGATGAACGGCCACGTGCCGTCACCGGACGACTGTGCAATCCACAGGTCGGGGGCGGTGAGCGCGCCGGTGGTGCACAACAGGTAGTTGCCTGACGCGGTCCATTCGGGGTCCCACGACCAGCCGGAACCGCACGGCAGGGGCCGGAGGTTGGATCCATCGGAGTCCACGGCGTAGATGAGTCGGTTGAATAGGAGAGCCTGCGCGCTCGGTGGACGGGCCGCGAACGCGATCGTGCGGCCAGTCGGCGACCAGGCGGGGTCACCGATGTCCCAGAGCCCGTCGGCGCTGCCCGAAGGGGTCTGCACGAGCACCCGTGGGTCATCCCCAGACTCCGTGATGACCCAGATCCCGTTGCGGTACGCACCGCCGATCATCGTGCCTTCGAGCGCAATGTGTTTGCCATCGGGCGACCAGGACAGGGACCTGACCGGCCGGAACTCGTCGGTGATCGTCCGGACGAGCGTCCCGTCGGCGTCCATGAGCCGCACCGAGTAGTGGTCCCATTCATCGACGTGGATGTAGGCGATGAACAGGCCGTCGGGGGACCACTTCGGTCCCTGGTTGGACGAGATTGATCCGTCGGAATCGCCGAGGTACCGTCCGGCGTCATGCGTGAGACGGCGGACGTCTGAGCCGTTCGGGTCGATCGAGAAGATCTCGGTGGCTTCGAAGTCCGGCACACCGGTCGGTATCTCGTCGACGTAGACGATCCTGCCGTTCTCACCCGGCAGCGTCGCGGTCGCCGGCGCCGCCACGGCAACGGACGTGAACAGCACCGACGCGGCGAGGATGCCGGGTATCACGCCATGTCGCATCACACACCTCCAGACCGCTCCCCACAAGCTTCGGCCCCGCGTGGACGGGAGACAAGGGCCTTTCGACCGGATCGTTCATGCCCGGTAGGTGACGCAAGCCCCACGATCGTCGACAATGGCTCCGTGCACATCGCCTTTGTCACCACCGAACTCGCACCGCTCACCCCCGGGGGAGCGGGCGCCGTCGTTGCACGGCTTCGGGAACGGCTCACCGAACGGGGTGAGCGGGTCTCGGTCGTCCTGGTCGCCGATGTCGACGGCGACCTCCCCGACGGCGTGACCGCAGTGCCGAGCGCTGCGGATTTCGACGAACGGACGCTGGCGGCTGCCGGAGCGCTCCAAGGACTCATTGACCGCGACCGGCCCGACCTGATCGAGATCCAGGACTTCGACGGCCTCGGATTCCACGCCCTCACCCATCGCACCGAGTTCGCCATCGACAGGATCCCCAGCCAGGTTCGGTTCCACGGACCGGCAGACCTCATGTTCGAAGCAATCGGGGCCGAACCGCCCGA
>JBBQZL010000269.1:0-2563 GCA_038207745.1 Solirubrobacterales bacterium
CATGGCACGCAGCTTTCCACTAGAGAAGACCCGCAACATCGGGATCATGGCGCACATCGACGCCGGTAAGACGACGACGACCGAGCGCATCCTCTATTACACCGGCCGGACCCACAAAATGGGCGAGGTCCACGAGGGCGCCGCTGTCATGGACTGGATGGAACAGGAGCAGGAGCGCGGCATCACGATCACCTCCGCCGCGACCGCCTGTGAGTGGAAGGGTCACCGGATCAACATCATCGACACGCCGGGCCACGTCGACTTCACCGTCGAGGTCGAGCGCAGCCTCCGCGTCCTCGACGGCGCGATCGCCGTCTTCGACGCGGTCGCGGGGGTCGAGCCGCAGTCGGAGACCGTTTGGCGCCAGGCAGACAAGTACGGGGTCCCGCGCTTCGCCTACATCAACAAGATGGACCGCACCGGCGCCGACTTCTTCTACTGCGTGCAGACGATGAAGGACCGGCTCGGCGCCAACGCCCTGCCGATTCAGCTGCCGATCGGCAGCGAGGAGAACTTCATAGGGGTCGTCGACCTGATCGAGATGAAGGGCCTGGTCTGGACCGACGAGCTCGGCGCCGCCTACGAGACGCTGGAGATCCCCGAGGACCTCCAGGATCAGGCCGAGGAATACCGCACCCAACTGGTCGAGGCCTGCGCCGACCACGACGACGAGCTGGCCGAGGCCTACCTGGGCGAAGAAGAGATTCCGCCCGAGCAGCTGCTCACCTCCCTGCACCGGGCTTGCCTCGACACCAAGGTGACCCCGGTCCTCTGCGGCACCTCGTTCAAGAACAAGGGCGTGCAGCCGCTGCTCGACTCGATCATCTCTCTGCTTCCCTCGCCGCTCGAGGTGCCGCCGGTGACCGGGGTCATCGCCGCCGGCAAGGGCCAGTCTGAGGATTCCGAGGGAGAGCGCCCCGCCGACGACAGTGGCCCCTTCGCTGCCCTCGCCTTCAAGATCATGACCGACCCCTACGTCGGCAAACTCACCTACTTCCGCGTCTACTCGGGGAAGCTCGAGAAAGGCGGCCGGGTCCTCAACGTCAAAACCGGCAAGACCGAGCGCATCGGTCGGCTGCTGATGATGCACGCCAATAGCCGCGAGGAGATCGAGGAGGTCTATTCCGGCGACATCTGCGCCGGCGTCGGCCTGAAGGAAACCGGTACCGGCGACACGCTCGCCGCCCCGGACGCCCCGATCGCCCTCGAGAGCATCGAATTTCCCGAGACGGTGATCGCCGTCGCGATCGAGCCGAAAACGAAAGCAGACCAGGAGAAGATGGGCAATGCCCTGCAGCGCCTCGGCGAGGAGGACCCGACCTTCCGGATCGAATCTGACGAGGAAACCGGCCAGACTCTGATCCACGGAATGGGCGAGCTCCACCTCGAGGTGATTGTCGACCGCATGCTGCGCGAGTTCAAAGTCGACGCCAACGTCGGCAAGCCGCAGGTCGCCTACCGCGAGACGATCCGCAAGCGGGTCGAGAAGGTCGTCGCCCGCTTCGTCCGCCAGACCGGCGGCCGCGGCCAGTTCGGCCACGTCGTCATCAACGTCGAGCCGGCGCCCGGCGAGGGCTTCGAGTTCGTCAACAAAATCAAGGGTGGCGTCATCCCTGGCGAATTCATCGGCCCGGCCGAACAGGGTATGCGGGAGGCGCTGCAGAACGGCGTCAAGGCGGGTTACCCGATGGTCGACGTCAAAGTCGAACTCGTCGATGGCTCCTACCACGACGTCGACTCTTCCGAGATGGCTTTCAAAATCGCCGGTTCGATGGCGATCCAGGAGGGTGCCCGCAAGGCCAACCCGGTCCTGCTCGAGCCCGTGATGTCGGTCGAGGTCGTCACCCCCGAGGACTTCCTCGGCGACGTCATCGGCGACCTCTCGCGACGGCGCGGCAAAGTCCAGGGCCAAGAGCAGCGCGGCAACGCGTTGGCGGTCCAGGCCTATGTCCCGCTGGGCGAAATGTTCGGCTATGCGACCGACCTTCGATCCTCGACCCAAGGTCGAGCCAGCTATACGATGCAGTTCGAGCGCTACGAGGAGGTCCCCGGGAACATCGCCGAGGAGATCGTCGAGCACCGCTCTGGAGAGCCAGTGGGGGCGAGTTCGTAGACCCAACCGCGATCGCGGGCTGCATCTGGCTATATTTCCCAGGTTCGCCCGCAGGCAGGGTAAAGCTCCCTGCCGAGCAGTGCCCCAAGAACTCAAGCACTTAGATCAGACAGAACACGACTTCGAAAGGTAGAACGGAGAGAGATGTCAAAGGAGAAGTTCGAGCGCGATAAGCCGCATGTGAACGTCGGAACGATTGGTCATATCGACCACGGAAAGACGACGCTGACGGCCGCGATCACCCAGACGCTCTCGACCGTGGGCGGGGCAGAGGCACAGAGTTTCGCCGAGATCGACAACGCTCCGGAGGAGAAGGAGCGCGGGATCACGATCGCGACCTCGCACGTCGAGTACGAGACCGACAACCGCCACTACGCGCACGTCGATTGCCCCGGTCACGCCGATTACGTCAAGAACATGATCACGGGCGCCGCCCAGATGGACGGCGCG
>JBBQZL010000270.1:0-2537 GCA_038207745.1 Solirubrobacterales bacterium
GCCGTCCACCCGCTTGAAGAGCTGCCGCGCGAGCCCTCCGCGACCGCGCGCGTCTTCCGCTTCCAGGACGGCAGCGGCGAGATCGGCTTCATCAACCCCGTCTCCGAACCGTTCTGCGCCGACTGCAACCGGATCCGCCTCACCGCCGACGGCAAGCTCCGCACCTGCCTGTTCTCGCTGCACGAGACCGATCTGCGCGGACCCCTACGGGAGGGCGCCGACGACCTCGAGCTGGCCGAGACGGTTCGCGAGGCGGTCTGGCGCAAGGAGTTGAAACACCGCATCAACGAACCGGGGTTCCGCCGGCCGGGGCGGACGATGAGCGCGATCGGCGGCTAAGGCTGGTGAAGTGGTGAAGGCGGCGACCGGGGGGCGATCAGCTGACCTCCGTCGAGGAGGCGCGGCGACTTAGCCTCGAGCGCGCCTCGTGTCTTGGCTTCGAGCCGGTGCCGCTGGCGCACGCGCTCGGCAGAATCGGTGGCCGACGACATCGGGGCGGGCGCGCCGGTGCCGGGCTTCGACACTCGGCGATGGACGGCTATGCGGTGCAAGCGGCGGACACCGCGGCGACGGGCTCGCCGGCGCGGCCGGATCTCGTCGGCGAGTCGAGGGCGGGACGAGCGAGCGAGCGCCGGCTCGCGAAGGGCGAGGCGATCGCGATCTCGACCGGCGCGAGCCAGTTCTCTCCTCGTGTCGGCCGCGGGTGGCGATCGTCGTCAGCGGCGACGAGCTGGGGCCGACCACTACGTGGAGGGCCAGTACTTCATCGAAGACGGATCCGAGCGACTTGCCTGCTGGCGGAGGGCGAGCGGGAGCCGGTGCACCGGCTGTGGCCCGCGTGTATCGTCCCGCCATGGCCAACGGCGCCGCGGCAACCACTGCGATTCAGGGGCAGGCCCAGCCCCCCGCCGCCTCGGCGCCAGCGATCCCCGACTTCGAAATCGTCCCGCGCAAGGGTCTGATCCTGGTCACCGGCATCCTGGTCCTGCTGATCGTCGGCATCGCTGTGAACAAGGCCTGGCCGCTGATGTTCCTGCACGTAGTCGGCGGGGCCTCGTGGACGATTATCGACCTCTTCCTCGGCTTCGTCCTCGGGCCGATCATGGGGCGGATGTCGATCCCAGCGCGGGCAGAGTTCACGACCCGGTTGATGCCGAAGATGGTCCTGATCATGCCGACCGTGGTCACGGTTACGCTGGCCGCCGGCTGGCAGCTGGGCGTCAACACCGGCACGGTTGATTCGAACTTCGCTCTGCACGGATGGGTCGTGGCCAGCTACATCGTGGTCGGAGTGATGGCCGTAATCGCCCTGGGCCTTCTGGAGCCGGCAAACATCGCGGTTCTGGTCGAGATGAAGAAGCCGCGCCCCAAGCCTGAGGTCATCGAAGGGTTGATGAAACGGTTCATCTACGCGGCGGGCATCCTGGGCCTGATGCAGGTCGCAACCCTGGTGATCATGACGAGGCTGGGAGCCGCGTGAGCGAGCGCCGCCTGCCACCCGTGACCCAGCTCGGGATGACCTCGCTGGCGCTGATCGTGATTGGCGGGATCTACCTCGCCGCTCACCTGCCCCAGCATGTCGCACTGGGGCCGGCGATCGCGCTGCTGGCAGCCTCGGCCCTGCTGCTCGCCGGCAACCTGATCGCTTTAACCCGGGTGCCCGACTTCCCCTGGCGCCGATTCTTCGAAGTTGCCAAGTGGGCGCTGCTCGCCTACGCAACGATCGCCGCAATGATCGAGTACGCCTTCCTGCGAAACCACCTGCGCGGTGGTGCGCTCGTCGTGTTGACGCTCTCGCTCGTTGTCTTCGCGATCCACGTGCCGGTCTTGATCGCCTTCACCGTGGCGCGCTTCGCCGAGCCCGAAAGGCCCATTGCCGAGTCGTCTGACTGACGTGAGCTACCTGTTCGTGTCTTGGACCTGGGCAGCGTGACCGGGACCGGTGCGCCTGCATCCTGGTTTGTCCCTTTGTGGTCCCCATATGCCGAAGGTTCCGAAAACCCCAACCCCACTTGGCACCCGAGAGATCAGGCTGCGTCACGCCCCCCGAAGTCCGAGGCGGTGTCGGCGATACCACAGGCAAGGAGTGGTGCCCACCCACCTGTTGGATGACGATCGCGGAACGACAGGTGGGCTTTGGCGAGCAGAACTACCTCGAGGGGGTCAACGCCGACCCGCCGCTCGACTCCACTCGCCCTCCGGGCTCGCTCGGCCGGGCGGCGGTTTAGCAGGACCAACCCCTACCGAGTAGCGTCAAGTTGCAGGACACCGAAGCCACATAACCCGGCCTCCGTGAGACTGGGGATGGTCCATCGGGTGAAATCCCCGTCCCGACAAGCCTTCGCGGTTGCCGAGACAGGCGAATGGTCGAGCGCAGGGCGTACACACCCGGCGAAAGAAGAATGCGACGATGGCAACCGTGCAAACGAAGCGGCAGAACCTGTTGATCGGCGGCAGCTTGACCGACGGCGCCGGCGGGCGCAGCTTCGAGAACCACCACCCCTACACCGGTGAGCTGGTCGGCTCCGCGGTTGCCG
>JBBQZL010000271.1:0-2474 GCA_038207745.1 Solirubrobacterales bacterium
GGAACGATGCAGTAGGAGCAGACGCAGTTGCATCCCTGGGAGATCTGCAGCCAGCCCTGGAACTCGCGCTCGCGCTTGGTCGGCAGGTGCGCGGAGAAGTCCTCGAACTCGAAGTAGCCCTGTGCGGACAGCGAATCAGAGGTGAGGAATTCCGCCAGGCGGTGGATCTGTCCCGGCCCGAAGGCGACGTCGACGAAGGGAAAGCGTTCGAAGACCTCTTCCTTGACCGATTGGGCCCAGCAGCCGCCGACCCCGACCACCCGCTCGGGGTTCTCGATCTTGAGCCGTTTGGCCTCACCGAGATGCGCGATGAAGCGGGTGTCCGCCGACTCCCGGATCGAGCAGGTGTTGAAGAGGATCAGATCAGCCTGATCACGGCTCGGGGCCTCGTCGTAGCCCAGCGACTCCAGCATTCCGCGCATCCGCTCGGAATCGTGAACGTTCATCTGGCACCCGAAGGTGGTTACGTGAAATCGCTTCGCCATCGGTCTCGCAGCTTAGCGACGGCAGTGTTGCGCCAGGCGGGCGCGGCGTCTACTTGACGGTCAGAATGCCGTGCATCCCGGCCGCTTCGTGGCCCGGGATCGTGCAGTAGAACGTGTAGGTCCCAGGCTTGAGCTCGGCCGTGACGCTCGTCTTGTCCTGTGCGACGGTGTCCGAGACCGCGATCTGGTCGCTGCCCTTGCGGATCGCGACATTGTGAGGGATCGGCGCCGGATTCTCGAAGTTGATTGTGATCGCCCCGGACTTGCTCGTCAGCGTCTTCTGCTCGTAGGCAAGCGCAGTCGTATCGGCCGTCAGCGCAAGGGTCCCACCAGGGCCGAGGCCCGCCTGCGCGCCGCCTCCCTGGTCACCGGTGGCGCCGGTGTCAGCCGGAGCTGTCGCGCTCGGTCCGGAACTTGCGCCGGGAGCCAGGTCGGCGTTCGCGGCAGCGTCGGCTGCCTCAGACTGCTTGTTTCGCCGGGTGATCTGCTCGTCCCTGGAATACCGGACCGCGAAGAGCGTGGTTCCGAGGACGAGCACGGCGAAGAGGCCGAGCAGACCGACGAGAGTTCCTCTGGTCGGGAAGCCCTTTGACCTGATGCCGATGAAGCTGACGATCAGCGCCATAGACACGAGCGAGAGGCCGAATAGGTAGAAAACGAATTGGTTGCTCATCCGGCGCGGATCCTATCCACTGCGGAGGCGTGACAACCCGCCGCTCTACTTCGCATACGTGGTTGCCCGACTTTCGCGGATCACGGTGATCTTGATCCGACCCGGATAGGCCATCTCCTTCTCAACCGCAGTGGCGATCTCATGCGAGATCATTGCGGCCGTCTCGTCGTCGACGACTCCGGGATCAACCATCACCCGAATCTCGCGGCCCGCCTGCATGGCATAGACCTTTTCGACTCCGTTCTGGCGCTGTGCGATCTCCTCCAGATCCTTGAGGCGCGTCACATACTGCTCGAGAGACTCGCCTCGGGCTCCGGGTCTTGCCCCGGAGAGCGCATCGGCAGCCTGAACCAGCACCGCCTCGACCGTACGCGGTTGGACCTCGTTGTGATGCGCCTCGATCGCGTGCGCAACCGCCTCGGGCTCGTCGTAGCGACGTGCGAGCCGGGCGCCGACGATTGCGTGGGTTCCCTCGACATCGTGGCCAGACGCCTTGCCGATGTCGTGAAGGAGCGCGGCGCGCCGTGCAACCTCGGGCGAGGCTCCGATCTCAGCTGCCATCAGGCTCGCGAGATGCGAACACTCGACCAGGTGGTCGAGCACGTTCTGCCCGTAGCTGGTCCGGAAGTGGAGCCGGCCGAGGATCCTGACCAGTTCCGGATGCACCCCGGTCACGCGGGCCTCGAGGAGGGCCCGTTCTGCCTCTTCGACGATTCTGTCGTCTAGTTCGGCCTTCGACTGCTCGTAGGCCTCCTCGCAGCGCGCGGGGTGGATCCTGCCGTCGGCGATCAGCTTCTCGAGCGTCATCCGGGCGATTTCGCGCCTCACTCCGTCGAAACTCGAGAGCAGGACCGCGGATGGCGTCTCGTCGATGATGAAATCGACTCCGGTGAGGTTCTCGAGCGCACGGATGTTGCGGCCCTCGCGGCCGATGATCCGGCCCTTCATCTCATCATTGGGAAGCTGAACGAGCTTGGTGGTCGTCTCACCCGCCTGGGTGCCGGCAAGCCTCTGCATCGAAACCGCGAGCACCCCCCTCGCCCGGCGCTCGGCCTCGAGCTTTGTCTCCTCATCGATCCTCTGAAGCGTCAAGCCGGCCTGCTGACGAGCCTCGATCTCGATGTTCTTGAGGATGATCTGCTTTGCCTGGGAAGCGCTGAGCGACCCGATCTTCTCGAGCTCGCGCATCTGCTCCTGCCGGGCCTTCTTCAACTCCGCCCGGCGCACATCGAGATTCCTCTCCTTGTCATCGAGGGATTCTCGCCGCCTCTCGAGGTCACGAAGCTGCGCGTCGACGGATTCGAGCTGACGAAGCG
>JBBQZL010000272.1:0-2463 GCA_038207745.1 Solirubrobacterales bacterium
ACCCCTGAGCGTCGCCGCTGCAGGAGCGCTGACCAGTCGTCGATTCCGGATTCCCTGGGTCATGGACGTGAGGGATCTGTGGCCGGAGGTCGCGGGTGCACTCGGCCAGGTCGCCAGTTCACGACTGCTTCGCGCGGCGACGGGTCTGGAAAGGTGGCTGTACCGCGATGCGAGCGCGGTGACCACGGTGACCGATCCCTTTGTGGCGCACATCGAACGCATTCGAGCCCGGCCGGGAGTGCACCTTCTGCCAAATGGCACGACCGGCGAATGGCTTGACGCCTCGAAACTCGAGGTTGAGCGTGCCGACCTGGATCTCGTGGAGGACCAATTTCTTTTGACCTATGCAGGAAACGTGGGTCTCTCGCAGGGTATCGAGGTCGCGATCGAGGCGGTGCGGCGCGCCGGTCCGCGATTCCATCTGCTGGTTCTGGGCGATGGCGCCTCACGGCAGGCATTGGAAGCGCTGGCTGCGAAAGATGCTCCCGGACAGGTCACGTTTCGGGGCCCCGTGCCGGGAAGCGAGGCCAGGCGCTACCTTCGGGCCTCGGACGCGCTTCTCGTCAGCCTTTCGGACTCTCCAGAGCTCGGAAAGACAATCCCGATCAAGCTCTACGACTACTGCGCGGTCGGCCGTCCCGTGATCGTCTCCGCACCCGGGGAGGCCGCGAGGCTTGCCGGTGAGGAGGAGATCGCAATAGCCACGCAACCCGGAGACCCAGGATCCCTCGCCGATGCGATCTCGATCCTGGAATCTGATCCAAGCGTCGGTGCGGCGAATACGGTGCGGGCGGGCGCGTTCGCAGCCTCACACATCCGTGACGATCTGATCGAGCCTCTCGAGACAGTCTTGGCCGATGTCAGGAGACGCTAACCCCACACCGGGCATCCCGGAGCGTCGCGAGAGCCGAAATGCGGCACTCTCGCTCACCTATCAACTCGTCAGTGCCGCGTTCACCGCCGGGCTGACGATCTTCCTGGTCAGGCGCCTCGGTCCGGACGAGTACGGGGTGTTCGCGCTGGCGACGGGTGTCGCGGCGATCGTCGTTCTGCTGTCGGACATCGGAATCTCGGCATCGACGGCCAGGTTTGTCGCCGCCCACGCCGAGAACCCTCGGGTGCTGGCTGCCTTCCTTCGCGATGCATTGCGATTGAAACTGATCGCGGCGGCTCTGGTTTCGGCCCTGCTGGCCGCACTTGCGGGCGTGATCGGCAACGCCTACGGAATCGACGGACTAGCGACTGCGCTTCGCATCATCTCGATCGCGGTCTTCGGCCAGAGCATGATGTTCCTCGCCGTTGCCTACTTCGAGGCAACCTCGCGCAATGAGGGGACCGTGCTGATCGCCTCTGTCGAGAGCGCCACCGAAACAGCCGTCTCGATCGGGCTGGTGCTGCTCGGCGCCGGCGTGACCGGTGCTGTCGCCGGGCGGGCAACGGGTTACGCGCTGGCAGGCGTCCTCTCGGTCTACTTTTTGGTCCGGGCGATCAGGGCGAGGAGGCACGAGAAGAGCGAGGCGAGGGGAAGCCGGGTCCGCAGCATCCTCGGCTACGCACTCGCACTGACGGTGATCGACGGGGCGATGACTCTCTTCTCGCGATTGGACGTACTGGTTATCGGCGCATACCTGGGCGCGGGCCCGGCCGGCCTCTTCGAAGCCCCGCTTCGGTTGACGACGATGGTGGCATACGTGGGCAATGCGCTTGCGAGCGGATTCGCGCCCCGATTGGCCAACAGCGACGGTTCCCGATCGGACCCGCGCTCATTCCAGGCGGCGCTGAGATGGCTGATTCTCTTTCAGGCGTTTGCGACGGTCGTGCTGGTCGTCTGGGCGACACCGATCATCGGTCTCGTGCTCGGTTCCGAGTTCGCCGAGTCGTCAGACGTTCTGCGCGCACTGGGGCCATACATCTTTCTGCTCGGAATAGCCGCGCTTGTCAGTATCGGTGTCAACTATGTCGGCGAGGCCAAGAAGCGGATCCCACTCGCAATCGTGACGGTCGTGATCAATCTCGCACTTGATCTGATCCTGATTCCGAAGATCGGAATCATTGGTGGAGCAATCGCATCGGGCGTGGCCTTTGCAATCTATGTTCCGGCGCATCTGTGGATACTGCGCGGGCGGGTTGGCCTCTCGCTGAAGGAACCTCTCTGGACAACCATTCGCGCAGGAGTTTCGGCCGCGATGATGGCGATTCCGATGTGGTACTTCGGGTCGAGTTCGATGGTTCTGTCCGACTGGATACTCGGAATTGTCTCCGGGGGAACTGCGTTTTGCCTCGGCCTCCTCCTGACCCGCGAAATGGGGATTGCCGAACTCCGCGGTCATCTGAGCCGTGTCTCGCGGCGTCTGTAGGCTCGTTGCCCATCTACGAAGTCGGCCCGATGAAGCGCACGTTCAAGAGGTCCAGGCATCTGACCTTCTCCTCCTCCACCGCCCGCAACCTCGTCGAGGGGCCCGG
>JBBQZL010000273.1:0-2398 GCA_038207745.1 Solirubrobacterales bacterium
TTTATGTGGGCGACGATCTGCTCTGCCTCGGCGGGCTCGTAGCCCAGCGTCTGCAGCGCCAGCGGCACCGAGCGATTGACGATCGTCATGTTGCCGCCGCCGACGAGCTCCTTGAACTTGACCAGCGAGAAGTCCGGCTCGATGCCGGTCGTATCGCAGTCCATCAGGAAGCTGATCGTGCCGGTCGGGGCCAGCACCGTCGCCTGCGCGTTGCGGTATCCGTGCTCCTCACCGAGCTCGACCGCCTCGTCCCAGGCCTGCTGCGCTGCTTTCAGCAGCGTCTCCTCGACCGCAGAGGCATCGATCTCGTGTGAGGCGTCCCGGTGCATCCGCATCACCGCGTTGTGCGGGACCCGGTTCTTCGGGTACTCGTCGTAGGGACCGGTTGCGTCGGCCGAGATCTGCGCCGACTGGCGGTATGCGCGCCCGGTCATCAGCGCGGTGATCGCGGCAGCGACAGCGCGACCCTGATCCGAGTCGTATGGCATGCCGTTCGACATCAGGAAGGCGCCGAGGTTCGCGTAGCCGAGGCCGAGCTGGCGGAAGGCGTTCGCGTTGGCGGCGATCGGCTCGGTCGGGTAGCTGGATGGGCTGACCACGATCTCCTGGGCCAGGAGGACGATGTCAACGGCGTGGACGAACTCGTCGACGTCGAAGCTGCCGTCCGCGCGGCGGAACTTCATCAGGTTGAGCGAGGCCAGGTTGCAGGCCGAGTCATCGACGTGCATGTACTCGGAGCAGGGGTTGGAGGCGTTGATCCGCCCCGACTCCGGGCAGGTGTGCCAACGGTTGATGATCGTGTCGTACTGGACTCCCGGGTCGGCGCAGCGCCAGGCGGCGTCGCTGATCTGGTTCATCAGTTCACGGGCCGGGAGCGTCTTGGTGGTCGAGCCGTCCTTGCGTGCAAGCAGGTCCCAATCCTCGCCCGCGGCAACCGCTTCCATGAACTCGTCCGTGACCCGGACCGAGTTGTTGGCGTTCTGGTACTGGATCGAGGTGAAGCCGTCACCGTCGATCGACATGTCGAAGCCGGCATCGCGAAGCGCAAGCGCCTTTTCCTCCTCGCGCGCCTTGCAGGCGATGAAGTCCTCGATGTCGGGATGGTCGATGTTGAGCACGACCATCTTTGCCGCCCGCCGTGTCTTGCCGCCGGACTTGATCGTGCCTGCCCAGGCGTCGGCGCCGCGCATGAAGCTGACCGGGCCGGATGCCAGGCCGCCCTTGGAGAGGTGCTCGACCGAGCCGCGGATGTTGGAGAGGTTGATTCCCGACCCCGAGCCGCCACGGAAGATCATCCCCTCACGGGTGTTCCAGTCGAGAATCGACTCGATCGTGTCCTCGACGCTGAGGATGAAGCAGGCCGAGCACTGCGGATGCTCCTCGAACCCGACGTTGAACCAGACCGGCGAGTTGAAGGCCGCCTTCTGCATCAGCAGGATCGAGGTCAGCTCCGCCTCGAAGGCGTCGGCGTCTGCCGGTGTGGCGAAGTAGTTGCCCTCGCGGCCCCACCCGGCGATCGTCCCGGCGACCCGGCCGATCATCTGCTTGACTGAGTTCTCGCGCTTCTCGGTGTTGAGCTGGCCGCGGAAGTACTTCTGGGCAACGATGTTGGTCGCGTTCTGCGACCAGGACTTCGGAAACTCGACGCCGCGCTGCACGAAGGCCGGATTGGCCGGATCCCCGATCACCGCATCACGGATCTCCCACTCGATCTCGTCGAACGGGTGAACACCCTCTCGTGAAAATCGGCGTGTGATCTCCATTCCCTGGCGGACATTCGCGGCAGCACCTGCGGCGGTCTTCGGCATCCTTTTCCTCTCCTCTAAATCAGCAACTGGGGGTGACTATGCAGGATCGCTTGACGACCGGACAGAACCGTCGGAATGCGATCCCGCAAACACGGGAACTTCTGGGACTTCTGACATCGAGGCCAGCTCAGCGCGGACCTCTTCAACGTTCAACTGCTTGTAGACGGCGGCAAACTGGAGATAGGCGACGCGGTCGAGGGCATGAAGCCCTTCGAGACACATCTCGCCGACCCGGCTTGCCTCAAGCTCTCCTCCGGCCTTCTCGATCTCGGCGACGATCCGGTCGACGATCCCGTCGATCGCCCGATCCTCGATCGGCCGCTTGTGTGCAGCCCGCAAAAGCCCACCACGGAGCTTCTCGCGGTCGAAGGCCTGGCGGTCTCCACCACGCTTGCGGATGTAGAGCGGGCCCCGCTCGTAGCGCTCGTAGGTGGTGAAGCGATGGCTGCAGCTCGAGCACTCCCTGCGGCGGCGAACGGAGCCGCCCTCGTCGGCAGGCCGGCTCTCTCGAACGCGGGTTTCCTGCTCGGAACAGTGGGGGCAACGCACCCGATGCAAGATAGACGACGTCACGGTCGTTGTCTACCACA
>JBBQZL010000274.1:0-2351 GCA_038207745.1 Solirubrobacterales bacterium
CGTCCTCCAGGTGCCATTCGCATTGCTGTAGCTCCGCCTGCGGCCAGCGTGCCGCGATCGCTTGCAGCATGCCACCGTGGCCATCGCAGACGATCCTCTCAGGCTCACCGGGCAGTGAGCCGAGGAAGGCGCGCCAGTTCGCGGGGTGGGCGCTTGCGAACGCCTGCGCGAGCCAGAGCCTCGGCTTGCCGGCGTAGAAGCCGACGCCGCAGAACACGTCGAAGGCCACCCTGCCGGCCGGGATCCGCCTTTCGCTGGGGTCCAGGGCCCGAACCCTGAAAGGCAGGTGGTCAAGCAACAGCGAACCCTCTGCCGGCCACGCGGCCGGACGGGAGGGCTCGAAGACGACCGCCGCGAACGGCTCCACCCAGTCGGCGACGAGTTGGCCATGATCGGACTCATGCAGCTCACCGGTCTCGACATCAAAGCGAAGGCGCCGAGCGCGATCTCGGGTGACGCGAGAGGCGCGCATATAGGTGCTGCCGGCACCCACCGCGTGAAGCGCTTCGGCGATTCCCTTGGCGACGAACTGGTAGTGGCGAGGGGCCTGCGGGCCCTCGCGCTGCTCGACCGGTCGCTCACAGTGCTCGCAGGAGCTGCGCCACGACTCCTCTCGCGGCAAGAGCTCGGTGAAGACGTGCGGCTTGCCGCCCCCTCGGGGCGAGCACTTGTAGCGCTGTCGCCGATGACCGGGCTTCCCGTAGGTGCCATCCAGCTTGACCCGCGAGCCCGCGTGCTCAGGCCTCGGGCACCTCTCCCTTGCTGCGCTGATCCTCGGCATCGGCTGACTGTCGCACTTCGACCGGACGGATCAGCCCAATGAGATGCGAGGGGGCGCCCGGCCCTAGCCGGAGCCGAGCGGGAACGGACCCGCGCGTCGAACGAATCTGATTGTAGAAACCGCCGTTTTGCAGGCAAGACAGCGCAACTCTCGGAAGAAGTCTAAGCGTCGACTTAAGGTTTAGACTAGGTGGTGACTACCGCCAGCTTCGCCTCAAGCTCCGGGAACGCGTGCACCACCATGTCGACCAACCGCTCAGGTGACCGTGTGAGCGCATCGGTGGCGGGGATGCCGAGCTCAGACTCGTACAGCTTGATCGCCGCGGTGACCTCGGAATCGGTCATGCGCTCATGATTGATGGCGAGGCCGATGACCTTCGTATCGGCGAAGGTCTGAATGAGGTGGATCTCGCTCCCGGGCGTCGGCATGGGCATATCGGGGTAGTCACCCAACATCTTTCGCGCCGGCGCATCCTGCAAGATGACCGCGTGGGGCGGGCTGCCGCGCAAGATGAAGCTCGATGTCAGATAGGCAGGATGACTCAGCGCCCCCTGCCCTTCGATGATGATCAGATCTGGATGCTCGCCTTCGAAGGCCTCCACGACGGTGGCTTCCATCTCGCCCGAACAGAACTGGCACGGGATGGCGTCGAGCGCCACGCCGTAGCGGGCGCCCTGGATGAGTCCGGTCTGTCCCGTGCCGACCAGGACCGCCTTGATCCCGCGATCGTTGAGCGCTCGCGTGAGGATCGTCGCGGTAGTGCGCTTGCCGATGGCGCCGTCGGTGCCGAGCACGGCGATCCGCGGACAGGTGACCTCGGAGATGCGGCCGCTGAACATCCGCAGGTCCTTCTTTTCGCGTGGGCGGCGCACGTCGAGGATGGTCACGTTGTGTGCCTCTCTCGCTGCCGCGAACTCCGGGTCGTCGTTCTGGAACTCGTGGAGGCCGTTGACGATGTTCATCCCGCGGCCGATGGCCTCGAGCACGACGCGACGCTCAGTGGTCGAGAGCATGCCGCTCAAGGACGCCATCCCGACGATGAAGAAGTCGGGAACCCGCCCGGCCAGCGCGATCGCGTGCGCAAGATCGGCACAGATCGGGATCCCATCCGGTCCGTCGCCGAGCACTTCGCCGGCATCGAGACCGGATTTCTCACTATCGATCACCGAGAGGATCTGGTACTTCTCGGAATGGCGCACCAAGCCGTTGGCGGTCTTGCCGTCGGGGGCACCGAAGTTCGCTTCGCAGTAGACGACCGCGGTACTCAGCATGCCGATCCCCCTCGCCTGGGCCGTCTCCCGCCGTCGAAGGTCGGCATGAGGTGCAGGAGTCGGGATGCGTCGAGACCGTCACAGAAGGTGCCGCCGCCCTCGCGCTGGAACAGGCGCGCCCGGCCGGTGACCTCGGCCGTCTCGCCGCTGACCCGCACCCACGAGCCCTCGTACAACGCCAGCACTGGGCAATCGTTCTCCTCGAGGAACTCTTCGATTCGTTCGTCCCGGGTCTCGCCCATAAACGTCGAAGCCGGATCGGCATCGATATAGTGGAGATTGATCTGGAAGGGCACCAA
>JBBQZL010000275.1:0-2350 GCA_038207745.1 Solirubrobacterales bacterium
GTGCCGAGCAGCGCAGCCCTTGATGCGGGCCGTCGCCCCTTCGATGCGATGACTAGGGCGCCGCACAGAACCGCGGCGACGGCCCCGGTGACGATCCAGCCGAGCGCCGAGGCATTGTCGACGCCGCCGGTCGGATCGGCAAGGACGAGAAACATCGCCAGGCCACCGGTGACCGCGACAGCGCCCCTGATGTCGTTGCGGTTTACACGACGGCCATCCAGCTTCGCCGCGATCGGCAGGGCAAAGACGACACTGGTCGCCAGCAACGGCTGGACCAAGGTGAGCCGTCCGACCGCGAGGGCGGCTGCCTGGCAAAGGAAACCCAAGCCGTCGGCCGCGATCCCCGCGAGCCAGAGCGGCCGTTTGGCCAGGCGGATCAGCAGCCCGGCCTTCATCGCATCATCGTCGGAGACAGTCGTCGCCACCCGTTGCTGGAGTACGGTGCCGAACGCAAACAGCAGGGCGGCGGCAAGCGCGAGTGCAAAATCCATCGCCGCGACACTACCGTCAGGGTCCGGTCAATCCGGGAGTCGCCTGCCTCCCGCAACCCACCACCGGGTGACCAGGGCCCCGACTGCAAAGGCAAGAAGGTGCTCCGCGTGGTACCAGCCAAATGAGATGGCGGCCATCCCGATCAGCCCGAAAACCCCGCCGAGGATTGCGACCAGGTCCACTGGCCGGCGCTCGCCGCTGTCCATCCGGGGCACGGTCAGCCCACTGACCAGAAGTGCGCCGAGGGTTGCGGCGAGGACGGTTGAGATTCCGAAGTCGTGATGGCCCGCGGCTGCTTTCGCGGACCCCGAACCAAACGCGATTGCGATCGCGATGATTCCGTAGGCGACGAGTGCGGAGACGATCTGGCCGAGCAGGATCACCAGCCACCAGAGGCGCGGACCCTCGCGTGAGATCACGACTGCGGCGCTGACCACGCCGATTGCCAGCTGTGCCCCGTGCCAGGAGCCGGAGACGCGAAGAGAACTCGTCAACAGCAACCAGACCCTTCCGTCACCGATCGTTTCGGCGCTTGCCTCGAGCCCATGCCCTGCTACACCGGCCGCGACGACCGCGAAGTAGATGACCGCGAGGGCGATCAGCCCCCGGTCGACCCACGGCTCGCGCTCAGGGCCGGCGGTGGCGAAAGCGCTCGAGACCATCATCCGGGATCTGCTCCCAAACGGCTGCGTTGTCGACCCATGCACGCCAGCTCGGCCGCACACCGGGGTCGCCATCGAAGGCCGACATCCGGATCGCCATCTGATCCGGCTTATCCGGGTTGCGACTGAAGAGGTGGGCACCACAATCGATACAGAAGCACTTCTCGAATCCGCCGTCCGGGTGTCGCCAGGCCTTGACGAGTTCGGCACCCTGGACGAGGCGAAAGCTTGTCCCGTCGATCTGGGCCTGGGCCGAAGAAGCCGTCCCGGTCCGTCCTTGGCAGCGGGTGCAGTGGCAGTAGCTCGCGGCCCGCGCCGGCTCGGCCAGCTCGAACCGGACCTGCCCGCAGAGACAGCCTCCGCTCAGCGAAGGTGGGCCGGCTGCATCCGCTTCGTCCATCGATGAATCCTCTCATGGTCGCGCGGCACCGATATCGTCCGCCCATGCCAGATCGCCCGCCGAACATAATCCTGATCGTCACCGACCAGCAGCGCCAGGCGCAGCATTGGCCCGAGGACCCCGAGTGGCTCGACAGACTGACCCCCGCCGACGCGGAGCTGCGAAGGACCGGCGTCACCTTCACCCACGCCTTCACCGCGACCTCGATGTGCTCGCCGAGTCGCGCGACCTTCTTCACCGGCGCCTATCCCTCGAGGCACGGCGTCAGGCTGACAATGACCGAGGGGGACCTACACCCGAACCCCCGCAACATCCCGGATGTCCTGAGGACGCTCTGGGGGCTCGCGCGAAACGGCGAGGTCCCGCGCCGGCGACTCGGAAAGGCCTTTCTCCGGGGCCTGCTGAGGACCGGCCCGAGGAGCGGCGACGAGCCCGAACTACCCGCGGGGACCCCGACAATCGCGACGCTGCTCCGAGAGCGCGGATACGAGGTCGTCCTGAAGGGCAAGTGGCACCTGACCAAGCCACTCAACGGAGAGTCATGGAGTGCAGAGGACTCCGAGCGGATCGAACGCGACTTCGGATTCGCCGGCTGGGAGCCGCCGGACACGGGTGGTGACGCAAAGGCGGAGCACTTCGGTGGCGGCAACGCCGGGACGACGCATGAGGGCTGGGATGAGGACTACACCCGGCAGGTGGAGCGCTGGCTCGCACAGCAGAATCTGCCGGAGCCGTTCTGCCTGATCGTCTCGCTGGTCAATCCTCATGACGTGCTCGGCTATCCATCCTCCTTCGA
>JBBQZL010000276.1:0-2315 GCA_038207745.1 Solirubrobacterales bacterium
CCTCGCTCGTGGACGCCGATCCGCAATCCGTCGCTCTCGATCTCCCAGCCCGACCCCTGCTCGTCGGTCCTCGGCGCGAGTTCGACTCCCAACACCCCCTGCCAGAACTTCAGAGCACGGGCGGGATCGTTGGCGGGAAACTCGATCAATGGAGTGGTCATGTACACGAGTATTGCGCGGTCAACCCCTGATCGCGATTGGCCGGATCGCCCTTCTGCTTGGATCTCTGGGGTGAGCAAGATCGAGATACTCAACTCCGGGGCCGTGGGACCGAACTCGGAACTGCTTGAACCGGTCGAGTTGTCGCGCCGGCTTCTGGGCGAGGCCCGGGTGCTGAAGGCGCCGATCGGGCACTCCCGTCTGGAGGACCTGGCCGGGCAGCTTCGGATCGTTGACCCGCTTGGGCTCGAGACCGACGAAGAGCGAATCGCCTTCTGGATCAACGTATACAACGCCCTGCTCCTTCATACCCGGCACCTGATGCCAGTGGCCGGGAGTGTGCTCAGGTCTCCAAAGCTCTTTTCCAGATTCGGCTATGAACTGGGCGCGCTTCCATTCTCGCTCAATCTGATCGAACACGGGGTTCTGCGCCGCAACAGCCGCGCGCCCCTCCAGGTCTCGCGAGCCCTCAAGTCATCGGACCCCCGCGCGATGTCGGCACCGTCGAAGGTGGATCCGAGGATCCACTTCGCGCTCAACTGCGGGGCGAGATCCTGTCCGCCGATCGAGTCCTATGACGAGCAGGATCTGGAAATCCAGCTCGAGCTGGCGACCCGCTCCTACATGACCCAGGAGTCCCGGGTCGATGCTGAGGAGCGCCGCGTCATCCTGCCTCGGCTGATGCGCCTATACGCCGGCGACTTCGGCGGCCGCGAGGATCAGCTCAACTTCGCCGCCAGGTATCTGCCCGAGCTCAAGAGCCTCCGGTCAGCCGGGTCCGGAAAGCTGAAGCTCAAGCACGGCGGATTCGATTGGGCCGCTGTCCCGATGCCGGATTCCCAGCGGCCCGGACCCAGCCCGTGAATTGCCCGGGGGCGCCACTCTGGGCGCCCCCGGAACGGTGCTTTCCAAATGGTTTGGATCAGCCTGCGCAGCCGCTGAGTCCGTACGCCGCTGCCAGGTCATTTGCCTCGCTGAACGGATCGTCGGTGGCGACGAGTACCGCCGGGTCTGCCTTGACTGCAGCGATGCCCTTGTCGAGTGCGTCATAGATCGCATTGACCGTGTCCTCGTCACCCTCGGGGGTGCCGAGTGCACGAAGTGATGCGGCCTGATCCTCGAGATTCGGGATCAGCGTGTCGTTTCCGTACGCGATTATCTGATCCTTGCTCGGGTTGCTTCCGATCTCCTTCGCGGCTGCCGCCAACTCATCGTTGCCCGCCTTGCAGATCGCGTTGCCCTGCGCGATGTAGTCGGCCTTTGACAGTGCTTCGGCACTTGAGTCACTGCTGTCACTGCTCCCGCATCCGATCGCAAACAGCGCGAGCAGGGCGAGGGCGAAAAGCGCGAGGCTTCTGATCTTCTTCATTGAAACTCCTGACTGGAGAGAGGAGCGGATCATCGACTGGCGCTCTTCTCACCTAGGTGGACAGTCAACCTAGCTGGCTCAACCGCAGGGAGGCCTCTCAGCCGCCGGTGTCGGTCCAGAATTTCTCGGCCATGCCATACAAATGTGGCCACTATGCCGCGGCCTGTCGAACGGCACGAATGCCGAACTCTTCTGCGAGGGCGTGAACGAGCGAGGCCAGGGTGCGTGTGCGCAATCTCCGCGAGGCTGAGCAGGAGGCTTGCCGGCTCTCCGGAGGAAAGTGGGTGCGTCGCCCCTGTCAGGACCACCACCGCACCGGCCGCAACGAAGTTCAGCGGACGCGAGATGCCCGCCCGCTCGGCGCGCACCGCACCGCGATGAGACCGTAGACGGCAAAGACCGCCGCGAAGATCCCGAGGCCGAGCATGCGCCCGCAGCGTGGCGTCTACCGAGCGACGGACTTCGGCCCCGGACCCAAGTTCAGCCTCGGGCATTTCTGCCGGATAGCCTGTCCGATTCGGGGCTTCCCGTTCGTCTCAAGAGCGACAACACTCTCCAAAGGAGGAACGCTGAAGTACATGATCCTGATCTTCCAGGGCGATGCTGCAGACAGCTGGGCGGGGTTGTCCGAGGACGAACAGCGCCGAATCATGGACGACTACACGGCGATCCGCGAGGCCGACGGAGTCACCGCCGGCAATCAGCTCGAGTCGCCTGATTCCGCGACCACGGTGCGGGTTCAGGATGGCCGCACGCTGACGACCGACGGACCGTTCGTGGAGACCAA
>JBBQZL010000277.1:0-2310 GCA_038207745.1 Solirubrobacterales bacterium
TGGCGCTGACCGGGGCACGGTGGTGATAGCGCTCGTGCAGGGCGACCATCGAATCGGTCACTGCCGCAAGCAGATCCTTCCCGTGCAGAGGTGGGTTCACGGCCGACATGACTGGCCTTCTTTCTCGACCTCTGGCTAGGAGCGCGCGCGAGGCAGAGGGGGGAAGAACCCAGCGAACGGTTCATGCAGCGTAGCGCCCGAGGGTAATATCGCTGTTCCTCGCAGGTGGATTGGAGCCCGATGAGCCAGCCAGATATCGAAAGCATCCAGCGCCACGGTGATGAGCTGACCGCGATTTCCGACGGCCTCGTCGCGCTGTTGAAGGAGTTCTACGGGCGCGGACCGACCCGCGTCAAGTCCTATATACCAAGACGACTTGGTGGTCTGTCTCCTGCGCGGCGGCTTCAGCCGGGTCGAGCAGACGCTGCTCGACGGCGGACGCGGCGCGGCGGTGATCGAACAGCGGATGGAGTTCCAGGACTTGATGCGAAAGCGATTCGAGGAGGTTGTCGAACAGGCAACCGGCCGCAAGGTAATCGGCTTCATGAGCGGCAACCAACAAGACCCCGACATGATGTGTGAGGTCTTCATCCTCGATCCGACGGATCTGATCGCCTAGAAGTTCCGTCTGGGATCGGGCTACCGGTCCGGTGCCAGGCCCGGCAGCGGCATGCGGATAGATGAGCAGGGCGCTGGCGAGCGCGTGGCACACACCCCCGCGGGCCGGACCCGGATCAGCTCAGGCCGCAGCGCGGTACTCGTGAATCAACCCGCCGAGTCGATCGCGCCTCGTCACGCTGGAGGCTGGCTGATCGGTCTTCGCCTTCCAGTCACCCGACCGCTTGGTCCTGATCGATCTCAACGGGACGGTCGTAGTTGCACTCGTACGCGGAGATTGAGAGTCGGGAAGGCTGCCCCGAGTCGGCGCGTTTGGCGACTTGCTTGGTTGCCGGTAGGCATAGCGGGATACTCATACCCTATGGCTGCAACGAGGCCAACCTGGGCGTTGCTGATCGGCCAAGGGCGCTTGGCCGACGCAACCGAGCAGGCCCTGCAGGCCGGCGGCGCCTCGGTTCGCCGCCTGGGCGAGCCGACCGATCGCGAGATCCGTGAGGCGCTGGAGGACGACGTCGACCGGGTCGTTGTGGTGTCCCGCTTCGATCATGTCTCCCTGCGCTTGGCGCTCGTCGTCGCACACGTGCGGCCGGGAATCCCGGCCTTGGTGACGATCTTCGACCGCGATGTCGCCGCCCACCTGGAGGAGTCGGTCGACAACGTCCACGTTCTTTCGATGGCCGACGTAGTTGCGTCGGCATTCGCTGGTCCCTGTCTTGACCCGGGGCTCCAGTCGGTGCTACGCGCTCCCACGGCGTCAAAGGGTGTGAGGCTGGTCGATGGCGAGCCTCAATTGGTTCCCGCGACCTGGTCGACCCCGAGCCTTGCGCGCAGGCTGTTGGGGAGCTTGCGGGCGCTGGCCCATCCCTTCGATTCGAGCGCGCGCATCCTGGTGGTCGGCATCGCGGGTGTGTTTGCCGTATTCGCCGCCGAGACACTGCTGACCACGCTCGCGGATGGCTCCTCCTTCATCAACGCGTTCTATTCGGTCGCGAAGGTCACGGTGACGGCCGGCCCCAATCCGGCGGCCGACAGTGGCGAGGGGTGGTTCAAGCTTGTCGCGGCCATCGGAATGCTGGTTAGCATCGGTTTCGTCGCCGTTCTAACCGCGGGACTGGTCAACCGCTTGCTCGATCCGCGGCTAACCGGAATCCTGGGTCGCTCCGCCGTCCCGCGCCGCGGCCATGTAGTCGTGGTCGGGCTCGGCCAGGTCGGTCTGCGGCTGTGTGGCCTCTTGCGTGAGCTCGGGGTGCCCGTAGTCGCGGTCGAGCAGAATCCGGACGCCAAAAACATCCCGAGGGCGCGGGATCAAGGTCTGCCGGTCGTGATCGGCACCGGCAGCAGCCAGCGTCTGCTGCGGCGCCTGTCGATCGATCGCGCACGAGGTCTGGCGGCAGTGACCTCTGATGAGATCGAGAACATCGCGATCGCGGTAGCGGCGGGAGGGATCCGCGGCGACCTCAACCTCACCTTCCGCGCCGGCGACGGCGACCTGACCAGCGATACTCGCTCACTCTTCCAGGTGGGGGTCGTCCGCGATGTCTACCGGATCGCGGGGACTGCCCTTGCCGCCGTGGCGCTCGGCCGCGACGTCCGGGAGGCATTTCCCTATGGGAGCACCATCTACCTCGTTGACAGGCTCGGCGAGATCGAGCCGTTCAACCTCGCTGTCGGCCAAGAGTAGGTCGCGCCTTT
>JBBQZL010000278.1:0-2307 GCA_038207745.1 Solirubrobacterales bacterium
CAGAAGTCTTCACCGATCTCCGCGGCAGCGGGGATCGCGTCCCATTCGTCGGTTGAGCCCATCTCGGAGATGCTGCCCTCGCCGGCGGCAAGGCCGGCAACGATGAGCGACTCATCGACCGTCGAGAGTACGTCTCCGCCAAGCTCGTCAAGGACGGCGGACCGCAGGATCGAGCGCGACCCCTCCTCCAGCCACCGGGCAAGTTCGAGAGCCCCGGAGGTTTCGTTCTGGCCATCCCGGCCCTGACCGCGCATCAGGCTCCTCTCGAGCATTTCGACCCGCTCGAATCTTCCGCGGACGTCCGCCCGCGAGGTGGAGTCCGCGATCAGCTCGGTTGCTCGGACAGAGAGCGGAGCGTCAACGGTGCCGGCGCCGTCAAGAACGGAATGGAGGGCAAGCAAGTGGTCAGAGACCGCCTCGAAGACCGTCGGGCGCCCGCAACCCATCTCAAATCGCGCCAGCGGCCAGCTCAGGCCCGGATCGTCAAGGCGATCGCCGATCTCGGTCGCGAACTCGGCCAGGCGGTTGGCCTCGCTTTCGGTCAGCGTGTAGAAACCGGGCCGAACCGGGGCGGCATCGGTGGCGATACGCCGCCACTTGCGATCGCCGGTCGGGAAGAAGGCATGCGGCCCGAGTCCTACGGAGCCCTCCTTGAAGATGTGCATGACGGTGATCAGCTCGTGCAGACGGCGGATCGCTCCGGCGGGACCGTCCTCGGTTGCGTCAGGTTCGACCAGTGCGAGGAATTGAGGCTGCCATGCGGCGCGGTTCATCCCCTCGCTCCGCATCGCCTCGATCGGTGCGTCGACACCGTCGGCCCTGATGATCTGCACACCATTCGGGAGGTCGATCCGCGAAACGGACATCTGCAGGCCCGCGATCGGCGCAACAAGGACGTCGGTCTGGTCCACCTCGCGGGTGTCGGCGTCCAGCTTGGCAAGCGCCAGGTCCAACCGGGCCCGATCGAGTGAGAACTCGGCACTGCCCTCCCAGAGTTCGGTGATGAAGGTGGTCAGCATCAGCGAGGCACGGGAGTTCGGCGCCGTCGGCACCGGGATCCCGCGGGATTCGAGATATGGCGCGGCAACGCCGGCCGAGCTGACCGCCGTGCAGGCAGGCGTGAAAGCGGGAAGTGAGCGGATCTCGCCGGTTCGCTCGCCGATGAAGCGCGCGGTGAGCGGGACGTAGCAGTAGAAGAATGCCGAGTCACCCGAGTCCTCGGCGACATCGAAGGGAATCTCCTCCCCACTCGCGACCAGAGTGCTGAACCGGGTCGCCGCCTCGGCGGCAAGGGTTCGCATCGCTTGATCTAGAACGGGATCCTTCACAAGGGAGACGGTTCTCGCACCCCCGTCCCGCTCCTTCGCATGCACGACGAGTTGCAGGTTATCGACGCCCTGGCAGGCAACCGGCCGGAGCGTGCGCCAGCCCGATCGGCCCGATCTTGGGGCCTAGACTGCGGCCGCCTCGGGCTGCGAGTCAACAGCCAGCCAGTGGTCCCCATAACGGCGCATGTCTTCGATCAGGGGGACAAGGGCGGTGCCCTTGTCGGTCAGCGCGTACTCAACCCGCGGGGGTACTTCGGGAAAGGTGTGTCGCTCGACGATGCCGTGCTCCTCGAGAGCGCGGAGCCGGAGCGAGAGGGTTCGCGGGCTGATGCCCTCGAGAGAGCGCTCAAGCTCGCAGAACCGGCTGCTGCCGGCGGCGAGATCGCGGATCACCAAGAGGGTCCACTTGCCGGAGATCACATCGGCAGTGCGACAGACGGGGCATTGGGAGTTGCTGATTGCGCTCATCGTCAGTGTTTGGCTCCTGAGGCTCACCATGAACCTCGCTTCACTGAGTATAGCTACATGGCTTCATTAAATGAAGCGGCGAAACACCCGATTGGCTAACCTTTTCCCTGGAAGCTGCTGTCGACCTTTCGCAACTTGACCGTCTGATCAATGCCGACGACGTTGAGACGCCAGATGATCAGGCGCGCATCATCGAAGAGATTCGCCGCCTGACCGGGCTTCATGACCAGATACCCGCATTGCTTCCGGGGGCCCGAGCAGCTGCCTTCGCCGATGATCTTGTGGACGTTGGGAGAGATGCTGAAGACGACCTTCCTGCCGCCGTCAGACGTCCCGAGGAAGATCGCAACCGGCCGCTTGCCTGGCAGCAGAGTCATCTTCTCGATCGGATCCTTGGTCAGAAGATCACCAGAGCCGGCCTCGCCGAAGCGGATTGTCGCCTCGGGGGGGCTCTTGACCACGACGACAGTCGACTGAACCGGGTTCGATGTGGACGTTGTCGTGTCCGGAA
>JBBQZL010000279.1:0-2267 GCA_038207745.1 Solirubrobacterales bacterium
ATCGTCGCAATTGCGAAACCCTAACCGGGCGTTTCGGGATGGAGATAGACGAGGGCCGGAGATTCAACGTCTCAATCGGGGCGCCCGGATTTGAACCGGACCAACGGGAACAGCTAGGAGCGTTTTCGCTGCTATTCGATGGTTTGAGGTTCTCTGAGGTTCCCTCAGATTTGCTCAGATTGCTACCAAGATTGCTACCACGGGCATGGCGGTGGCGCCGGCGCGCGGCTCGACGTTCCGCGTCCCGCGCCGTTGCCGTTCCGCTGGCGGTCCAGCGGCAACCCTCGGCTCAGGGTCACGCATGGTCACGCTCGGTGAGCTGCTCGATAGACGGGCGCTCGAATGCACGGGCGACCATCTCGCCCTCGGCGGCGCTCGGGGCATAGTCGGCGTAGATCTGGGTGGTAGCCAGGTCGCGATGCCCGAGCCACTCCTGCAGGGTCCGCATCGGGACTCCAGCCGCGGCCATCCGGGTGCCGAAGGTGTGGCGCAGGTCGTGGAAGCGGTGGGACTGATCGAGCCCCGCGGCCTTCAGCGCCTTGCGGAAGCGCCGGGTGACGTTGGCCTTCGGCAGCGGCCCTCCGCTGGTCGGGTGGGCGAAGACGAGATCTCCGTGGCCCTGGAAGCGGGAGCCCCTGAACAGCCGCTCCAGCGTCCCGCCGACCTCGTCGGCCATCGGCACCGATCGAGTCGAGCGCTTGGACTTCGGGGTTCCGAACTCACCGCGGACGAAGTTCTGGCGGACCCGGATGCGAGCGGCGGGCCAGTCGACGTCCCTCCAGCGCAAAGCGATCAGCTCGCCCTTGCGCAGCCCGGTCATCGCGGCAGTGAGGAACAGCGCCCGGTCGATCGCCTGGTACATCCCCTTCGGCGCGTTGGCGACCACAGCATCGACTTCCTCGAGCGTCAGGAAGCGAATCTCCGTCGTCTCCGGCACCGCGGGCAGCTCCAGGCCCTCGCAGGGGTTCCCAGAGGCCCAGCGGCGCTGAGGAGCCTTGGCGAAGTTGAAGAGAGCCGAGAGGGTGGCGACCACGTTGCGGGTCGACTTCGGCGAGAGCCCCTTGCCTTCCAACGTGGCGATTAGGTCAAGAACGTCAGCGGATTCGATCGAGTCGAGGGAGCGCTCGCGGAAGAACGGCTCCAGGTGGACCCGTGTCTCGCTCTCGATGTTCGCCCTGGTCGATCGCTTCCGGCCTCGTCGCTCGGCCTGGGCGATGTAGTGGGAGGACACCTCGGCGATCGTCGGGCGCTCGCCGCTGACCGGCTTGACCTGGGTGGTGCTGAGGAGCCGTCGCAGCTCGGCCTCGGCTTGCGGGCGGGTCAGCCCGTCCCGTCCCCCGGGGGCGCGCTTGTCGCCGATCCTCCGCTTGACCTGACGGCCGTTTCGGCGCCAGTGTCCGTACCAGACCTCGGCGCCGGCGGCGTCTGTTCGGATATAGAGGGAGCCGCTTCCATAGCTTCGCTTTGCCATCACGTCCTCCTAGAGATCGGGGCCGGGTCCGAAGACCCAGCCCCCATGGTGATTCCGGTGGCCATCAGGCCGGCGCTCCCTCGCGCTCGTGGCGGACTTCCTCGATCCCCAGCGCTTCCAGCCGGATGCTCTCCGCGCTCGCCCACCGCAGAGTCTCCGACAGCGGCGGGACCTCCTCGGGCATCGGTAGGTACTCCAACTTTCCCGCGATTCTGGAGCCGATGATCTTCGCCGCCAGGTTGTGCATCAGGCAGTACCCGAGGTGCGGGTCGGCGTCCTCGAGGGACACGTCCTCGTTGGGCAAAGCGAGGATCTTCTGGGCGAGGGGGATCATCCGGTCGAGGATACGGCCGGATGTTGGCCAGGTCTTCCTTCGCCGACTCGCGCTTGCTCTCTGGGCCGTTCTCCGCCTCCCAAAGGTCGCGTTCGCCGTCACATAGGCGGCTGGCTTCTTCGGCCAGCGTGTAGACCGCTGCCGCCTTCAGGTAGGGCACGTACGGTGCCAGGATCTCAATCGTTGCCATGAGCCTCTGTTCCTCTCGGTCGATTTGGTGCGACCGGCGAAAGAGACAAGGAACGCGAGCGACGGAGTGGAAGCCTCCTAGCAGGCGGTCGGTGCTCTGTTCACCGATTCGCTTAGGGGGCCGGGGGTGCGCAAACACCTTCGGTCCCCGCTTTGTCTGCGGGCCGACCCTACGCCTGCGGGGGCGGATCTGTCAAGGCTGTGGACCGCTCCCTTCCGCCGCATTGACACCCGCCACCTAGAGACGGGCCCGGCGGCCGAGGGGGGGCGTAG
>JBBQZL010000280.1:0-2241 GCA_038207745.1 Solirubrobacterales bacterium
AGCGATTTCAGTCCCGTAGGGCAGGCTTCAGCCTGCCGGCCTTCCGAGTTGCGGTAGGCTGAAGGCCACCGCGCGGTATTCGGGTTCATTCTAGACCTGAACCAAGCGTAATATCGAGGCGTTTTCGGGAAAACCTCAAGAAAAAGCTCGAAAACCCCCGGAGATTCTGGAATATTTGAGGTCTCTACACATCCTCATTATTCCAGGCTACGGAGGTTTTCGAGTGACTGCCACTATCCCCAAGAAAACCCGGAAACGCAATGCGAATCGGCGCCGCCAACGCAACCGCAGGATCCTCCGCGAACGGAGGCAGAGGGTCCTCAAGCGCATCGAGAATCGGCCCGAACCCGATTGCGAGCGGCCCATGATGACCGCCACCAACATCCACTATGAACTGGCCGACCGCGTCCAGGGCCTCAGTGCCGGCGGCATCGGCGCCATGCTCCTCCTGGCGCGCAGCACCGGACTGATCGCCGACATCGACCGCAGTCTCCATCTCTTCAAGCGACACTTCCCTTACCACGAATCCGACCACGTCCTGAACATCGCCTTCAACATCCTCGCCGGCGGAAAACGGATCGAGCACCTCGAACTGCGCCGCAACGATGAGGTCTACCTCGATGCCCTGGGTGCCCGGCGCATCCCCGACCCCACCACCGCAGGCGACTTCTGCCGCCGCTTCGCCGAGGACGATGTCGTCACCTTGATGGACACGATCAACCGGACCCGGACGCGGGTCTGGTCCCAGCAACCCGCCGAGTTCTTTACCGAAGCGATCCTCGACGTCGATGGCACCCTCGTCGGCACCGACGCCGAGTGCAAACAGGGGGTCGACATCGCCTACAACGGCACCTGGGGTTACCATCCCCTGCTGATCTCGCTGGCCAACACCGCCGAACCACTCTACCTGGTGAATCGGAGCGGTAATCGGCCCTCCCACGAGCACGCCGCCACCGCCCTCGACAAGATGATCGCACTTTGCCGCAAGGCTGGCTTTCGACGGATCCGCCTCCGCGGTGATACCGACTTCACCCAGACCGCGCATCTCGACCGCTGGGATCAGGCCGGCGACATCTGCTTCGTCTTCGGCATCGACGCGATGCCCAACCTCAAGGCCCTGGCCGACGACCTGCCGGCCGAGGCCTACAGCTTCCTGGAGCGACCTCCGCGGTATGCCATCAAGACCGTGCCCCGCGAGCGGCCCGAACGGGTCAAGCCGCAGATCGTCCGGGAGCGGGGGTACAAGACGATCCACCTGCTCGAAGAGATGGTCGCTGAGTTCGACTATCGGCCCGTCGCCTGCCGTCGCGATTATCGCGTGATCGTGCTGCGCAAGCGGTTGGGGATCGACCAGGGGCAGATGCGGCTGTTCGAGGAGTATCGTTACTACTTCTACATCACCAACGACCGCAAGATCCCGGCCGAGGAGATCGTGTTTTCGGCCAACGACCGCTGCGACCAGGAGAACCTGATCGCCCAGCTCAAGAACGGAGTGCACGCGCTGACGACGCCGGTCGACACGCTGGTGAGCAACTGGGCGTACATGGTGATGGCCAGTTTGGCGTGGAGCCTGAAGGCGTGGAGCGCCTTGATGGTACCGGTGTCGCCGCGGCACGCGGCCAGGCACGAGGCCGAGAAGCGGACCTTGTTGCGGATGGAGTTTCCGACGTTCTGCGCGGCGCTGATCCAGATGCCCTGTCAGATTGTTCGGAGCGGCGGTCGGTTGATCTATCGCCTTCTGTCGTGGAACCCGTGGCAAGGGGTGTTCCTGCGATTGGTGGAACGGTTGCACGGCTGCTGGTTGTGTTGACGTGGCGACCTTTGAAGTCGGGGTCCGGATGCCCCGATCCCTACGGGCCTTCGAATCGAGAGAGGCGGTGAGACGATGAAGCAGGCGAGTTGAGACGAGGGAACCGGACGCGACGGTCCGGGCACGACGAAACTCTGTCGTCATATCGGCAACAATTGCTGACCATTCGCGCTTCATGTTACGCTGGTTTTAGGACTAGAAGACCGGACGAAAGCCCGTCCCTCGTGGGGGACGGGACGCTTCGAGTCACGCGCAAGCTCCCCGGCCGGGTCGGGTGGTCCTGGCGGCGGGTCATCCGGTAGAATGGCGGTCGATCCAGACATCACAGCCGAGGAACCCAACCATGAGCCTGCTGGACTCTCTCAAGAAATACACCACCGTGGTTGCCGATACGGGTGACATCAACTCGATCGCCAAGTACAAGCCCCAGG
>JBBQZL010000281.1:0-2222 GCA_038207745.1 Solirubrobacterales bacterium
GAAGGCTGGACCGTGCCTTGATTCTGGAGGACTGGTAGCTCCTGCATGGACCCATTCTACTGCTGCTCTACGCTCTGGCTGAGCGCGATGCCAGGGCTTCCCGAGGTGGAGATAGCAGTCCGTAGCCTCGACGTCGCACTGCGTGGCGCCGAGGTCGAGAGCGCCGTCGCGCCCGGAAGCCGCGGCCTAGGCGACCTCGATCAACATGCTGATGTCAAGAGCCGGCGCCGAGTGGGTCACCGCCCCCGCCGAGATAAAATCGACGCCGCTCTCGGCGATCGGCCGGATCGTCTCGAGCGAGATCCCGCCCGATGCTTCGAGGGTTGCCCCGGACCCCGCCGCGTCCCGCATTGCAACGGCCCTGATCATCGTCTCCGCGTCCAAGTTGTCAAGCATCAGGCGATCGGCTCCGGAGTCAATTCCCTGCGCGAGCTCTTCGAGATCCCGGCATTCGACCTCGACCGCGACCCCCGGGCTGGAGCGTCTGCAGAGCTCAACCGCGGTTGCGATCCCGCCGGCCATTGCGACGTGGTTTTCCTTGATCAGGATCGCGTCGAAGAGACCGATCCGATGATTTACGGCTCCGCCGGCCACAACCGCTGCCTTCTCGAGCAGTCGCATTCCGGGCGTTGTCTTCCGGGTGTCGAGCACCTGGGCCCTTGTTCCGGCGACCGCAGCCACATAGAGCGCGGTCAGCGTCGCAATCCCCGAGAGATGCCCGAGTAGATTGAGTGCGGTCCGCTCGGCGGCAAGCAGGCTCCTCGCCGATCCGGTGACAAGGGCGAGATCGGCGGGCACCTGATCGCGCCACTCCGATTCCGGCGCAAGGCGCTCGAAGTCCGCATCACCACACTGGCGCAGCGTCTCGGCCACGGCGTCGAGGCCGAAGATGACACCGGCCTGTTTTTGAACCAGGCGTGCGCAGGCACTCGCCTCCGCAGGGACGATCGCCTCGCTGGTGATGTCCCCGGGCCCGATGTCCTCGGCCAGCGCCAGGGCTACGATGTCTTGCGTCTCCGCCTCAACCGTGTTCATTCCTGGAGCCTATGACCTCACGTTTTGACGATGCCGGGCGTTTAACCAGCAAGGTGACCCAGCTCCCACCATTTCAACGACTTCTTGACGCCCATTCCGGTGTGATGATCGGATTGATCACCGCAAGTGTCGGGCGCCAGGATGCTGAAGATTGCTTTCAGGAAGCGATTCTGGCGGCGCTTGGTGCCTATCCAAAGGTCACCGACAACGGAAACCTCCGCGCCTGGTTGCTGACCATCGCGCATCGCAAGGCGATCGACCACCACCGTGCAGCCGCCAAGCGACCGACACCCTCACAGGTGCCCGATCGCGCCGAGTCTGCCGCCGAGACCGATCCGGAACTGTGGGACGCGGTTGCCGCGTTGCCCCCGGGTCAATCGCAGGCCGTGAGGTTGCGATTTCTCGAGGACCTCCGGTACCGGGACATCGCCAGCGTACTGGGCTGCTCGGAGGATGCCGCACGCAGACGGGTTCACGACGGTGTCGCAAACCTCAGAAAGGTGGTTACAAGATGAACGAGAGATCGAAGAAAGAGATCAACGAGATCAAGGACCGTGCTATCGAGCGGGCAGCCGAAGCCGGGCTGATCGATATCGCATACACCGAGACCGACTCGCCGTTCGGGATGCTTACGATCGCGGCCACCAAGCGGGGCATCATCAAGGTCGGGCTTCCAAACCAGGCTCCCGACGACGTCCTCGAGGACCTTGCGGAACGTGTGTCTCCGCGGATCCTTGCGGTGCCGAAGCGCTTCGACCTGGCTCGTCGTCAGCTCGATCTCTACTTCGACGGGCAGCTCCAGCATTTTGACCTCCTGCTCGATTGGCGATTGACCTCGGGCTTTCGGCGGGAGGTGCTGCGCCACACCGCCGAGATCCCCTATGGAGAGACGCTCAGCTACGCGGAGGTCGCAGCCGAGGCAGGCTCCCCCCTCGCCCACCGTGCCGCGGGTTCAGCCCTGGCCTCGAACCCGATTCCGATAATCGTCCCGTGCCATCGCGTGCTCAGGTCCGGCGGCGGGCTGGGGGGATTTGGTGGCGGGCTCGATATGAAGCGCGGTCTGCTGGCGCTCGAGCGTGGCGAACCGCAGTTCTCGCTCCACCAGCCGGCCTGACCAGCTCGGGCTTGCTACGCGGTCTGGGATGGCGCATCTGAACTCAGGAGAAGCGAGCTGTCCTGCCTGGGGT
>JBBQZL010000282.1:0-2192 GCA_038207745.1 Solirubrobacterales bacterium
CCCCGCTGTGCCAGGAGCTGCTCGATCCGGCGAGCGGGCTTGGCCGGAACCAGAAGGGCCTCTCGATCCTCCTGCTCAAGGTCGACCGCTGGCTCGACCCCGAGCGCCATGCCGCACCCGGAGCGGCGACGGACCACCTGACCGGATTGGTGGCGGAGCTGGTCCCGGCGGTCGAGACCGCCGTGGATCGGACCGCAGCCACTTTTCTCGTCGTCCTCTGCCCGGCCACGACGGAGTTGACCCGGACAGCCGACGGCGCCCGGGCGGTTGCCGAGGCGGAGGCCGCACTGCGGGAGGGTCTCCAGGCCATTCCGGGGGTGCATGCGCTCGGGTCCGCTGAAGTGCTGACACAGTACCCTGTGACGGATGTTGCCGACGCCACGGCTGATGCGTTGGGTCAGGTCCCCTATACCGAGGATTACTTCGCCGCACTCGGGACGGCCCTTGCCCGTCGGATCGACGCGCTCACCAGGACGCCCTACAAGGTGCTGGTGCTGGATTGTGACAACACCCTGTGGCGTGGTGTCTGCGGTGAGGTCGGGGCGTCGGGCGTCGGACTCGACGAGCCGATCTTGGCTTTTCAGCGCTTCGTCGTCGAACAGGCGGAAGCGGGCATGGTGGTCTGCCTCTGCAGCAAGAACAACTTCGACGACGCCAAGGCGGTCTTCGACACCAGGCCGGAGATGGAGCTCCGCTGGGACCACGTCGTGGCGCACCGCATCAACTGGGAACCGAAGTCCGCCAATCTGCATTCCCTAGCCGCCGAACTTGGGCTCGGACTCGACAGCTTCATTTTTCTCGATGATTCCTCCTACGAGATCGCGGAGGTCCGGTCGAACGCACCGGCCGTGCTCGCGCTGCAATTTCCCGAAGATGCGGCCGGCATCGATCGCCTGATGCGGCACTGCTGGGCGTTCGATCGGATGGGCGTCACGGCGGAGGATCGGCGCCGGACTGCATCCTACAAGGAGCAGGTCCAGCGCGACTCGATCCGTCGTGAGGCGTCTACCCTCGATGACTTCCTCCGTGAACTCGCTCTCGAAGTGGTGATCGCTCCGCTCGCCGATGAGGATGTCCCGCGTGCCGCGCAGATGACGCAGCGCACCAACCAGATGAATGCCACAACGATTCGCCGGACGGAAAGCGAAATCCGAGGTCTCTGCGGCAATGGTGCCCTGCAGGCGCGATCGGTGAGAGTTCGCGACCGCTTTGGTGACTACGGCATGGTGGGACTGATGTTCTTCGATCTTGCCGGCGAGAACCTTCAGGTGGATTCGTTCCTCCTCAGTTGCCGGGCGCTCGGGCGCCGCGTGGAGCAGCAGATGCTGGCGCACCTCGGCGAAGTGGCCGAGGCAGCGGGGAAGGTGGCCATCGATTTCCCGGTGATCCCCACGGAACGCAACACGCCGGCGCGAAACTTTCTGGAGAGTTTCGGGATCGAGCCCTCCCTCGCGGGGGAACAGCGCAGCTACCGGATTCCCGTCGCGATCGCATTGCAGACGCCGACCTTGGCAGGGATGGCCCCCCCAGTGCCGGAAGTGACGGGGGAAGGCACAGCGACCGAGGCGTCACCCGCTCCATCGGCGACTCGAGCTGCGCCGAGCGCTGCGGTGGACGGGATGCTCGCGACGATGACCGCCGTGCCCGGGATCCTTGCGGCGATGGCAGCGAACGACTCGCGCGATCGCCCGGAACTCGCTGGGGCGGTCGTGGAGCCACGCAACGCCGTGGAGCGGCTTCTGGTGAATGAATGGAAACGCGCATTGCACCTTTCACACCTTGGCATTCACGATGACTATTTTTCGTTGGGCGGGCGGTCGCTGGCGGCCGTCGCGATCTTCGCTCGGTTGCATCGGTCGACCGGCGTCCAGCTGCCACCGGAGACGCTCCTGCGGGCACCGACGATCGCAGAGGTGGCGACCCTCCTCGCCGAGGCGCAGTCGAAGGGCGACAGTGGGGAGGCTCTGCCCAGCTTGGTTCCAATTCAGGCGCAGGGCTCCCGCAGGCCACTCTTCTGCCTCCACGCCGGTGCAGGCTCCATTCTTTTTTATTACCCGTTGGCGCAGCGGCTCGGCGTCAACCAGCCCTGCTATGCCATTCGGCCCCGCGGGCTGAATCGGGATGCCGTGCCACACTCGACCATTCCCGAGATGGCCACCGCATATATCCAGGAAATCCGAGCCGTGCAGCCC
>JBBQZL010000283.1:0-2185 GCA_038207745.1 Solirubrobacterales bacterium
ATGATCGGAAGCGCCGCCGCCAGCACCGTCGTCGGATAGGTGCGGATCACGAAGGCCCAGCGATTGCGCTCGAGCCATCGCCACTTCTCCGGCCTGCCGCCGAACTCGTACTGATGGTCGACGACGGCAGCGGGCTCGATCCCGACAACCCCTCCGTCGAGTCGGATCCGCAACGATAGGTCGGTGTCCTCGCAGTAGAGGAAGAACTGCTCCGCGAACCCGCTGTGTCGATTCCAGACATCCCTCGGGACAACCATGCAGGCGCCCGAGGCCGCCGGGATCTCGCCTGGATCGATCAGACCCCGTACCGGTTCTCCGTGTCCCCCCGCCCAGGAGAAACCGGTGAAGTGGACCGGGTTTCCCCGGCTGTTGACGGCGTTACCGTGATCACACAGAACCAGCGCCATCCAGGCATCCCAGCCCCTCCCCTCGGTGGCCGGACGGCGTATCGCCACACCAAAGCCGGGCAGCGGTTTCGCGTCTGGGTTGAGGCAGACGATCAGATCGCCGCCCGCAGCCTCCGCGCCGAGATTGGATGCCCGGGCGAAGCCGACGTTGCCGCCGCTGCGGATCAAGTGGGCCTCGGGAGCAAGACCCTTTATCGCCAGCGCCGTCTCCTCGCCGGGGCTGTTGTCGACGAAGATCAGCTCGTCGTTCCCGCCGAGCTCATCGAGCAGCGCCGGGACGCTGCGTCGCAGCTCCGTGGCCGAGTCATAGGTGACGATCACAACCGAGATCGTGGGATGTGCCGATTCGGTGCCGATCCTCGCAAGCTAGCGCTTCGGAGGGCGCCGCCGCATGCGCAAGGTCCGTAGGATGCGGCTCGATGCGGCGGTAGCTCAGTTGGTAGAGCATCAGCTTCCCAAGCTGGGGGTCGCGGGTTCGATTCCCGTCCGCCGCTCTCGTGATGCCCGTTCACAGCAATCCGAGTTGGGAAAGGATCGCCATCGAATCCGAGCAGACGGCCATCCCTTCGCAGCCGCGGAGGCTGCGAGCGGCGAATCAGGCTCCAGCTTCCGGTCCGTTCGATCTGGCCGGGTTCGAGGATCGTAAATGACGGTCTGGGCCCAGTTCCCATCTGTGCTCTTCTCTCCGATCAGGCTGACCCCTGCCGGCCGCCGGATCAACCGGGAAATGGACAGCGGGTCGAGCCACACAGAGTCGCCATCGCGCAGGAAGGGTGCGGGGGTGACTTCGGCCGGGCAGGCGCTGTATCTACCCTTAACGGGGTGAATCTCCGCTCAACACTCGTCGTCAGCGCCACCATCGCCGTAATCGCGCTGCTCGGATACGGATTGCTCAGCAAGGGCAACTCCGGGATAGCGCTTGGTGATCCGGCGCCGGCAACGTCGCTTTCCGTGCTCGACGGCAAGGGCCGGCGCAGCATTGCCGACTACCGCGGAAAGTGGGTGATGGTCAACTTCTGGGCCTCCTGGTGCCAGCCGTGCCGGGAGGAGTCAGCGGACATCCAAAGCTTCTACAAGAGCCACGCCGGCGACAACTTCACCGTTGTCGGGATCGACACCCGGGACCTGACCGACGACGGCCGCGCCTTCATCCGCAGGTATGGCCTCACCTACCCGCAACTGCGCGATGGCGACGGGGGGCAGGCCCGTGAGTTCGGAACGACCGGGGTCCCGGAATCATTCCTCTTCGACCGGTCGGGAAAGCTTCGCCTCAAGCAGGCCGGGCCTGTCGATGCGAAGTACCTGAAGGACAACATCGCTCCTCTGATCAGCGGCTCCGGCTCGGAAGCCCAGTGAGGAAAGCACTCTCGGCGCTGGTCGTCATCGTCCTGGTCGCCGCATCGCCGGTCGCGGCAAGCGCCGACTCGCCGGCTTCCCTGCCCAAGATCGAGGACGAGGTGATGTGCCCGATCTGCGGGACCCTGCTGGGGCTTTCCGCCTCACCGCAGGCTGACCGCGAACGCGTCTTCATCCGCAAGCTGATCGCCGAGGGGCGCACTGAGCAGCAGATCAAGGACGCTTTGGTCGCCCAATATGGGGAGGCGGTTCTGGCGCTTCCCGAGGGCAGGGGCTTCAATCTCTCCGCCTACCTCGTCCCGATCATCGCCTTCCTGATCGCAGCCGGTGCGCTCGGCCTGGCCGTCGTCAGGTGGCGGCGGCAGGGACGGGCGGACGCGGCCGAGCCCGCTGCCGAGGCGCCGACCGAGGCCGATGCCGAG
>JBBQZL010000284.1:0-2163 GCA_038207745.1 Solirubrobacterales bacterium
CTGATCGCCCGCGGGGCGGCGCCGCGCGCGCGACGCGACTCGGGTGAGGTTGAGCGGGCGCTTGCGGAACTCAAGCGCGCCGCGGCCACCGACGAGAATCTGATGCCCCGCCTGATCGAGGCCTCCCGGGTCCGCGTCAGCGAGGGCGAGATGATCGAGTCGATGCAGCAGGTCTTCGGGACCTACACCGAGAGCCCGGTCTTTTGATGGCATCGGACCAGGCAGCCCGCAAGATCCGGGTCGTGGTCGCAAAGCCCGGGCTCGATGGCCACGACCGCGGCGCGAAGATCATCGCCCGTGCTCTGCGTGACGCCGGCATGGAGGTGATCTACACGGGCCTCCACCAGACTCCCGAGCAGATCGCCGAGACGGTGATCCAGGAGGACGCCGACGCGGTCGGCCTATCGATCCTCTCGGGCGCCCACATGACACTGGTTCCCAAGGTCGTCTCTCTGCTCGCTGAGCAGGGGGTCGACGACGTGTTGATCACGGTCGGAGGCACGATCCCGACCGCCGACATCGACGAGCTGAAAGCCCTCGGGGTCGCCGGCGTCTTCACGCCGGGCGCCGGCACCGAGGAGATCATCGATTTCATCCGCGCCGGCGCGCTCGAGCGCCATCGCACACTCGGCTAGCGCTTCGGTGGCGGAATCTCCGCCGCCTCCTCCGGCAGGGACACCTGCATCGGCGGGTCCGGCAAGAACAAGCTGGTCAAGTGCGAGTGCAAGAAGTAGCGGAGCGCTGATCGGGATCAGGTCCGGGAGGGGTATAACTGGGAGTGGCAGATGCTCTCGGACCTGATCGACAAGGCAATGGATTGGACGGTTGCGCCCGGCTTCACCAGGCTCGGGTACGGCGTCCGCGAACGCACCAATCCTCGGGGCAATGTTAGTCTGGAAGCCAAATCCGTCATGGTCACCGGGGCCAACTCCGGCCTGGGGGAGGCGACCGCAAGGATGCTCTGCGAGTCCGGCGCCAACGTCCACATGGTGGTCCGCAACCCGGAGAAGGGCGAGCAGGCGAAGCAGCGGATCGAGTCGCACGGCATTGGTGATGTGGTTCTGCACATTTGCGATCTCTCGAGCCTCGAGTCGGTGAGGAAGTTTGCCGCCGACTTCGTCGCGAGTGAGGCATCCCTCGACGCCCTGGTCAACAACGCCGGGGTTCTGCCGTCGGCACGGACGATCACAGAGGAGGGCTTTGAACTGACCTTTGCGACAAACGTGCTCGGCCCGTTCCTGCTCACCGAGCTCTTGCTGCCGGTCCTTGCGCGCGCGGACGACCCGAGGGTGATCTGGGTCTCCTCGGGGGGCATGTACACCGAGGGAATCCATCTCGATGATCTTCAGCTCAGGCATCGCGAGTTCGACGGTGCGAAGTTCTATGCGCACACCAAGAGGGCCGGCGTGATGCTGACCGAGGAGTGGGCGAGGCGCGCCGCAAGCACCGGAGTCTCGTTCTACGCGATGCACCCCGGCTGGGCCAGGACGCCTGGCGTCGAGGCATCGCTGCCGGGCTTCAATCGCATCATGGGCCCCCTGCTTCGCACTGCCGAGCAGGGTGCCGATACGATCGTCTGGCTGGTTGGATCCGACCGGGCGCGTGACCTCTCCGGGGACTTCTGGCATGACCGGAGAATCCGTCCGCGGCACCGTCTATCCAGGACTCGTGACAGCGCCGCGGATCGGCGGCGACTCTTCGACGAGGTCGAGCGGATGGTTGATGCCGGCGAACCGGCGGCAGGTCAGAAGAAGCCCAAGAATTCCTGAGGAGATTGAGATGCCGAAGTACAGCGCCACAGTCAGGTGCGCGGGAACCGCCACGGAGGTCTTTGACTACATGGCTGATTTCGCCAATGTCGCCGAGTGGGATCCATCCGCGGTCACGGCAGAGGTGATCGACGGGGCCGAGCCTGGACAGGGGACCCGCTACAGCGTCGTCTCGCGATTCATGGGGCGAGACGTACCGCTCGAGTACGCGACAGTGGAGTACAGGCCCTCGAGCCTGGTCACGCTCCGCGGCGAGAACTCGACAACGATCTCGATCGACACGATCACCGTCAGGTCGATGGAGAGCGGATCCGAGATGACCTACGAAGCCGACCTGCAGTTGAAGGGCGTCGCGAAATTGCTGACACCGGCGATCGGACTGGCCTTCAAGGGC
>JBBQZL010000285.1:0-2156 GCA_038207745.1 Solirubrobacterales bacterium
AGTTGTGGGTCGTCGCCCGATCGGCTAGGTTGCACCCTCAATGACAGACCTAGATCCCACCCCAGAGCAAGAAGACCGCATCCCCGAAGCGACGATGCCCGATCAGGGCCTCGTTCCGGCTGACGGCAATGCGCTGCGGGGGATGCACTTCAAGAAACTCCTCGCCGCCCGCAAGACGCAGGTGATCTGCGGAATCGTGATCGTGCTGGCCGCGATCGGCGGCGCCGTCGCGGCACCGGTATTGGCGCTGGTCGCCGCAGTCATCGCCGCAATCGTCTGCCTGATCGTGATCTTCGCGATCGCCGACAGTCGTGCCGAGGACTCATTCTTCGAGGCCTACTCGAGGACGCGTGGGATGACGCTTTCGGGCAGGGAACCCTGCTCAGGCCTCACACCGCTGCTCAGAAAGGGCGACGATCGCTACTTCGATCGGGTGATGACCGGACCCCTCGATGGCGAAATCGACGGACGACTGGCGCTCTACACGTACGAGGAGGAGACCACCGACAGCGACGGAAACCGCCAGACCAGCTACTACCACTTCACGATCGGCATCGTCGATATCTCAGAGACAGCCCAATCCGTCCCCGAGCTCTACTGCCAGCGCAAGTTCGGGCTGAAGGCCCTCGAGAAGTTCGAGGATGCATTCCGCGGCTCCAAGGATCGGGTCAAGTTCGAGAGCGTCACGCTCGAAGACAAGTTCGAGATATTCGCCAACGAGAAGCAGGACCAGATCGTCCTCCGCCAGATCTTCTCCCCCAGCTTCATCGTCTGGTTGACCGACTCCGCTCCGAAGAAGATCGCCTTCGAGCTGGTCGGCGGCAACCTCGTTGTCAATGTCAAGAAGCACCGCGAGGAGACCGTCGGACTCGACGAGATGCGCTGGGTGACCGCTGAGATCGCAAAACGGATCCGCGAGAAGGCCGCCGGCCCCAACTGAGGCGCCGGGTGCCCGCAGCACCGTGCAGCGCTGGTTTGTCGGCGCCCATGTGGTCGTCCACCGGTGGACACAGGTCCGCTTCATGGGACGCACGGGCGGTCAGCCCGTGTTACTGCTCAAGACGATTGGCCGCCGGACTCTAGGCAGGACGGTTGCCACTTTCGGGCCCGCATTGGACGGCACTGAACTGTCAAGAACCAACGGCAGAGGGACGTTCAAAGACCGCTGAGGAGTCGGTCGGAGTTGGCGATCAGCCCGGCAACGATCATCAGCAGGACCGAGGGAACCAGGATCAGCGCGACGACGAGCTGGATCTTCGGCGCCGCTCGCGCCGCCCCCTCCTCCACAACCCGGCGCTGTGAACTTCGGACACTCGCCGATTGACGATGCAGGTGATCGGCTAGCGGTGACCCGAGCCTCGACGACCGCTCGATCGCCGCGCAGAGCGCCGCAAGCTCCGACCCCCGGGAGCGCTCCCAGAGCGCCCTCAGCGCCCGCGATTGTGGAACTCCGCACTCAACCTCGGCGACGGTCAGGGCCAGCTCGCTCGCCAGGGGGCCGGCCGCAGATCTTGAGAGCTCGTCGAACCCGGTCAGCGGCGACCGCCCGGTGGTTGCACCGACAGCCAGTAGGTCCAGCGCATCCGGCAGGGCCGCGATCAGTCTGCGGCGGCGGCGGCGCGCCCGTCGCTCGAGCGCCAGGTCCGGCATCCAGAAACCCGCAAGCGGCAACCCGATCACGATCAACAGCCCCAGCCTCCCTGGGGCAAGCGGCGCGAACAGCAGCCCCAGCCCCCAGCCGATCGCACCGCCGGCGCTCTTGGCACCAAGCACCGAGGCAATCGAAACGCGATCATCGAGCCCGGCGCGGCGAAGCCTCTCGGGAAGCCCCAGCCTCAGTGCCGCGGCAGCCGCGGATCGATTGCCGGCGATCATGCGACCCGGCATCGGAGAACTTCCTCCGAGCTCGCGGGCAAGGTGGATCTCCCTGATCGCGGCACCTATCGCGACGACGGCGAGCGCGGTCAGAAACGGGATCACGCGCGTACCCGCGAGAGCCGTCTGATCGCCAGGTAACCCCCGACCTGAAACGCCAGGGCAACCCCGAGCAGGAATAGCCCGGGGCCGGATCCGACGATCCTGCCCAGGAAGCCCGGCTGCAGCAGCTCGGCGAACAGCGCCGCGCCGGTGGGCATCGCAACCACCAGGGCACCGGT
>JBBQZL010000286.1:0-2150 GCA_038207745.1 Solirubrobacterales bacterium
ATCATCATCGGGATCAATACCTCACCACTTTCCGGGCTGAGCGGCAGCAAGGTGACCGCGCGCCAGATCCGCGATCGCCTCGAGGCCGAGCTGATCGGCAATGTGTCGCTGCGGGTCAACCCGACCGAGCGACCCGATGCCTGGGAGGTCCAGGGGCGCGGAGAGCTGCAACTCGTGATCCTGCTCGAGCTGATGCGTCGCGAAGGCTTCGAGCTGACCGCCGGCCAGCCACAGGTCCTGACCCGCGAGATCGACGGCACCAAGAATGAGCCGATCGAGCGCCTCGCAATAGACGTACCCGAGGAGTTCATCGGCGCGATCACCCAGCTCCTTGCGTCGCGCAAGGGCCGCCTCGAGCAGATGGTCAATCACGACACCGGGCGTGTCCGGCTCGATTATCTGGTCCCGGCCCGCGGTTTGATCGGCTTCCGGACCGAGTTCCTCACCGAGACCCGCGGAACCGGGCTCCTGCACCATGTCTTCGAGGGTTGGGAGCCGTGGGTCGGCGAGCTGCGCACCCGACCGACCGGCTCTCTCGTCGCCGACCGCCGCGGCAGGACCGCCAGCTTCGCGCTGTTCGGCCTTCAGGAGCGCGGCTCCCTCTTCATCGGTCCCGGTGAGGAGGTCTACGAGGGAATGGTGGTCGGTGAGAACTCCCGCTCCAACGACCTCGATGTGAATGCGGTCAAGGAGAAGCATCTGACCAACGTCCGCTCCGCTACCTCTGATCTTCTGATCCGCCTCGTCCCGCCGAGAAACCTCTCGCTCGAGCAATCGCTCGAGTTCCTGCGCGAGGACGAATGCGTCGAGGTGACCCCGGAGCTGATCCGGATCCGCAAGGTCGAGCTCGACCGGAACGCCCGGCTCAAGCTGGCCCGCCAGGTCAAGAACGCAGCGCTCTGACAAGCTCGAGAAGAGCGGGGTCCCTGCAACCCCGCCCCCAGTTCTCCTCTCGATTGGACGCGAAACCTGCGCGGCGGCCCTGCCGACCATTCTGGTCAAGTTCGCATTGCTGCGACCTTCCAGCGCGGGTTACGGTCAGTTTCTAGAACCCGCATTTCACCCCTGGGTTGCGGTCACGTCTTCACCTATCCCCGGCTATCCCCGGCAGCTTCTATTCCTCTCCGCCGTGAGCAGGCGAGTGGGCCGACGAGTGGTACCCCAGATGTCCGGGGCGGCGAGATCCGGCACCGGTGGCGCACGGCGTGGAGAGGTCGTCAATCAGAAGCCGACCAACCGCCAGAGGCTCCGCTACGCATTCGACAACACGATGTCCCGCGGTACCCCGGCCCTTGTCGGCTGGCTTGCCGCGTTGACCGGAGCCCTGATCCTGGTCTTCACCTCGATCATCCTGGCCGCCAACCTCGCGCCGAATCGGGACGGCTCCCGCCACGAAGTGATCGATCAGTTCTTCCGGAGTTTTCTGGATGCAAGCGATCCGGGAGCGGGGCGATCTCGAGACCCTTCGGGTGATCACCCGGAGTGGCAGCCCGATTGATCTGCGCGACCTTGCGATGGTCCGGCCCGAGCGCGCCCGTTCGATCATCGTCCTCGCCGAGGAGTGGGAGCGGCGACGTCCGCATAGGATGATCGGATGAGCGAGGAGATTGCATTCGCCGGCGCAGCGCGCCAGGCCCAGATGGTCCGGGATGGGGAGATCACTCCGAGCGAGTTGGTTGCACTCCATCTTGATCGGATCTCGAGGCTGGACCCCGGGCTGAACGCGTTTCGTGTCGTGCTCGCGGAGCGGGCGATGGCAGAGGCCGAGCAGGCGGAGGCACGGCTGAAGGGCGGTGACGTACGGCCGCTGCTCGGCGTCCCGATTGCGCTCAAGGACTCGGTCAACCTCGCCGGCGAGCTGACAACCAGTGGCACCGACGCCTTCCCGACCCCCGCCGCCGAGGATTGCGAGATGGTCCGCCTGCTCCGCGCCGCGGGCGCGATCGTGGTCGGCAAGACGCTGCTTCCCGAGCTTGCCGTCTGCGGCTTCACGGAGTCGGCAACCTGGGGCGTGACGCGCAATCCCTGGAATCCGCAGCGCACGCCGGGCGGTTCCAGCGGCGGCAGTGCCGCTGCTGTCGCATCGGGGATGGTCCCGATCGCCTCGGCCTCCGACGGCGCCGGCTCGATCCGGATCCCCGCCTCGAGCT
>JBBQZL010000287.1:0-2099 GCA_038207745.1 Solirubrobacterales bacterium
GCTCCTCGAACTCAAGTCGCGCCTGATGTTGCCGGGTGCGGAAGAGGACGTTGCGGAACTGAGGCCAGAGGAGGCGATCGAAGAGCTGATCGAGCGGATGCTCGACTACCGTCGCTACCGCGATGCGGCCGCGGTGCTGAGCCCGATGTTCGAGTCCCAGCGTGGCTACCTCTATCGATCGGCACCCCTGCCACCAAGCCTGAGGAGGGCATCGCTTGATGCCGCGCATGCGATCTACGATGCTGATCAGCTTGCCGCGGCGCTCGGCGACCTGCTGACGCCGCCCGCGAGACCCGACATCAGCCACATGCGTGCGACCGTCTCGCTGGAGCGCCGCATGCGCGCACTCAGGGATGCGCTGATCGGTGCCGCGAGCATCGACTTTGACGAGCAATTTGGCGCTGAGGATCGACTCACCCAGGCTGTGACGATCTTTGCCCTGCTCGAGCTGTACCGAAAGGGCGAGGCGACATGGGACCAGCGCCAGCCGTTTGGACCGATAAGGATCACGGCATCGAGTGGGGGCGGGGGACGGGGTGGGTGAAATTGCGCGCAAGGTCGAGGCACTGCTGTTTCTCTCGCCGACCCCGGTCACCGTGTCCGAGCTGGCGGATGCAATCGAGGTCACGCCCGTTGAGATCGACGCGGCGCTGCTCGAGCTGGCCGAGATCTGCGCGCCCGGCAGGCGGGGGATCGTGCTCCGTGAGGTTGCCGGCGGATATCTGTTCGCAAACGATCCGAGCACCGAGCTCGCGGCGCGTCAGTTACTGGCCAAGCCCCGGACGCCACCGTTGACCCAGGCCCAGGCCGAGACGCTGGCAATCGTCGCCTATCTGCAGCCGGTTGCACGTCCTGAGATCGCCCGGATTCGCGGCGTCGCGTCGGAGTCGGCGGTCCAGACACTTACCGAGCGCGGGCTGATCGAGGAGTCGGGCAGGTCGCGTTTCGGTGCTGTGATCTACGCGACCTCGGCGCTTTTCGAGAAGCTCTTCGGGCTGTCTGGGCTCGATCAGCTTCCGGATCCGGCGAGGTTCGATCCGAGCTCCGAGGATGAGCGAAAGCTCCGTGAGCGGCTTCTCGAGGCCGGAGAGCAGCGCTCCGAGTAGGTGCCTAGGTTGCGATCCGGCGTTTGCGGGCCGAATCGATTGCTACCGTGCCGATTTGCTCGTCCAAACCAGGGAAGTGGGGCAGATCTTGAAGCGACTGTTGCTGTGCGCGGCCGGCTGCGTTCTTGCGCTCGGCCTTTTCGCCGGATGCGGCGGCGGTGACCACGGCCCGCTGGACGGCACGGCGCTCGTGGAGCAGGCCGACTCGATCTGCGATGACGCCAATGCGGCATTCAACCGAGGAGGGAACCGTGGTCTGACCAACGCCTCGATCGTCGCTGAGATGGAGTACACAAACCAGGTCGCGGGGGACCGCCAGGCCCAGTTCGAAGCACTCGAGGTCACAAATGATCTGCAGGCCGGCTGGGATGTGTTCGTCAAGGCTTCCGGCGAGCAGGAAGACGCCAACGCAGAGGTGATCGCCGCCGCACGCAAGGACGATACGGACGGGGTCAGCGCCGCGTTCGCCAAGACCGAAAGGGCCGGGGCCCAGCGAACAAGGGCCGCGGAGAAGCTTGGCCTCAAGGTCTGCGGACAGGCCCCCGTGTATGAAACCGAGCCGACCGGGACCGGACCGGCCGCCGATCTTGTCTACGCGGAGCCGGGGAACACGATCGAGGAGGCCGCAGACGCGTATGTCAAGGCGGTCGGCTCGGGCGATTGCGCAGCCCAGACGACGGTCGAGCATTCCGACAACGGTGAGGTATCTCCAGAGGTCTGCGCTGCGGTGACCCAGGACCTCAAGGGTGCCGAGGTGATCGGGACCGAGCAATACGGCCCGACCGGCGTTGCCGAGATCATGAGCAGGGCGGGCGGAGTGTTCACGCTGCAGTTCGTCCAGGACAGGGACGGACTGCTCAGGCACGGCGGTGACCTGATCAACGATGGGGTCGGCCTGCGTCCCGCCAACGAGGACAACAACGCCGATGCAACCGCGGCGGCCGTCGTCGATGGATTGCGCTCGGGCGATGCCGACAAGTTCAACGCGACGCT
>JBBQZL010000288.1:0-2087 GCA_038207745.1 Solirubrobacterales bacterium
GATGCGCTCGAACCTCGAGATCACCCACGGTGCCCTGTTCAGCCAGCGGGCCCTGACGGCACTGGTCGAGTCCGGGGAGACCCGCGACGATGCCTACCGGATCGTCCAGCGCGCGGCGCAGGGCGCCTGGGACACCGGCACCCCGTTCCGGGAGCTGATCACCGAAGAGGCGCCGGAGCTGGATCTCGATGCGATCCTCGACTACAACGCATACCTGGTCCACCTGCCGGAGGTCTTCGAGCGCCTCGAGGCTCTGCGCGAGTAGGGAGCCCGCTGCTTCCGGCCCTCGGGTCGCCCCGGTCACAAAGGCACGCGCAGGCTATGCAGCGAGCTGTTTCGACGCACGGCGCGGAGTCGGCCAGGCGGTACCAGGGCGTGGCGATATTGCCCACAGCTCGAGAGCCATGAGCCGGCAGGCGGCGGCGGTCTACGCGCCGGGTCCCCGTCCGATCATCTTGGAGCGCTCGATTCCGTTGCCGCCGGCAGACAGGCTGTAGAGGTCCCCGTCCTGGGCGATCCAGAGCGGTCCGGTGAACCGCTCGCGGGCGTCGCCCAGGAACGGACCCTCCAGCGCCTTCAGCGGCAGCGGCGGAACGATATGGGTCAGCGCGAGCGCCTGGACGCCGGCCTGGCGGGCCGCATCGGCCGCCTCTCCCGGGCTGGCGTGATAGTCGGGTATATCGGCGAAGATCTTGGCCCGGGCCTTCAGACCGGCCGCACCGGCGGCATCTTCGACCAGCTTGGTCAACTCGGGGGAGAGGGCATCGTGGACGAGCAGATCGGCGCCCTCGGCCACCCGGACCAGCACCGGCGAGTAGTTCGTGTCGCCGCTGACCACAAGGCTGCGGCCCTTGTAGTCAAAGCGGTAGCCGACGGCCGGCTCGGCCGGCGAGTGGTCGACCTCGAAGGCAGTGATCCGCAGACCTCCGTCGTCAAGGACGACGATCGAGTCGGCGCCCTCCGGGAAGCTGAAAGGGTCCGCGGTCATGCCGCCGATTTCGGGCTGGGCGACAGCCTCACCGTGGTGGGCGGTGCGAAAGCTGTTGTCGAGCGCGAAGGCTTCGTTCAAACCGGCAATGACCCGCTCGGCTCCGGGCGGGCCGATCACCCGCATCCGGGTGGTCGTCTGCTCGGCGACCCAGCGCTGGATCGTCAGGCTGCCGAGACCGCCGATGTGGTCGGAGTGGAAGTGGGTCAGCAGGACGGCCTCGATCCGGCCAGGCGCTATCCCCATGCGGTTGAGCGTTTCGGACGCCTGCTCACCTGCGTCGACGATGAACACACGCTCGCCGGCAATCACCGCCAGGCACGGATTACCCCGCTTGGGGTCGGGGAGCGGTGATCCGGAACCACAGATCGCAGCATGCAGGCCATCTGGCATCTCGGATACGGGATCGGCGCTCATCCGCCGGGGAAGTGTCCGCTTCGTCACGGCCAGGGCGATCGGCCCGCGCAGGAGGTAGGACACAACACCGCCTGCGGCGATCAACGCAATCAACTTCTTCATGCTCTTCCCCTCGATTGTGAGCCGGACCGCGCCAACCATAACCCGCTTCATGTCATTCGCCGTGAGCACCACGCACACGGCGTCATGCGGTGGGTGTCGCCGGCAAGGCGGCTTCAGTGGCTCGCGAGCCAGCTCGAGTTGAAGACGAACTCCTTCTTCAGGTTCGCCTCCGTCTCGCGCTTCATGATGCCCTCGAGTTTGCCGCCGATCAGCGGGATGCCCACCTTGATCTTGAACTCCAGGATCCAGTCGCTCTCCGAGGCCCCCACCGGATCGATCTTCATCCATCCGGTCATGCCGCCCGGCACCTTCTCGAGGGTGACCGTGAAGTCGCAGGCATATCCCGCGCCGTCCTCACGCCACCTCTCCGACTGGACGACGATGGTCTTGTCGCCCACGACCTTCTTTGCGAAGTTCGGCAGATCGGCGGGTGACACGCGGCGGCTGATGACCGCCAGGTCATCCCCATCCTTGGAGAACTCCCGGAGGGTGAACTCCTGCGCTCCGAGCGCCCGGTACTTGGCAGGCCAGTAATCCTCGCTTCGCATCATCTCGAGCAGCTGCCCGGGCGTCCCCCCGT
>JBBQZL010000289.1:0-2081 GCA_038207745.1 Solirubrobacterales bacterium
CAAACACCCTCTCTCCACCGCCGACGCCATGAGGCACCGCAAAGAGTCGGTGGCAGAGCCGGCCTGACACGCAATCGAGACTCCCGAAATCCCGCCGACGGCACCAGGGTAGGCTGCCTTCATGCAGGAGATCCTCCCCGGAATCTTTCACTGGGCCGGCGTGCATCCGCGGATCGGAATCGAGGTGAGCTCTCACTTCGTTCTGGGCTCGGGCACCGCGATCGACCCCTTGCTGCCGGCCGAAGGGATCGAGTGGTTCGAGGGCCGGGACCTGCGGCGGGTCGTGCTCTCCAACCGCCATCACCTGCGAGACGCGCAGCTACTGGCCGAGCGCTTCGGCTGTCCGATCTACTGCCACGAAGCGGGCCTGCACGAGTTTGCGCAGGGGCCGCGGGTGCACGGGTTCGAGTTCGACGAGAGGCTGGCGGATGACATCGTGGCGCTGTGGATGGATGCGATCTGCCCCGATGACACCGTGCTACGCATCGAGGCGGGTGCCGGTGCGCTGCTCTTCGCCGACAGCCTGATCCACCACGGCGAGGTCGGCTTCGTCCCCGACGACCTGATCGGCGACGACCCGGAGGGGGTGAAGCGCCACATTCGCCAGCGCTGCGCGACACTCCTTGACGAGGAGTTCGAGCACCTACTCTTCGCGCACGGCGCGCCGCTTATCGACGCGGGGCACGAGGCGCTGCGGACGCTCGCCGAGGGCTGAGCGTCTACACCGGGGAGCCCACGTCGCTGCGCGCCGACGGCGAGTTCGCCCGGGCAACATTGCGACCCAGCCCGGTCGGCCCGCGCCAGGGCCAGGTGTCGGCAAGGACGGATCAGGCTAGGGTCCGCCTGAGTTGATGACGCCCCGGAAAGCTCGACATTCCGAAACCCATCTCAGCCACCGCTCCGGCTGGTTGCGGGCGGCCGTCCTCGGAGCCAATGACGGCATCGTCTCCACCGCAAGCCTCGTGCTCGGCGTCGCCGCCTCCGGCGCCTCGGCAAGTGCGGTCATCACGGCAGGGATCGCCGGCCTCGCAGCCGGCGCTCTCTCCATGGCCGCCGGCGAGTTCGTCTCGGTCAGTTCACAGCGAGACTCCGAGCAGGCGGATCTCACCCTCGAGCGGCGCGAGCTGAAGAGCGATCCCGACGGAGAGCTCCTCGAGCTCAAGGGGATCTACGAGAGGCGGGGCGTGCCGGCGGAGATCGCGCTCCAGGTCGCCCAGGCGCTCACCGAGCGCGACCCCCTGGCGGCCCACGCACGTGACGAGCTGGGGCTGCACCGAGAGCGGCAGGCGCGTCCGTTTCAGGCAGCATGGGCTTCGGCTCTCTCCTTCTCGGCGGGGGCCGTCCTCCCGTTGATCGCGATCGCGATCGCTCCGTCCTCGGCCCGGATCGCGATCTGCGTCGCCGTGACGCTCGTTGCGCTCGCAGTGCTCGGCTACACGGGTGCTCGCCTCGGCGGCGGGCCAAGGGGACCCGCGACGGCTCGAGTCGTCCTCTGGGGAGCCGTGGCAATGGCGGCCACATCGGGGATCGGAGCCCTGGTCGGAGCTGCCGTCTAGGTCAAACCGGTCGGCACGCCGAAGTCCCCATCGGTGCGCCGCACCTGAGCCGCCCCCAGCGGAATCAACCTGCCGGAATCCGCCCCCGCGATTCGTATCCCGCACGCAGCGATCCGAAGCCAAGAAGCCCGCTCGCTGAGCTGGCTTCTCTCCGTAGCGGGGGCCCGCTTCGTTTCTCGGGGGGACGTTCGAATAATGGAGTGCATGGCCGCCTGACTCCGTCGCCACGGACCAGTGGATCCGGGAGAAGACGGGCCTATTACTTGACCGTGATCTTCCTGACTGTCTTGCCGCCGGCGTTCTTGGATGTCACCTTGGAAGTGACCTTGACCTTGCCTGACTTCTTCGGCTTGAGCTTGACCTTGTAGGTGGCTTTCTTGCCCTCATGCAGCATCTCGGAACAAGGGTCGCCGAGGGGATGGTCGTCCACACAGACCGGATGCGCTCGAACCTCGAGATCACCCACGGTGCCCTGTTCAGCCAGCGGGCCCTGACGGCACTGGTCGAGTCCGGGGAGACCCGCGA
>JBBQZL010000290.1:0-2077 GCA_038207745.1 Solirubrobacterales bacterium
CGAGGAAGCTGACTTGATCCTCTTCAACACCTGCTCGATTCGCGAGTCGGCCGACAACCGATTCATCGCCCACCTCGGCGAGGCGAAGCGGCTGAAGGGGGAGGACCCCGAGCGGGTAGTCGGTGTCGGCGGTTGTTGGGCGCAGTCGGTCAAGGACGAGGTCTTCCGCCGCTTTCCCTTCGTCGACGTCGCCTTCGGCCCCGGGCAGATCCACCGCCTGGCCGAGTTCCTCAACTCCGACTCGCTGAGCGCGCAGGGCTACTTCGAGTTCGAGGACGTCTCCGGACACCTGCCGATGAAGCGCGAGCGCGAGTTCCAGGCCTGGGTGCAGATCTCCCAGGGATGCAACTGCGTCTGCTCCTACTGCATCGTTCCCTCGACGAGGGGCCGCGAGGTCAGTCGTGATCCGTCCGAGCTGATCCGCGAGGTTGAGCGCCTCGCCAGTGACGGCGTCCGGGAGATCACGCTGCTCGGGCAGAACGTCAACAGCTACGGGCGCGACCTCCCTGCCGGGGTGAAGACCAGCTTCGCGGAGCTGCTGACCCAGGTTGACGAGGTCGATGGGGTGGACCGGATCCGCTACACGAGCCCGCACCCGAAGGACATTAAGGAGGACGTGGTTCGTGCGCACGCCGAGCTTGCCTCACTGTGCGAGCACATCCATCTTCCGCTGCAGTCCGGTTCGAGTGAGATCTTGAAGCGGATGCGCCGAACCTACAATCGCCGGCGCTACATGGATCGGGTTGATCTGATCCGCGAACACGTGCCCGACTGCTCGATCACGACCGACATCATTGTCGGCTTCCCCGGTGAGACGGAGGCGGACTTCGCACAGACCCTCGAAGTTGTCGATCAGGTCGGATACGACGGCGCCTTCACCTTCGTCTTCTCCCCCCGGCGCGGAACCGAGGCGGCAACCATGGAAGGGCAGGTGCCACATCCCGTCAAGTCCGAGCGGATGGAGCGCCTGGTCAAACTCGTGCAGGCTCGGGCAAAGCAGCGCTCGGAGCGCTTCGTAGGTCGCTCGATGGAGGTTCTGGTGGAGGGTCCGAGCAGGACCGATCCGACCCGCCTGCGCGGGCGCACACGACACAACAAGGCGGTCAACTTCGAGGGCATCGGGAGGCCTGGCGATCTGGTCGATGTCGAGATCACCGGATCGACCGCAAAGACGTTGACCGGCGTCGAGCGCCTGATGACCGCAGCCGTCGCCCGCGACCGCGTCGCCTGACTTCGCTGGCCTCCGCGCTTCCCCTGATCGCGATCTTCGGGCCGACCGCCGTCGGCAAGACAGGCGTGGCGATCACGCTCGCGGACCTGATGCGCGAGGCCGGGCTCGATCCCGTCGCGGTGAGTTGTGACTCGATACAGGTCTACAGGGGCCTCGAGGTCCTGAGTGGCGCCGCCGACGCCGGGCAGCAGAAACGCCTCGAGCACCGGCTGATCGGCATCGCCCAGTTGGCCGACGAGTTCAGCGCCGGGCAATACGAGGCGGCGGCCCACGCGGAGATCGACCAGCTCATCTCGAATGGGCAGAACCCGATCCTTGTTGGCGGTACCGGCCTCTACCTGCGCGCCGCGCTGTCCGACCTGGAGCTCAGACCGCCCGTCGATCCCGAGATCCGCCTCCAGGTCGAGTCGGAGATCGAGGACCGTGGCTCGAGGGACGTGCACGCGACGCTTCCGCCGGAGATCGCCGCGACCGTGCATCCCAACGATCGCAAGCGGGTCGCGAGATCGCTCGAGCTGCATCGCTCCGGCGTCGAGCCTTCAAGCGGCACCGAGAACCTCTGGACCGCCCGGCTCCGGCATCCAAGTGCATTGATCGGGCTGACGATGAACCGGGGCCTGCTCGCCTCGAGAATCTCCGACCGAGTCGATGCGATGGCCTCGGCAGGGGCCGGCAATGAGGCCGTCCGGGCCGAATCGGTCGGTGCATCCCGTACTGCGCGCGCCGCACTTGGCTTCGAAGCCTTCGCAGACGGGAATCTCGACGAGGTGAAGACAGCGCATCGTCGCTACGCCCGTCGGCAGGTGACCTGGATGCGCAAGATGGAGGGCGTCGATCTGATCGATC
>JBBQZL010000291.1:0-2053 GCA_038207745.1 Solirubrobacterales bacterium
AGTTGGTGGGGCCCAACCGGCTGGCGACGGGGCTACAACGCGGGTTGGTGGGACGCAGGGACCGTCCGCCTGATGTCACTGCCCGACCCAGTGCCCACTGCGCCACCGGTCGATCGGGAGCGGGAGTCGGTACCGAATCTCGTCTCTCCGTCTCCGGTAGGCGTAGGCGATGCCCGCCCCGGTTCAGCGAACGGCACGACGCTGACGGTCAACAGCGCATCCGAATGGGCAGCGGAGTCTGCAGCGATCCGACAGTGGCTGACCGAGATCGCCCGTGGCGATTGCTCTGACCCGCAGACGTTCCTGCCGCACGGCTGGGAGCACCTCATCGAGGCCATCTGGCGCCAGAACGACTTGGTATGGACAGAGAAGCTGATCCGCGCGTCCAAGGGACACGAGTACCACCCAGGCCAGCACCCCACTGGCATGGCCGACCTGGAAGCTCTCCACGCCAGAGTGTTGTTGGCGCAGCGACGCGACGAGGAGGCCCTCGAAGCGTTGAAACCAATTCCGTACGTCTGGGGCCCGGTCCCACCGCAGCTCCCCTACTGGTGGATCCAGATTCGCTTCCTCGCCGAGGGCCGACTTGCCGTGGGAAGGAATGACTTTGGTCATGCGCTCAGCGCCTTCCTGAAGGTCGTGAGACCCCCGTACCCGGGGCGCTACGCGGATCCCGACTATGTACTGCAGGGCCTCCACGAGCTCGCCATGCTCGATATCTCGAGATTGACGGGAGCGCCGCCTCGGACGGAGTGGGTGCGACTGGCGCTGGCTGTTGAGGACGGGCTCCAGAAGTGGAGCAACGGGAAGGGATGGAATGCGCCGAAGGGGTTCGGCGACGAGGCAAAGGAACAATTCCACGCGATCCTCGCCAATCGGCGCGTGCAATGGGACTCGCGCGACCCTGAGCTCCCGCCCATTAGGTCGAGATTCGAATGGGACGGTGAACTCATGGGCCTCGAGGAGCTTCTCGATGAGCTCGTCTCAACCTACATGTACAACAACTTCGTCCATGCCCGTCCGTTCATCGAGGAGGTCGGCCAGCTTTGGAACCCGCGTGAGCCGGCGAGAAGCCTTCGGATGGCGGACGAGCTCCTCAACAACGCCTTCGGCCAGCCCGGTCGCGTGCCAGACGTTGCGGACACACCGGGGACACATTGGCACCGGCACCCTCTGGCCATCCCACAGCTCGAAGCGCTACGGGCGCGCGCCCTAGCGGCCCAGCGAGACGCACGTGGCGCTCGGTCGGCTGTAGAGCGAGCGCTTCGCCTGAACGACAAGACGCCTGGCTGGATTCCGCAGCTGGAGGCACTCACCAACGGGCGCATTGCCAAGGCGGCCGGTGACACCGAGGCAGCATTCGACTACTTCTGGCTCGCCGTCAGACTGTGGCTGGAGGCCGAGACGGATGTAGACCTCTTGCTAGAACGCTGTGCGAGTTGGCTGTGCTCGGACACGTCTCCCCGCTCCATCCAGACCCGGCCGAGTGGGAAACACTCGTCGCGACAATGGCGCACGAGCGACCTGACGATGAGTGGAAGCCCGGGTCCTGGTTCGATCGCGAGTTCCGCGCGCAATTCGATCTGGGTGGGGAATGATCAGCCGACTTGGGTGGCTCTGCCGTTCGACACTCAGGAGCCGTCGAAGCCGAATGTTAGGCGGCCAGAACTAGCTCGTGTCGGACGTTCAGCGCTGCGGCGTGCACGACGCTGTGCGCAATGTCGAGCGTTTGGACATGCAGGAGGTCGTCGCTGGCAGCTCGGTTGGTGAACCCGGGCTCGCGGACGATCGCCGTGAGTTGGGCACGCTGCAACCGCTGGACGAACTGGCGGGCCCGATTGTTGCTGGTGGGCGCGGCGGTCAGCCCGATCGTATCGAGAGCGACGGAGGCGACGATCGTCCCGAGCAGTTCCGCCAGGGAGCGGGGATGGTCGAACATTTCGAGCAGGACGGGGTGACCAGCGACTCCGATGAGCACGCCGCGTTGTCCGAAGAGCGGCCGTACCTCGCGGACGATCCTGTCCACCTCCTGATCGTAGCGACGCTGAACATC
>JBBQZL010000292.1:0-1987 GCA_038207745.1 Solirubrobacterales bacterium
CTCCTCATCCTCGGCGGCGAAGTGGGCCACACCGGACTTCGAATTGTGGGTCATCGCGCCGCCAAGCTCCTCGAACTCGACCTCCTCGCCGGTGACCGTCTTGATCACCTCGGGGCCGGTGATGAACATGTGCGAGGTCTCCTTGACCATGAAGATGAAATCGGTCATCGCCGGCGAGTAGACGGCGCCACCGGCGCACGGGCCCATGATCAGGCTGATCTGCGGGATCACCCCTGAGCACTGGACATTGCGGACGAAGACATCGCCGTACGCGCCGAGCGAGACGACGCCCTCCTGGATCCGGGCGCCACCCGAGTCGTTGATCCCGATCACCGGCGCCCCGACCTTTGCGGCCAGATCCATGACCTTGCACATCTTCTCTGCCATCACCTCGCCGAGCGATCCGCCGAAGACGGTGAAGTCCTGCGAGAAGACGAAGACGGTGCGGCCGTCGATCTGCCCGTATCCGGTGACCACCGCGTCGCCCCAGGGGCGCCGCTTCTGCATGTCGAACTCGTAGGTGCGATGCCTGACGAAGGTGTCGAGCTCCTCGAAGGTCCCGGGATCGAGCAACTTCTCGATCCGCTCACGGGCCGTGAACTTGCCCTTCGCATGCTGCTTGTCCACCGCCTCCTCAGAGGCCGAGTTGATCGCCTGTTCCCGCAGTTCCCGCAGGTAGGAGAGCTTTTCTTCGTGTGTGACCGGGTTCTTCTCGCGCATTCGGGCGCGGAGTCTATTTCGTGAGCCGCCATGAGGGGTTCGATGCCCTGGGCAGACCCCGGCGGTTGGCGGACGCTCAGCCGAGTCTTGCCTCCACATAGACGGTGCCCGAGCGACGCAGCAGGACCTCTGCCCCGGCGAGGATGAGCGCGATCGGAAAAAGGACCACCCCGGCCAGGATCGAACCGGCGCGCCAGCCCGATGAGAGCCGGATGCTCCGCGCCTCAGGTCTCCTCAGCGCCTGATAGAGGTGGAGGTCGCCCGGAAGCGCGCCGACAAGCTCGTCGAGCCAGCCGAAGACGATCTGAGCTCCCCGTACAAAGGAGACACGTTCGACCCCTGAAGCCGAACTTCTCGAGCCTCGAAGTCAGTGCCCGGCTGGGGATCTGGACGACGTGGCGCGGAAGATCGAAGTGCAGCCAGCGGTCACCGAGAACCCTCGCCCGGAGACTCGCAGAGTTGGGCACGGCGATCACGGCGACACCGCCCGGCTCGAGCACGCGGGCAATCTCGCCAATCGCCGCCCCGGGTTCGGGCAGGTGCTCCAGGGAGTGCCAGAGCACAACCCCCGCCCAGCCCGGCTCAACCTCGTCGAGGGATTGCTCGCGGAAATCCGGTCGTGTGGAACCCCGCTGCAGCCCGGTTGCATCACGTCCCCGCTGCTTCAGCGCATCGACCAGGGTGCCGTCCCCTGCCCCGACATCGAGAATCGGCCCTGGAGGGGCGACCTCATCGATGCGAGCCGCCTGGGCGCCGCGGCTTCGGCGCAGGAGCATGTCGCCGATCAGGCTGAATCTGCGTCCCGACGCCGGTCGGTACCACTCGCCATATGCGCGATCGAGTTCAGCGTCGGTCGGCCACGGGTCGGTGGTCTCGGCTCCGCGGGCCGGGCAGCGCGCCCGCCCCGCCAGGCGGACGCAGCGGTCGTCGAGCACCTCGCCACACCACACACAATGGGTAACGGGCGGGGAGGAATCTGCTTCGCCGGCGACCGGATTCATCTCACGCATTCATTGCCAACCCTATTTTGAATCAGCTGTTGCGGGATAGCCCCGCCTGCCGAACTTCCGGGCCCAGCGACGGATCGGCTGCTCGAGGAAGCGGGCGGATAGGTAGCCATAGAAGACTGGGATCGGCAGGACAACAGCCGCGAGCGTGGCGATCGAGCCGACGCTGCCATCCGGCGCGATGTGGAGCAGATCCATCGTGACGATCACGACCGGGATGTGGATCAGGTAGATCCCGTAGCTGATGTCCCCAAGCCATC
>JBBQZL010000293.1:0-1936 GCA_038207745.1 Solirubrobacterales bacterium
GGCCCAGACTGCCGTGGTGGAGTTCCCCGCCTTCCCGTCCATCCAGCTTGACGACCGCATGGCCGTAATCGACACGGGCACGGGGTTGAACACGGCGCTCTACGTCGCCAACAAGTCCCACACCTTCACCGCCGGTAAAACGACGACCTGGGTCCAGTCCGTCAACGGTGCGATCATCGACACTGCCGACACCGATGCAGTCTTCCAGGACTACATCGACTTGCTCAACGACCACCAGGAGGAGGAGGCCGCCATCGCTCGCGCAGCGACCCGCCGCCGTCTGACTCCCAGGCAGAAGCGCAAGAAGGGCGGGAAGTAGATGCCCGCCGATCAGCACGCAACTCTGCGAGCGGTCAGTGCGCTCGCCCAGGGAATCCAGAAGGACGTTGACGCCCACCGCAAGGAGACGGCGACCGACGCTCTCTTGGAGCGCGAGATCCAGTACCAGCTTCCGGTGGGCGGGACCGCCACGGCCGAGCCGTCGGAGGCCATATGGGGAACCGTGTCGTTCAACTTCGAGCACTCCTTTCCGTCCGTCTCCCAGGGCATGCGCGACTCGGATCTGGAGACGCCGCAGGTTTCATTCGGCTGGCAGTTGAAAACAGGAACTCCAGTTGCCCTGTTCGCATCCGTGAGGAACTGGGTGTACGACGACACCAAGAACATCACTGGCGTACGCCTGAGCGTCTCTGCTCTAGCTCTCGGTTCGAGTGATGACGTAGACTTTCGAGCAGTGCTGCATCTGACGATCCAGGGCTGGGGAGCACCGACCGACACGTTCGAGGACACCGAGGGAAGCTGACATGGACAAGACACCTTTCGCCGGGCTGACGCGCTTGGCCCCCAACGATCCGCTCTCCACGGACAACTCGTCCTTCCAGGCGAAGAACCCGAGCATCACGGATCGACTCCTCCAGATCGGTGCGCTCACCCATCGTCACAACGCCCTGCCCGCGCTCGGGAATCCCTCCGGCTACGCCCCGCTGGTGAGTGTGTACGCCTCTGGGGGCTCGATCCCCGCCGACACGCAAGTCTCCGTCGGCTTCACGTTGAACAACGGGACCGGCGGCGAGACAGAACTGTCGGACGTGACCACCGTCTCGACACTGCCTCCGTACAACCCCCCGGCGAGCCCGATCACAGCAGTCGTGGACTACTCGGCTGGCACGCTGCTCGCGGGGACGTACTACTACGCCGTGACTCTCGTTGACGGTGTAGGTGGTGAGACGGCGTTGGGGCCGTACGCAACCGGCGACAGGCTGCCCGGATATGCGAACGGCCGAGTCATCTTGACCGGGCTCGATGACGACTTCGGCGTGGACGGCGCAGTGGCATGGCGGCTCTTCCGTGCCATCGGGGGCGGAGAGTTCCAGTTCCTCGCGACCGGCACATCCGACTCCTTCACGGACGACGGGTCCGTGGCCGTGGACTGCGCAGTCCTGCCGCCCGACGACTTCAACGGGACGACCAACGAGGGCAACCGCCTGGAGGTCATCGTCCCCTCCGGCGCGCTCATCTCCGAGGCTGAGACGTTCAACGTCTACCTCTGTACCGACGGCGACTTCACGACCGGCGCACTCGTCGGCACCTTCGCCGTCGCCTCGGCCATGACGATCATCAACGTGACGAGCCTCGCTCTCGGCGCTGGTTCTCCGCCGGAAGTCTCGTCCTGTATCCCCGGCGCTCACAAGATCGACCCGGACTCAGAACTTCTGGAGTGGCACTGGAAGCGTCCCGTGGCGACAGTTGGCGACTTGCCGACCGGCTCGGCGGCCGAGGCTGGGGACGTGCGCGTCGTCCTCTCCGACAGCGACCCGTGGATCTACGACCAGGCCGCCTCGGGCTGGGTCCTCTTCTCGACCGGCGGGATCTCCCAGGTCCAGAAGGTCGGGGGCGCGACGTACTCCAGCCGGACCAAGATGCGGTTCGAGGCAAG
>JBBQZL010000294.1:0-1874 GCA_038207745.1 Solirubrobacterales bacterium
AGCCCTTCGCGTTCCAGTAAAGCGGCGAAACCCTCGTTCGACATCTGTTCAAAGTTCTCTGACGAGAAGAAGAAAGTGAGTCCGGTAATGCCATCCTGCGCCCAGCACTCCATTCTGTAAGGCCGCCCGTCGGCGAAGAACCCTTCGTTCCAGCCGAGATCAAGGACGTCGTTGTCTGGTGTCTTGGCCGTGTTTGGCAGGTAATCGCTCCGATCAGGTTTGGGATGGGTCATCTGCACGCGCTCCATGAGGGTGTGCAGGGAAGGTATGACGGCGATCTGACAGTGCGGGGCAGCGCGAACCGGCGAGGAGTTTGCCAGAATACTGCAGGGTACTACAGCTTGACCGCACCCAGACCTGCGGCTGAGGACTAACAGTATCTCTGGATCAGGTGTCGTGGGTCACGTCACCTCGAAGTATGACATGTCCATGATGGAGCGTCTCGCCTTCAGTTGTTAGCTGGCGTGAAGCGCATGGCGTTGAAGCGTGACGCCGAAACACAAACTACGACAGGACGGGCCCAGCGGCCGGCGTCTTTGCGCCGGCGGCATCCGGTCCGTACGATGGCGGCATGAGCAGCTCCCCCACGACTCCCGACATCGTCGTCCGGCCGCACCCGAAGCGCATTGCGCGGGCGAAGGATTGGCTCACCCGTGCCATCCGCTCCCGCACGCCGGAACAAACCGAACGCCGAATCGACGTCATCCTCGATTGGGCGTACCGCTCCGTCGCAAACGCCGAAGCGATCTACGCCGCCGTGCAGGAGCTTCGCGACCTGCGAGAGCTCGAGCCGGATGAAGCTGCTTGCCTGTGCGGCGAGGTGTACGAGATCCGCTCCGATCGCTTCATGACGCATGATTCCGCCTGTCAGCGGATCCTGGCGCTCTACACCGACGCGAGCGTCATCGAGGGCGTGCCACCCGGCAAGTTTGAGTCGTGGCTAGTGGCGACGACGGCGGCGCTGCGGAGCCGCGGGGTAGAGCTGGCCGCGACATATCATGCAGCGCGCGGCGAAGCCAGGTGGGCCGCCATGCTCCGCACCAACCCCGGCGAGTTCCAGACGCTCGTGGCCCATGGTCAGTGCCGCCTCATCAAGACGGGTGAATTGATCTGGGAGGACGAGCCGCTCGAAGCGCCCGATCCTGAACAGACGGCGCTCATCGGCCAGCGAATCATGGCGCTCAGCGCCAGCGAGACCCTTCGCGCGGCGTTCGACATTAGCCGTGTCTTCCAGCACACCATCGAAAGCTCCGACCGGGCGTCCGGCGTGGCTGCGGTGCGTCAGCTCCGCGAGGTTGGCGCCATCTCACGCGCCGAATGGGCGAGCCTGATCGACGAGATCGTGGTCAGTGATCTGCGGTCGGCGATAGAGTGCGACCGGGAGATGATGCAACGCGAGCGCGAACTCGAGGATGCGAAAGAGGCGAACGGAGTGACCGGGTGGCCGGAACCGGACGACGACATGCTGCCAGCGGATGTACGGGTACTCAAGAAGCGGTACCTGCAACGGTCGCTTGCGATCCAGGCCACGCTACTGCGAAGAGTGGGAGAGCATGAGCTGGCGAATCTGGTGATGGAGCATCCCGAGGAGTATGATCGGCTGGTCGAGGAAGGGGCGTTCGGGGGAATTGCGGAGCGTCAACGGTGATGCAACATGGATGAAGCGTCCGGCCCCAACGCTCGCGAGCAACGGAACGCTTCTCCGCGAAGGTCATGGACGAATCGCTCGTCGGGCCGGCGAGTCGCTGCGCCAGCGGCCAGCCGTTATCGACCGACCAGCCGCTCGAATAGCCGGCGGACCGGAATCTCGAGCCCGGGCAGTACGTGGCCGCCGTCGAGCGTGTCGCTCAGCGTGAGCATCCGCTCAATGCCTT
>JBBQZL010000295.1:0-1778 GCA_038207745.1 Solirubrobacterales bacterium
GGTAGAACTCACAGAGGGCGCGCAGCCGGCTGCCGACCGTCGTCAGGGTGGCTTCGTCGCCGTTCCGGTACCGCTCGCTGGCACGAACAAGATCAGCCGTGGCGCGGCGCGCAAAGGCGTGATCTGCGATCAGCTCGTCCATGACTCGGCGGTCTTCCGCGAGAGCGCTCGCGTGCTCAGCTCGGCGAACAGGATGTCTTCCTCCTTGCCGTGGTGGGTCCGGTCCGCATAGGTCTTCACGAAGTCCACGGCCGCATCGAGGAACTCATGATCGACTCGACCGGTCGCCTCGATCTCCGCAGCGGCCGCCTGGATCGCGGAGAGCATACGTTCGATCAGCCGATGCTCCGCCATGAGGATGCCGCGAGATTGCATGAGTCTGTGCTCCACTCGTAGGTTCGTTCAGCAAGCGCTCCCCGCGCGTCGTCGCGATGGAGACCCGTATGCGCGAAGGCCGGCGAGGTGCAGCTCCCGCGAATCCCCTGTTGCAGATATGGGTATGGTCGACGGAGTCCGCTGACATCGTCTGGAGTGAAGCAAACGGATGATCCGTCTGAAGCGAGCATACGAGGATCCATCGCCGCTGGACGGCCATCGCGTTCTCGTAGAGCGCCTGTGGCCGCGCGGAGTGACGAAGGAGCGCGCGGCCCTCGATCTCTGGCTCAAGGACGTGGCTCCGAGCGCCGAGTTGCGACGCTGGTTCAACCATGACCCAGCCAGGTGGTCTGAGTTCCAGCGACGCTACAGGGAGGAGCTTCTGCGTCGACCACAGGGGCTGGCCGAGCTGAGGAGACTGGCGGCGGCTGGGCCGGTCACCCTCGTGTACGGATCTCGCGACGAGGAGCACAACGCCGCCGTTGTGCTTCAGGGATTCATCGAAAACCAGGAGAGCGACGCGGAGTCCGCACGGTAGCCCGCGCGGAGTTGAGAGCGCACACGTCTCGATGAGCTACCGTGCCGGCTGCGAGCGCCGTTCAGGTCGAGCCTCGGCGCCGGGCTCCAGAGTGATCTGGGAGACGACGACGTGTGCGGTCTGGAACAGGTGGCGTACATCCACGCCGTGTGGATTTTGACGGTGGTCAAGCTGTGCCGGTCAGGCACCGCCGCAGGGCTTCGGCCGGCTGACGGATATGGCAGGAAGCGCCACCAACCTTGGGGCATGACTCCTGACACGGGCAGTGCGAGCGTGGGGATATACTCCCTGCCGTGATCACGGACGATCTCAGAGGAGCGCAGCTGTTCGCGGGAATCGCCGAGGAGCAGCTGGTCAAGCTCGCCCGCATCGCTCGATCGGTCACCCTGCCGGCCGGCGCCTCCGTGTTCTCGCAAGGCGACCAGGCCGATGCCTTCTACCTGCTCTCTGATGGCGCAGTCAAAGTCACCAAGGCCCTGCTCGACGGGCGCAGGGCCACTCTCCGACACGTTGCCCCCGGCGACACGTTCGGCGAATCCGCCCTCTTCAATGACAGCTATCCATCGAGCACCGAGACGATGGCGCCCAGCCGGCTCTGTCGCTTCGACACCGCTGCGTTTCGCGACCTGATGTTGGCGGAGTCCGACCTTGCTCTCGTGATCATCGCCGCCATGGCACGACGGCTGGTCATGCTGAGCGAGCGCGTGGAGGAGCTTCTGTTGCCGGTAGCGGCCCGTCTGGCCCGCTACCTCCTCGACCTCTGCGGCGAGCAGGGCACACCTTCGCGGTGCCACCTGGCTGTCGCCAAGCCCGAACTGGCCGCAAGACTCGGCACCGTGCCCGAGACTCTCAGCCGGACGCTGCA
>JBBQZL010000296.1:0-1727 GCA_038207745.1 Solirubrobacterales bacterium
TGACCATGGTCAGGCGGCCTTGAGGTGTCAGCGAGGCGTTAGCGTGCACTTCCATCCGGGTGTCTCCTTGCTGCTGGTTGCTAGATACCTCCAGCATGCAGGGCCACCCGGATTTAGGGAACAACGTGCTTAGGATCTACAACTAGCCCTGCCCTGGCCAAGTTCACCGAATTGACAGAACTGGCATCTACGGTCGGGGCATGTTGAGAAATACAGCACTCATACTCACGATGGTCGCGGCGCTGTTCCTTGTCGCCTGCGGAAACAACGACTCATCCGGAGATGTCTCGGGTGGCGGCAACCCCTCGACGGTGATCGAGGACACCTCAGGGGCGAAGTCCGATCAAGCGATGAAGTCTGAAGACGGCCAGAAGTCCGATCAGGCCATGAAGGCCGATGGCGAGGCGAAGACGGACGGCGAAGGTGCGATGAAGTCAGACGAAACGCAGAAGGCCGATGGTGACGCGATGAAGGCGGAGAACGGCAACTGACGAGGCTTGGCGCCCAGGCGATCCCGTTCGCCTGGGCGAGGCCTGCCGGCTAGGCTAGGCGAGCCGGGTCGCCTTGGCAGCCGGAGCCGGGCGCCTGCCGCCACCACGTGCGAGGACCATGACCAGGAGGACGAGCGGAGGTATCGAAACCACGGCGACAGGAATCTGCAGCCAGAGCTGGCCTGCATCTGAACCGGCCCCAAAGGTGTGGGCCAGTCCGAGGATCCAGAAGAGCGCCGTGAACCGATGGGCCGACCGCCACCGCGATGGGCCGATCCAGGTCCGCAGGTAGTAGGTCAACCCGAGGATGGTCAATCCGTAGCCGGCGATGATGCCGACGCCGGTCCAGAAGGATCGGTAGGAGATCTGGAAGGGAATCGCGATCCCGGACAACCCGGGGTTCAACCAGGGATCGCCGATCAGGAACAGACCATGCATGATGACCAGCGCGAGGGTCGCGAGGGAGAGCGCCTCGTGAAGCGGCTTGATCTCGCCGAAACGCCCGAGCTTGATCACGCGGCCACGGCCGGCCATCAGCCCGGCGGTGACGGAGAAACCCGCGAACAGGATCGCTGCGATTCCGGTACCGCGGCTGAGGATCCAGAAGATGTGGATGCCGGAGCCGCTCATGCTCTCACCGGTTCCCGATCAGCGGTTGCGACCACGGTCTGCACGTCTCCCGAATCTGTGACCACCACACCACCGTGGATCAGCCATTCCGCTGCAGAGTCGGGACCCGAGAGCAGGGCGGACTTTGCGCGTACCTCTGCCTCGACAGCGGTCGGTGCGACCGCTGTCACCTGGACGACACCCGTAAATGCCGGACGTCCGGTTCGCGGGTTGATCAGATGGTGGGCAGGCCGACCGTCGGAATCGAGCCAGCTGCGGCGCGTGATGCCGCTCGTCGCCACAGCGCCGTCAGATAGATGCAACCGGGCAACCGGCTCACCGTCCCCCGACGGTGCTGCGACAACAATCTCGCGATCAGAGTGTTTGGTGCCTCCGACGCGGAGATCTCCCATGCACTCGACTGCAAATGACTCGAGCGCCGAAAGCCGCTCAGAGGCGAGGTCTGCGGCCAACCCTTTTCCGATGCCGCCGCTATCAAGACGCACGCCCGGTGGCCGGACGACCGTGTCGACACCGCGGACAACACAGACTTCACGCCATCTGGACTCTCGGTCGTCGCCGCCCACTTCGCGGATGTCCCCACGGCCCGGTTCGGCAAACGCCGCA
>JBBQZL010000297.1:0-1662 GCA_038207745.1 Solirubrobacterales bacterium
TCCACCCGCGCAAGGTCCTCTCCCGCAACCAGATCCTCGACCACGTCTGGCAGTACGACTTCGGTGGTGATGCCCGGGTTCTCGAGACCTACATCAGCTACCTTCGCCGCAAGCTCGACGAACATGGACCCAGGCTGATCCAAACCGTCCGCGGAGTCGGATACGCGTTGCGCCGGCCTCGCGCCTGAAGATGTCGCTCCGGCTTCGCCTACTTCTCGGTCTGATCGCGATCTCGGCGGTCGGCCTCGCGGTCTTTGGGATCGTCTCCTACCGGAGCCTCGAGTCCTACCTGACCGACCGGGTCGATCGTCAGGTCGAGTCTGCGATCGGACCGGTGGGCCGGTCGCTCATCGACGATATGACTGCTGCGCGAAGTCCCCTCGGCCCTGCAGGCGGAGGCGCAGGCCTGCCGGTTCCGCCGGGTGACCTGGGACCCGGGCAGGAGCCGGACCTTCCACCGGGTACCTACGGCCAGATTCGCGACTCGAGCGGAAAGGTGATCGCAAGGACGCTGATCAGCTACGGCGAGAGCGGGCTCCCGCGACCCGACCTGCCGGCCACCATCCCGACCCCGGCGCCGGGCGGTGACCCTGAACTGATCACAGTCGGCTCCCTTCACGGTGGCTCGACCGATTTCAGGGTGATGGCGGTGACCACCGCCACCGCGGCGACGATGATCGTCGCCGTTCCGCTCCGGGAAATGGATGCGACCCTCAGCCGGCTCGCCCTGATCGAGCTGATCGTTGCGGCGGCGGTGCTGATCGCGATCGGCGGACTTGCATGGTGGGTGATCCGGCTCGGCCTCCGGCCGCTCGAGCGGATGGAGCGCACGGCGGGCGAGATCGCGGCCGGCGATCTGACCCGCCGGGTGGAGCCGGCCGCCGAGCGGACCGAGGTCGGACGGCTCGGGCTGGCCCTCAACTCGATGCTCGGACAGATCGAGAAGGCATTCGCACAGCGCGAGGAGAGCGAGGGCCGGATGCGGCAATTCCTCGCCGATGCCTCTCACGAGCTTCGAACTCCCCTTGCGGCGATCAGGGGCTACGCGGAGCTCTTTCGTCTCGGTGCAACCGAGGACCCGGAGGACGTTGCCCGCTCGATGGATCGCATCGAGCAGGAATCTCAACGAATGAGCGGGCTGGTGGACGACCTCCTCACCCTTGCCCGGATGGACTCGATCCGGGAACCCGTCCTCGAGACCGTTGACCTCGCTTCGGTGGTCGAGGAGGCCTGTGGTGACGCCAGGGCAGCAGCCCCGGAGCGGGAGATCACGCTCTCGGTTCTCGACCCCAAACCGGTGACGGGCGATCCTGATCAACTTCGGCAGGTGGTCGTCAACCTGATCTCCAACGCCGCCACCCACACTCCGGCAGGCACCGGGATCGAAGTTACGTTGCAGACCGCCGGTGAGTCCGTCGAGCTGATCGTGAGGGATCACGGGCCAGGACTCGGAACCAACGCCGACGGCGCGATATTCGAGCGATTCTGGAGGGATAGCCAGTCAAGGGGACGCGACAGCGGCGGCTCGGGCCTGGGCCTCGCAATCGTCTCGGCAATCGTTACGGCGCACGATGGCGAAGTCTCCGCCTCCGACGCTTCCGGCTGCGGCGCCATCTTCACGGTCAGACTTCCCGCCTCGACCTGACTCTCAGGACCCTCCCA
>JBBQZL010000298.1:0-1631 GCA_038207745.1 Solirubrobacterales bacterium
GGGTCCTCAGGACGCCGGCACGAGGCCTCGGTTCGTCCCGTTCCTTGGTCTGGATCTGGTAGAGGAGCTGTGGCAGATCTCGGTAGGAGCGAATCTCCTTGGCGACGTGGAAGGTGACGCACTCCTCGTGGGTCATCGCAAGTGTCATCGGTGAGCCCTTGCGATCCTCCAGCTTGAACAGCTCGGTTATTCCGTAACGGCCGCTGCGCTTCCAGATCTCGGCCGGCTGGAGAATCGGCATCGAGATCTCCTGGGCGCCGATCCCGTCCATTTCCTCGCGGATCACCTCTTCAACCTTGCGATGCACCCGCCAGCCGGCCGGAAGATATGTCCAGAGCCCGGCGCCGAGCTGCCGGATCAGGCCTGCCCTGACCATCAGCCTGTGCGAGAGGGCCTCGGCGTCGGCCGGGGGATCCTTGACCGTCGGCCAGAAGAGCTGCGAGACGCGGGGCATCCGGGGTAAGTTACCCGCCAGCCGGCCTAGGCGCGGGTGAAACGGCGCCCAGCTGTCGGCGACACGTCCTCGCTGAGCAGGACGCGATCAGATTCGCCTCGCTCGACGGCTTCCTTTTCAAGCAGGGCGATCTTCTCCGGGGTGAGTTCGCCCGCGTTCTCCTCTTCGATCTTGGCGAGCCAGACGGCGCCCTCAGATGCCTTCCTTGCGTCGACCTCGACCTTCCCGCGATCGAGCGACTTGTCGATCTCCTCGAACAGCGTATCGACCAACTGCTCCTGCGGGACCTTTCGCAGCGGCTTGCCGTGGGCAAAGATCAGGCCCTCGTTCTTGGCGCCGGTGATTCCGAAGTCTGCGTGTGAGGCCTCACCGATGCCGTTGACGGCGCATCCAAGCACCGCGACCTCGACGGGCTCGAGGTAGGACTCGAGCCGCTTCTCGATCTCGGTCACCACCGAGTCCATGTCGAACTGAAGTCGTCCACATGTGGGACATGCGATCAGGACCGGCCCGCGCTCACGAAGCTGAAGCGCCTTGAGAATCTCCCAGGCGACCTTGACCTCCTCCTCGGCGTGGAAGGTCGAGAGGCTGATCCGGATCGTGTCGCCGACTCCATCGGCAAGCAGCGTTCCGAGGCCGACAGCGGACTTGAGCGACCCGGCCCACTTGGTCCCGGCCTCGGTGACCCCGAGGTGGAGTGGATACGGAACCTTCTCCGAAAGCAGCCGGTTGGCCGCGATCGTGTTCGGCACATTGGTCGACTTGATCGAGACCTTGAAGTTGGTGAAGTCCAGGCTCTCCATCAGCACGATGAACTCGAGTGCCGCGGTGACCAGAGCCTCGACCGGATTCTCACGCTCGAGTTCGTGGAGATGCTTTGGCAGCGAACCCGAGTTGACCCCGATCCGCATCGGCACGTTGGCGACGTTGGCCCGGACGGCCACCTCGGCGACCTTGTCCCTGCCACCGATGTTGCCCGGATTGAGCCTGATGCAGTGGGCCCCGGCATCGATCGCCTTGAGCGCCAGCGTGTGATTGAAGTGAATGTCGGCGATGATCGGTATCGGCGAGTCGGCGACAATCGTCTTCAGCGCCTCGACGTCCTCGTCGCGGGGCACCGCGACCCGCACCAGGTCGGCGCCGGCGTCGGCGACCTTGCGGATCTGCTCCATCGTCG
>JBBQZL010000299.1:0-1627 GCA_038207745.1 Solirubrobacterales bacterium
CAAGCTGGCGCTGCGCAGCCTCGCCGGACGCATTCTGTTTCTGGACAGTGAGATCGCCGAGCTCGACGGGCAGCTCACGCCCCTGGTCGCGAGCGCCGCGCCCAGGACCACATCTCTACTCGGGGTCTCCACCGGGCACGCAGGACAGCTTCTGCTCACCGCTGGGCAGAACATCGAGCGGCTGCGCAGCGAGGCCGCGTTTGCCGCGCTCTGCGGCGCCAGCCCGGTCCCGGTCGCCTCGGGGAAGCGGGGCCGCTACCGCCTCAACTACGGCGGCGATCGCCAGGCCAACCGAGCCCTGCACATGATCGCTGTCTGTCGTCTTCGCTACTGCCCGAAGACCCGCGCCTACGTCGAGCGCCGCACCGGCGAGGGCAAGACCAAGAAGGAGATCATCCGCTGCCTCAAGCGCTACATCGCCCGCGAGGTCCACGCCAGTCTCCGCGACGACCTCGGGTCATTGTCTCTCACCCCTTGACATCTATAGGAACGTCCTGGTCCGGCTCAACTCCTTGATTCTTGCCGGGCCAGCAGCCGATTGATCCCGGGTGTGGGCGGGGGTAGGGTCATTCCGGAGGGCGTCGGCGGGGGTAGCTCCCGACCACGACCCACAGGAGGTCCCGCATGCGCTTCGCCATCATCTATCGCCCCAAAGATCCGCCGAGTGCTGAGCAGATGCCCGAAGTGATCCAAAAAATGGCCGAGTGGGGACAGAAGCACGGAGGCAAGATGGACACCTTCGAGTTCTTCATCGGCGGCGGCGGTCTCGGTGTGTTGGATATCGACGACGCCGCCGAGCTGGCGCGGATGATCACCGAGAACCCGTTCACGGTTCATTCGGAGGTCGAGATCAAACCGCTGGTCGATCCCGCCACCGGCATCGCGATAACCCAGGAAGCCTATTCCTGAACAGGTGCCGAGCGTCCCCCCTCGGGCTTTGCGGCCCGAGGGGTGGAGCTCGGTGATTCCGGGTGCCATCAGGCCGCCTTCGGCAACCTCGATCTTGATCTCGACGAGGGCTTCATCTGGAAGCGTGGAGAGTGCGGACAGGGAAGCTTCGAGGTCGAGGCTGAGGGCAACCACCTCTCCTTCGATGACTCGAACATGATCGTCGACGACTTCGACTGGACCAATCGGGAATAGCCCTCGACCTGAGTGCGGGCGCCGGCGACCCCGGGTGCTGGAGGTTAAGGGGACCGATTTGCGCGTCGCCGCGGCATTGTCCGATATGTCCCATGCGTCCCGATCCGGGAGCCCGCGTGGAAAGCAAGCTTCCGCGGTTCCCAGGTTCGTTGGCCGGCGCCCAAAGGGGTTTCGTGGTACCAACTTTGGCACCAGCTCCTCCTTTCCTTGAGTTGGCGCCAGCGGCGAGGGCCTGGCGCGGAAAGCTGATCGGCAGCGAACGGCGGAGAGTCTCCCATGCCCACGCCCCGGAGGGGAGCCGAATTGGTTCACACCGGTCCTGTCACCGTTCGAAGCAGACCTACTTCGAGAAGGACTGCAGGTCAAATCGGGGACCGGACAGCCAACTCCGGAACCCGGCTACCGGCAAGCGCTCAGGGGGCGAGGCGGGCCATAACGGCACCGTCGGCAGCGACCGCAAGGACGGTCGGAACCACGGCGATGC
>JBBQZL010000300.1:0-1602 GCA_038207745.1 Solirubrobacterales bacterium
GGCGGTCTCTGCTCGAGCGCCACGACACCCTGGTGCACGAAGAGGTTGAGCGCTACCGCGGGAGGTTCGTGAAGTCGCTCGGCGACGGCGCCCTTGCCGTGTTCGATGGCCCGAGCCGGGCGATCAGCAGCGCCACCGCGATCCGCGACCGCGTCCGTGACCTCGGCCTGGAGATCCGAGCCGGTCTGCACACCGGCGAATGCGAATTGCTCCCGGACGACGACGTCGGTGGGCTTGCGGTTCACATCGGCGCGCGCGTCAGCAGCCTCGCGGGACCCGGCGAGGTGCTCGTCAGCAGCACCGTCCGCGACCTCATCGTCTGCTCCGGCCGAACCCTGATCGACCGCGGCGAGCACGAGCTCAATGGCGTACCGGGGCCCTGGCGGATCTTCGCGGTCGTCGATACGTAGGTGATCCTCACGCGCCGCATATGAATGCGATGTGTGGCGGAAGTCGATCATGGCTCCCTGACGACTTGCGAGAACTTGAGACCCGAGCGGCCCAGGGCCCCTACCGGCCAAGCGTCCGCAGGAACTCCCGGGCCGCGATCGGCACCTCGTCGAGCAGCTCGCGCACAGCGGCGAGACCCGCCCGCAGCTCCGCATCGCCTGACTCGATCGGCAGCATCGAGTCCTGCAGCGCCGCGATTGACCGGTCTGCCTCCTCTGCAGATGTCACCGCCTTCTCCGTCAACAGCTTCGCCCCCTGGGACTTGAGCCCCGGGGATTGAGCCTCGAGGTCGCGGCCCGAAAGCGCCACCCTCCGGCCGAACCCATCGAGGGTCCTCCTTGCCCGGCCCAGGGCCTTTTGAGCCGGCCGGAAGAGCTCGGCCTCGAGACGATCGGCGCTGTCCACCGATAGCTGGTCATAGGCCTCCCCCAGAGATGCGACCGCGAGCGCGATCTGATCGATCGCCCCACTCAGATCATCGAGTATCTGCTGCCTTGCCGCCTGTTGCGTGATCGCCATGCAGCAAGGTTATTGCGCCCGTCCGGTTTCGAACCTGCGACCTTCGGGTTATGAGATCCACGATCATCTGTCGCAGCCTTGGAGCGCATTCTCTGGACTCTTCGACCTGGACCGACTACCGTTGTTTGTGTGAGCGATGAGCTTCATCTGACGATTCGCTACCGGGACGCTGGCGATGGCTGGTACACAGCCCAGGTTGCCGAGATTCCCGGAGCGATCAGCGAGGGTGCGACCCGTAAAGAGGCGCCAGCAAATGTGCTCGACGCGCTTGAAACCCTTCTGACGCCGGATCAGGAGTTGACCGGCAAGCCGGCCGCCGACGACAGCGAATCGCTCACCCTTACCGTCGCTTCTTGAAGAGACGGGATCTCGAGAAGCATCGGCTCAGGCACAGGTGCACGTTCATCGGCGAAGGCGGGCGCCATGCGAAGTGGCGCGGACCAAATGGTGCGCCCACGACCATCCCTCGCCACAACGAGCTTCGGCCCGGCACGGTTCGAGCGATCTGTCGCCAACTCGACGTTCCAGAGCCACGCTCTTTGACGTAGCAAGAAGAGCCAGCCCGGCAGGAGTCGATCCAGTGACCTTCGGTTTCGCAGACGCTTCACCCGGCGCCAGTCGCAGACCGGATCG
>JBBQZL010000301.1:0-1601 GCA_038207745.1 Solirubrobacterales bacterium
GGTGTGGTGTGGGAGGCGGCGACGGCCGGGCGGCCGGTGTTGTACTTCGCCTTGAAGGAGGGCGCGGAGCGCGTGCGGGAGCGCTTTCTGGACGTTCTGGAAGGAATCATGTCGTGGGACGCCGGTTCGGAACCCGATCGGCTGTTGTGGCGGACGGACCCCGGACGGCGCGAGCTCTCCCGTATCCTCAGCCGCACAGTGATCTCGCGTGTCGAGTTGACCGGTGTCACCGAGATGGAGTCGCGGTCGGTGGACGGTTTTCTCGCCGACTTGGAGTACCGTCTCGCGCCGGTCTACCGGACCTCGGCTCGTGGCCCCCTGGTGATCGTGGATGACCTTGGTTCTTTGCTGACAGCGTTGGGGGCGGAGACGGGAGGGGCGGCCGTTCGTGCCGTCACCGGCATCAGCGCGCTCCTCAAGCGATGGGAGAGCCCGGGACTCGCCGCATTCGCAGAGTTGAGCGGACTAGCTCAGTCTCCCGAGCGGACGATCCTCAAGGGGTTGAACTACCTCGGCGATGGCCGGCTCGAGCTGACAGCGCGATCCAGCAACCTGATCGACGTGGTCGTGCGGGAGAATCATCACTCAGACTGGCGTGGCGCCTTGCGTTTGGCTTTGGACCCGTCTGTCCGGATGTTCGCGGTCGCCGTCTGAGCGTTATCTGAGGATTAAGTAAACCCCCGGCGGGAGGTCGACCGGGGGTTTACTTATACGCAGGGCAATCGCGCTGGGAAGTGCTAGCGGGTGGCTCTTCGAAGCGCGACCCCGGAACCCACGAGGACCGCCGCCCCCAGCAAGAACATGCCCAGCTCCATGCCTGTGAACGGGAACTCGCCCCGGTGCTTGTTGAGCATCGACGTGACGAGCGTGTCGAGTTCCCCCTTGGTCGCTGTGTCGGCGTACTGGGCGACCGTCGCGTCGTTGAGGTAGGCCCTCAGTTCCTCATTGGTGTACGTTCCGTCGAGTTTCCCGTTGCCGGCGTAATCGTTGTAGATGTCCTGCGCCGTCGCGGCCATAGCGACGCCCGAGAAAGCCATCACCATGACCGATAGAACGAGAGTGATGTACACGACCCTTCTCACCGCTTCCTCCCTTGCGTCCGCACCGCTCGCCTTGTGCCGCTCGGTGTGCTGTTGGATTATAATTCTCTCATACATGTGTACCAGATTCATGGACTTTGTCAAACCTCATGTTCTGCGGCGAACCCCAGACTGGATCGTTCATCGGAGTAGAACGTGTCCATCAGGGGCACGTAGCTCGGCACGCACCGCCGCAGGGCGTCGATGATGGCCCCTCGATCCGCATCCTGCTCTGCCAGAGAGATGAGATCCTGCAGATTGGTTCGAAAACCACTCGGTAGTGTGTCGCCTCCGTTCGATTCCGGGTCGCGACCGGCAATACGGATCATGGGGTGGCTCGTGGAGATTGCTCGCTCGTCGTGACTGAACAATTCTTCGGTGAGCTTCTCGCCGGGTCGTAGTCCGGTGAAGATCACGAACGTGTTCCTGTTCTGGCCGTTGAGTAGGAGGATCATCCTGTGGGCCACGTCGACTATCTTCACGGGCGCACCCATGTCGAGAACATACGGACCCTGGATAATC
>JBBQZL010000302.1:0-1589 GCA_038207745.1 Solirubrobacterales bacterium
CCTGACGGTCGAGTTCCAGGTTGCGGCCGGGAACCAGCGGACCATCACGCGGCGGTTGAACATCCCGAACTGACCAGAGCCCCGCGCGGCCTCGGTTTCCGGGGCCGCGCGGTTCAAATCTCAGCTCAAGTCCGATCCAGCCAGGCGGCGATGATCTCCCCGATCCGCTCGCCCTGATCCTCCTGGAGAAAGTGACCGGCGTTCTCGATCACCGTCAGCTCCTCGGCGGTGGGGAACAGCTGCTGGGCGGCGCGACCGACCGGGTCGAGCTGGAGCGCCGGGTCCGAGTCGGCCCAGAGCAGGAGGGACGGTCGTTTGTCACGCAGCAGGATCTCGGCGGTCGCCATCCCCTCGGCGGCGCCGGGCGCATCCGGTGTCAACGGGATCATCGGCGGGAAGCTGCGGGCGCCGGCCTTGGATTCCGGGGTCGGAAACGGCGCGTCGTATGCGGCGACGACTTCTGGGGCGAGTTCGGTTGCGCACCCTCCTCTGACCAGCGGCGAGATCGGCAGGTCGTGGTGCGCGGCTACGAAATCGCGAAAGTGGAGCCAGTTGTCGCTCATCGTCTGGTGGCCGGTGAAGACGCCGGTGTCCATCGCGGCGATCCGGGAAATGCGTTCCGGGACCTCGATGGTCGCAACCCGCAAACCGATCGGGCCGCCCCAATCGTGGACCACCATCGTCGCGTCGGTGAGATCCAGCTTGTCCAACAGCGAGGCGATTGCGTCGGTGTGGCGGTCGAAGTTGTACCAGGCATCTTCAACCGGCTTGTCGGAGCGGCCGAAACCGGGCAGATCGGGGACAACGCACCGGTATCCGGCATCGAGGAGGGGCGGCATCACCTTGCGCCAGAGGTAGCTCCAGGTCGGCTCTCCGTGGAGCAGGACGATCGGCTTCCCCGATCCCTCGTCGAGGTGGGCGAGCCGCATGCCATTCCAATCCCGGTACCTGGGCTCGTAGGGGAAATCCGTCAGGCGATCGAAGCAATCATCGGGGGTGCGGAAGACCTCGACGCCGCCATCGGGGCCGGTCATGCGACCACCCACAGTTTCGCGGCCTCCACCTGATCCTCGGCAAAGACCTTCGTCTCTCCGGGTGCCATCCATCCGAACATGCTCATCATCCTCCTGATCCAACCGAGATCTGTCGCAATCGCCACCCGCTTCCAGGCGCTTGGATGTCGCAGGCCGAGATCGACCTCGGCTTTCAGATCCTCCCACAGCGCCGCCGGTTCGAGATGGCCCATCTCTGACCCTGCCACGAAGAGCAGCCGGACTCCGACGCCGCCGTTGACCGCCTCGCGGATCGGTGGCAGCAGAACATCGGTGAAGTCCTCGCGGGTCAGCGTCTCGGAGGCGTGGAATCCGAGGGACCCCTGGGGCATTTCGGCGATGCGTTCGATCACGACGGGCAACGTAGCACCTGCCCGGCGGCGATTAGACTGGCCCGCAATGACTGGTATCTACGAGATTCCCCAAGAGCACCTTGACTTCCGCGACACGATCCGTGAGATCGTCGAGGACAAGATCCAACCCCGCGCCGGCGATATCGACCGCTCGGCCGAGTACCCGCAGGACATCCGCGAGCTG
>JBBQZL010000303.1:0-1570 GCA_038207745.1 Solirubrobacterales bacterium
CGATGACGAATCTGCCGCCGAGATCGCGGGCTCCCATCGCGGCGCGGGTGAGCGCGCTCGCGAGGAGTTGCGATCCGAGTCGCTGACCGTGGAGACTCCGGTCGAGGGCGAGGCGGGCGATCAGATAGCACGAGATCCGGTCGGGGAGGCCTCGCGCCTGCTTCTTGGTGAGTGTTTCACGCTCGATGAAGTACGGCATGAGTGTGTAGTACGCCACGATCGCTCCGTCTCGGCTGTGCCATACGTAGGTCCGCGTGAGGTTCCGGCCGTCGCTGACGCGTGCGGACTCTCGGAGCCAGTCGTTGAGAGCCGGTTGGGTGCTGTCGAAGGTCGAGGCGTCGTGCGCGTCGCTAAGGACCTCGCAAACGAACTCCACGCGGGCGTACTAGCGGTTCTCGAAGCGCGGTTCGATGAGCGCATTCTCCAAGGCCGGTGCGAGCACGGTGGGCCGGTCGAGTGCCGCGAGCAGATCATCGAAGACATCAGCGGGTACAGACATCGACGCGTGTGTGTGCTGCAGCTCGTCTGAGCGGGCGTCGGCAGCCGACGTCACGAGCGCGGACACCGAGATGCCCTCGAGATCCGCAGCGCGTTCGTAGATGCTGCGTTGCCGGTCACTGACCCGGAGATTGAGTACCTTGTTCTTTCGTGGCATGCCTATACATTGTATAGACATGCAGTTTGGTGTCAAGCCCCTCGTGGGGTGACGGACCTCTGCCAGCCCGGGGGCCACCATCGAGAAGAAGCCCCAGGTCAGCAACCCGGATGAGTTTCCGGTACGCACACGCGACAGGGTGAGTGCGGTTGGCAACGCCTCAGCGTCGCCGCTCGGACCCGACCGAACCCGGCGGATAGCGCCTATTGAAGCATGGTCGAGTTCGGGTGGTGACTGTCTTCGGTGTCGACCCGTTCCGCGATTTGCCGCTGTTGCGGCCAGCCGGGTCGTAGGGTTCGTAACCGAGATGATCCTCGAGCTCGACTTCCAACCCGGTCTGGAGCACCTGACGGACCATCGCGGTCAACAGGCCCCCTCGCCCGTGAGATCCACGCCCTGGGATCGGGCCCGCTCGACCAGTTCGGCCGCCCACTCGCGCATCTCCGGACCGTCAAGACCAGGCAACGTTCGGGCCGGCACCAAGCCCGCACTCTCCGTACTTGTTCGTTTCGTCATGAGCATGATCCTTCCCAGCCCACAGCCCTCAGCCGTGGACCATCAGATCACGCCATTACACAAAATCTCGGACAGTCCCGGTCGCGTACCCGATCGACAAGGTCAGCGAAGAACGGGCGGCAGCGCCTCGCCACCGCTGCTGCTGACCACCTCTCCGGCTGGCTCAACGAAGGTAGCCCGACCTGTAACCGGACCCTGCAGCAGTCGTCCTTGCGGGCCGGACCAACGATCCTGGGGCTGGTCAGCGGTTGGTTGATGAACGGCTCCTGCCTCGCTTCGGCGTCACTTGGGACGCCACGTCCGAGCGCGACCTGCATGCGCGGTTCACGATCGACGGAGCCGAGGTCACCGCACATCTGCGCATCGACGATGCCGGTCACCTCGAGTGGGTGCGACTCG
>JBBQZL010000304.1:0-1535 GCA_038207745.1 Solirubrobacterales bacterium
CGGGAAGCGCGCCAGCCAGCGGCGGTGGCAGCGCCTTGCGATCCAGTTTTCCGTTCGGTGAGAGCGGCAGTTCAGCGAGACTGACGAAGGCCGATGGTACCACCCCGAGTGGGAGGTCACGGGCGAGTGCGGCACGAAGCACAGCCGGCTCGAGCACCACACCCGGCTCCGGTACGCAATACGCAACCAACCGTTCGCCATGCGCATCGTGCCAGACGCTCGCAGCAGCCGCCGCAACGCCCGGGACGGCACCCAGCAAGCTCTCTACCTCTCCCAACTCGAGGCGCTGGCCATGCAACTTGACTTGGTGGTCGAATCGCCCGAGGTACTCCAACGCGCCACCCGGGAGCCAACGCGCTCGATCCCCCGTCCGATACATGCGAGCGCCCTGTATCGTCGCAAATGGATCAGCAATGAAGCGTTCAGCCGTCAGGGCCGGTCGGCCATGGTAGCCGAGGCCGACCTGGCGCCCCGCGATGTACAATTCGCCGGCGACGCCAATCGCCACCGGGTGGAGTCGCCCATTGAGGACGTACAGCTGCGTATTGGCGACGGGACGCCCGATTGGCACCGTCGCGCGTGGCTCCTCCGGATCGCATAACCAGTAGGACACGTCCACCGCAGCCTCGGTGGGTCCGTAGAGATTGTGCAGCCGCACGTGCGGGAAGCGCGCATGGCACCGCGCAGCAACCTCGACCGACAGCGCTTCTCCGCTGCAGATTACCTCCCGAAGGGAGGACAGCGGACGGCGGACGGGACCGGCGAGGAAGGCCTGGAGCATCGATGGCACGAAGTGCGTGACGGTCACGCGCTCCGCCTCGATGAGCTCCGCGAGATACTCGGGATCCCGATGCCCGCCGGGGCGAGCGAGCACGAGCCTGGCTCCCTGCATCAAGGGCCAAAAGAACTCCCAGACCGAGACGTCGAAACTCATCGGAGTCTTCTGGAGCACCACATCCGTCTTCTGCAACCCGAAGTGCTCCTGCATCCAGCGCAAGCGATTGACGATTCCTCGATGCGAGTTGATCGCCCCCTTGGGCTGGCCCGTGGAGCCCGAGGTGTAAATCATGTAGGCCGGGTCTTCCGCCCTTGGAGGCAACACCACCATCGGATCGAACGCCACTTCAGAATCGAGATCGCTCCCCACCGCCCGATCGACCAACACGATTGGACCCGACCAGCTCGAAACCCGACCGGTCAATCGTTCCTGCGTCAACAGCACCCGGATGGAGGAATCCGCGAGCATGAATGTCAGTCGGCCTTCGGGGTATTCCGGGTCGAGCGGGACATACGCCGCGCCGGCTTTGAGCACGGCACACAACGCGACGACAAGGTCGGTCGAACGCTCCAGGCAGACGCCAACTCGTTGCCCCGCCCCGCACCCCAGGACCGCCAGCTTCCTGGCGAGCACGTTGGCCCTGTCGTGCAGCTCACGGTACGTCAGAGATCCGGAGGCGTCCGAGGCGGCGACGCGATCCGGATGGCGCGCCAATGCCACGGCCAATAAATCGACCAAGGTTTCTTCTGGCGGGTAG
>JBBQZL010000305.1:0-1531 GCA_038207745.1 Solirubrobacterales bacterium
CCGCTACCTCTACCTGATCTACGACCGCTCCGACGACCGCTCAACCGCGGCGATCGTCGCCGAGGATAAGGGGATCATGGCGGCGGGAGCGGTCTTCGCGGTGACCGCCTTCATCCTGCTCTACGTGAGCTGAGCTGGCTCCGGCCCGGCCGGATGCCGGTAGTCAGCCATCCTGTCGGCCGGTGTCATCGTCAGGAATGATCGGCATGTCATCGATCAGCTCGATCTTGCCGCCCCGCCTGAACTGGATGTCAACGACCTCGTTCTTTCGATAGGTGCCGAAGAAGCCCAGATACATCGCAAGCCAGCGGCTCACCCCGACGTTCTGTTCCTTGATGATCTGGTTGCGGAAGACGATCTCGTTGCCGACGATGTCGTACTCGTTGCCCTCGGACTGCTGGACACCGTTGATGAAGACGGTCAGCGGATCCTCGGCCCCGGCGGGGATCCGCACCCGTCTCCCGACGGCGATGCTTCCCTTGGGGACCTCGGTATCGCTCTGACTGTCACTCACTCTTGTTCACCGCCGAGGACTCTACGGACTGCGTCAAAGGCAGTCTGTCCCGCCAGCGGCTTGATCACGTCTCGGCTGACGCCGCCGCTGAACGCGACCAGGCTGCCGTCACCCTTGAGATCGACTCCGGCGGCGGGCGGTCTGAGCAGGCCGCGTCCTGAGATCTCGAACCTCGCTCTGACCTGATCGGCCGGGCTGAAGTCCCGCAGCACAGAGACCGGCTTCATCGGTCCCTCGGCATGGATCTCCCTGGCCCTGCCCTCGATCTCCGCGATCGCGGCGCCGAGATCGCCGAAACGCATCCGGCTCACTTCGGAGCCGTTGCGAATCGTCAGCTTCCAGGCCGCCCTGGCCAAGACCGCGAGAGAGGGTTCGCTAGGCGCCCGGGCGCCGGGCGGGGGGTCCGTCGATCGTGTCGGGGCCGGTGCGATCGGAGAGTGGGATGTAATCGAGGTCACGATCACCGGTGTAGATCTGTCTGGGCCGGGCGATCCTCTGCTCTCCGTCGTCCTTCAACTCCAGCCACTGCGCGATCCAGCCCGAGGTCCGGGCGAGCGCGAAGATCACGGTGAACATCTCTGTCGGAATCCGCAGCGCCTCGTAGATGATCCCCGAGTAGTAGTCGACGTTCGGGTAGAGCTTGCGACTCGTGAAGTAATCATCGTCGAGTGCGCGCTTCTCGAGTTCGCTCGCGATCTCGACCAGCGGGCTGTATGCGGTCACCTCGAGCACCTCGTCGACGTGGGACTTGATGATCCTGGCGCGCGGGTCGTAGTTCTTGTAGACCCGGTGCCCAAAGCCCATCAGCTTCTGCTCGCGCCTCTTGACGCCCTCGAGGAACTCCGGGACCTCTTCGACAGAGCCGATCTCACGGAGCATCCGCAGGACCGCCTCGTTGGCGCCGCCGTGAAGCCGGCCGTAGAGCGCCGCGACCCCGGCGGCAACTGATGAGTACGGGTCGGTATCCGAGGAGCCAACCGTTCGGACTGCGCTTGTTGAGCAGTTCTGCTCGTGATC
>JBBQZL010000306.1:0-1531 GCA_038207745.1 Solirubrobacterales bacterium
AGGACCGCGCCGATGTGGGTTTCGCGCAGGAGCACGTACGGCGGGTTCGTCAGCCCGAGCGCGGCAACGCCCTGCGGCTGTGTGCGATGTCGGGTCACCGGACTCATCTGCTGGTGTTGTTGTCGGCGTCGCGGCCGGCCCCCTGGCAGGTGCAAGCCGCAGCACCATTGCTATGACCCGTGACGGTGCTGATTTCCGAGGTCCGCCTGAACTTGGCCGATCCGTTCGGACTGCAGGCGATCAAACTCTGCCTGGTCGGCTCCGGCCACCACCTGCGCATCCGGTCCGGGGAAGACGACGGACTCCTTGTCCTCGTCGAGCCACCGGACCGTGTACGGCGGTTGCCCTTCAGACTTCGTGCCGAGGATTTCGGCCTTTCGGACGTGCCCTCCGTCGGTATGGCTGTGGACGATGAGCCAGTCGCCTGACTGTGCCTTCATGATGCGACCTCCTGTCAGCTAGAGATTCACCCGCGTGATCGCGTCGACTTGGCCGCCGCTGCGTCGGGTGACACATCGACGAGCGCCAGGGGTCCGGCCGGCGAGGCGAGGTCGGCGGTGATGTCGGCCGTGATGTCAACATCGTGCAGGTCGACGCCCAGCACGGTGTGTCCCTGGTCGGCGAGCAGTCGAGCGGTGGCCGGCCCAATGCAGTGCGCCGCCCCTGTGATGACGTACGTGCGCATGACTCCTCCTGGGGTTCCCAGCATCTGCATTCCAGCAGGCGCGAGGGCGGGCCGACAGTGCCGTAGGTCCCTTCTTTCGAGATCACCCGTCCCACGCTGGGCGACCATCCCCAGCCGGGAGGTCCAACGATCGGGTGATCGAAACGGCCGATGCCCGACGGACTCCCCCGGTAAGTCCGCGGCGTGGTGCGCGCTCCGCACATGTCTGGCAATGAGGGGCTGTCGCTGGCGCAACGCCAACCGAACCGGGGCCCTGAAGTTGAAGTCGGTGCGCGAGAAGGACGCTGCCCGGCCCGGGCAGATCCCGAGACCACAGCATTGCGCAATCCATTGGTGATCCCACCCTGGACGACGATGCCCCCGAAACGACGTCGCGCCGCCAAGGTCCCGTCGAAATCAAGCGGATTGCAATCACCGGTCATCTCGGCGAACAAATCGATGTCATTTTCGTGATTCGACGGGTTCGGCGCGCCGTGTCCCCGACCTTCACGTCAGGCGACCTCGCGGCGATCCAGCTTGCGGCCGCCATCCACGAAGAACTCCGTTGACCACCAGGTTCGATATCGCTGTGGGCCGACCGCTGCGATGAGGTCGCCGGTCTGCGAGCGGTGGGCCGTGAGCGCCGCAAATTTCCTGTCGAGCAGGACGCCATCGAGTCCGAGCGCGTAGGCGAGCTCGTCGGCGAAGTCCGATGGCGGGGTCGATCCCTCGAACCACAGGCCCATTTCCTCGTTCAGTGCGCCCCATTCCCGGTGAAAATCGGGGGTCAGGGTGGCGTACCACAACCGGCTCGGTCGACCCATCGCCGTCCAGGCCGAGGTCACCCAGCCGGACACCGTCCGATGG
>JBBQZL010000307.1:0-1504 GCA_038207745.1 Solirubrobacterales bacterium
CCGAGGGGGGACATCCATGCGACCACGGTAACACCCCGTAGCCCATCGGTCGGTCGGTCTTCGTGTCGGCGCCACGACCTCGACCGTCCTACCGCCCCGGTCCTCCGGGGCCACTGGTGACCGTTCGCAGAGTGACGGTTCCCACAGGATCCGGGTGAACGGCCACAGACCACTACCGTCGGGGCATGAGCAAGGTCAACGACCTCCGGCGTGTGCTGCGAGGGCTTGCCGACTGGGATGCCTATCTCCTCGAGCATTCGGGTCTCCCGGGACCGCGGGGCAACATCGAACTCGGCAAAGCCGCAGCCGAAGAAGCCTCACCCGAACGCATTCGGGCTTGGCTCGAGTGGGATCACGTGCAGGCGCCGGCCAACACCCCTGAGGAGTTCCTAGCCTTCTGCGGCGTGCTCGGCCTCGGACGTCTCGCAGCCGAGGGCGACATCCCCGCAGTTACTCAGCTACGCCGTCATGCCTCCGATGGGCGATGGCGCACCCGAGAAGCGGTAGCCATGGCGCTGCAAACTATGGCAGACGCCGACTTCGACAACGCGCTCGCCGCCGCGCAAGAGTGGGCGCACGGAGGGTGGCTCGAGCAGCGCGCCGCAGCAGCCGGACTCTGCGAACCGCGCCTGCTCACGACACCCAAACGGACGGCAGCAGTCTTCGACATCCTCGACGAGGCCACCCAGGCACTCGCCACCGCCCCGGTCGAGGACAGGCGGAACCCCGACTACCGCACCCTCCACCAAGGTCTCGGCTACTGCTGGAGTGTGGCCGTTGCCGCCGACCCGGCGGCGGGTCAGGGGCGAATGGAACAATGGATCGACTCGACGGACGACGACGTTCGCTGGGTGATGCGCACCAATCTGTCGAAGAAGCGCCTCCAGCGCACGAACGGCGCATGGGTGGAGGCCCAGCAGCAGCGACTCGCCCGCCCATAGCCTTGCTTCCCAGATTCCCTGTCCGACAACGGAAGGCACAACCCTTGCCGACCCCGACGCCACCGAACCAGGACCCGGCCCGGGACTCCGGGGGAATGTGACTGCTTGGTGTCCCTTGGAGATCCGAGACCGTCGACAGGCTCGATCAGCATCGGACCAGACGACTCCCACGAACACGCACGGAGCGATTGGGTCACAGGGGACTCGAGCTGCCGAGAAACCGCTCCCGCCGGTGATCGGCGGGAGCGGTCCTCCGATTCCCGAGGCGATCGTCAGCCGCGGGACGGTTCATGACTAGTAGTTGACGGTGCCGGTCAAGGTTGCCGACCATGGGCTGTAGGTCAGGCACATGAACGGGTCGGTGGCGCGATCGCAGTCCTCACGGAACGTGAGCTCAACGTCGTAGACAACCGTTGCGGTTCCAGAAGCCTCCGCAAAGCGGCCGGTTCCACCATCGAATGTGATCGGTGCGCCAGTGTCGATTCCGGGGTAGTCATAGGTCCCGTAGAGTTCGTCCCCGTTGTCATCGACGATTGTTACGCTCCCGTCCTCAACGACGTCGT
>JBBQZL010000308.1:0-1503 GCA_038207745.1 Solirubrobacterales bacterium
CAGGGTCGATGCGGGTTTCCAGATCGCCCTGCTCAATCCGCTGAGCGGCCAGGCGGATGCGCCGCAATGGACGAGAGAGCGTCTCCGCGAGCATGAACGCGAGCACCAAAGCGGCGACAACAGACGCGGCACCGGCGGCAAGGTGGAGCCGGTCGAGTGAGTGCTGCAACTGCTTCTCCTCGGGCGTCAGCAGTCCGGCTCCGACCTGCGAGACCTCGATCGTCGCCACTTCGCGACCGCCGGCAGAAACCGGAGCGGTGGCCGTTGCGGCTCCAGCCAGGTTTGACCCAAAACCGGCGCCGCTGCCACGCACAGCGATCCGAAGGCCGTCCAGGGCAGCGAGATGGGTCAGCGTCTGACGCGCTTGTGGCGTCCAACCGTTCGCGTCCGTGTAAACCGCGGCAGCTATTGAAGCCATATGCCCCGCCGAGCGCTGCAGCCGCCCTCGCGCCGCATCAGTGACGAGCGGCTCCAATCCCCGGTTCGCGAGCAGTGTCGCGAGCGCAACCGTGAGCACGGCGACGCTCACCAGGGCGATCGCCAGCCGGGCCCGCAAACTGAGGCGGGCGAGACGTCTCATTCCTTGCGCAGACGGTATCCCACACCGAACACCGTCTCGATGTACCGCGGATGCTTCGAGTCCGCCTCGATCTTCTTGCGAAGGTTCTTCACATGTGCATCGATCGTACGCTCGTAGCCCTCATAGTCGTAACCCTGGACATGGTTGATCAACTCGAAGCGCGAATACACACGGCCGGGGTAGCGCGCGAGCGTCTGCAGCAGCTTGTACTCGTTCGGGGTCAACTCGACCAACTTCCCGTCGCGCCGCACCACATGCTGCACGCTGTCGACCTCGAGGGCGCCATCATCGAATGACAGCACCTCGACGAGCGGCATCTCCGGCTGTGTCCTGCGCAAGATCGCACGAACACGGCCGACAAGCTCCCGTGGCGAGAACGGCTTCGTCAGGTAGTCGTCCGCACCAATCGCCAGGCCCGTAACGCGCTCGTCCTCGGAGGCCTTCGCCGTCAGCATCAAGATAGGGACGTCGGAGCGGGAGCGAATTTCCCGGCAGACATCCTCGCCGGCCTGATCCGGCAGCATGAGGTCGAGAACGATCAGCCCTGGCTTCACACGCTCCGCGAGGGTCAACCCTTCAGCCGCCGTTCCGGCTACGTAGACCAGATAGCCATCCCGCTCCAGGTACGCACGAGTGACCTCCTGCACGGAGCGATCGTCGTCGACGATCAGGACTTTCTTGTTCACTGCTCCGTCCATCTCCCTCCGACGGTGCCACCCACCTGTGAATTTGACATGAATTCAGACAAGCCGCCCTCATGCCGCCGGAGCCACGTGAACGTACGGGGCCAACAGGTCGAGGACGGGGCACATCCCGGGAGATCGTTGAGCCGCAGACTCGGGGGATGAGGCTCGGCTCGCTCACCCTGGGGCGGTTGAGGTGGCTCGCGATCGTCGTGCCGGTCGTCTTTCTGACCGGTCTCT
>JBBQZL010000309.1:0-1502 GCA_038207745.1 Solirubrobacterales bacterium
AACCATACACGGCGATGGGTTCAGGTTCAGAGCGCTACGGCACGGTGATGATCACGTTGCCGCGCTTGTGCCCGCCGTCGACGTACCTGTGCGCGTCGACGATGTCGTCCAGGGCATACGTGCGATCGATCACGGGCCTAATCTCACCCGTCGTCGCCAGCTCGCCGAGCAACACCAGGTCTTCGCGACGGAGTTTCGGTGTCCCGTCATCGACCGAGATGCAGACGCCGCCGGGGGCCAGGACGTGCCGAGACCGCCGAAGGGCAGCTGCGCTCTTGCGTCTTCCGACGGCGTCGAGGATCACGTCGTAGCGTTCTTTCTGGTCCGTGAAGTCCTCGACCGTGTAGTCGAGCACCGTCGATGCGCCGAGAGATGCCACGAGGTCCATGTTCGCGGTGCTGCAAACACCCGTCACCTCGGCGCCGATATGCCGAGCGAGCTGTACGGCGGACGCGCCCACCGCCCCCGACGCCCCGTAGACGAGGACCCTTTGTCCCGCTCGAACGTCGGCCTTACGGAAGAAGTGCAGAGCGAGGAGCCCACCGTAGGGAATGGCTGCGGCTTCTTCGTCGGTCAGGTTGACTGGGCGCGTCGCCAGAAGGCCGTCCTCCGGCCAGCACACATACTGCGCGTACGTCCCGAAGCGATGTCGATTGAAGCCGAACACCCGATCACCCACCTCGAATGACCGGCCGTCCGGTCCGACCGAATCCACTTCCCCTGAAAGCACCATGCCGAGCACGGGTTGTCTCGGCGCGTTCCAACCCAGTGCGAGCCGCGCCATGATCCGGTAGGCGGGAGACATACTCAACCCCCGGACGTAGCAGTCGCTCGACGTCACGGCGGTAGCCCGAATGCGTATGAGCATCTCGTTCTTCCGTGGAGCCGGAGTCGCGAGTTCCTCGAGTTGGAGAACCTCCGGCGGACCGTAACGTGTACAGACGACCGCTCGCATTCTGAGTCCCTTCATCCCACGGACCCGGGCGCCGCTTCTCTCTCGGACAACGATAGTGCGGCCCCGTCTGAGCCTCCCACGCCCACTTCATCGGTGGATCGAGGCTTGACCAGGAAGAGAATTCGGTCCACACGGCCCTCCGGCCGGAGGCCGAAGATGAGCTCTCCCCGGACGATCTGAGCGCCATACCGGAACCAAGCTGATCCCGCACATCGCCCATTTGGGTGTGCTTGTGGTGATTCCGCTCGACTCCATTCGAATCGTGGCGATTGGGGAGAGATGACTTCCGGTTGCGCTCGATCCCGCCACCTGGTTTCCTGTGTCCGCTACGGAAGCGACGGTCCGGTGATACGGGAGGCAAGAACGGTGGCACGATTGGTACTGCTGTCGGGTCCAAGCTGCGTCGGCAAAGGACCGCTGGTGAGCGCCCTCCGGCGGCACCATCCCGGGCTAGCAGCGCAACTGGCCCCCCTGGTTCTCCACAACAGTCGGGCTCCTCGTCCGGGCGAAGCCGACGGGGTGGACTACCACTTCCGGTCGCGTGCGG
>JBBQZL010000310.1:0-1500 GCA_038207745.1 Solirubrobacterales bacterium
CTTCTTGGGCTCCTCGGGGAACACGTCGATTGCGGCGCCGCCGATCTGCCCGGACTCCAGTCCGTCCTTGAGCGCGTCGACCTCCACAATGAACCCGCGAGAAAGGTTGAGGAAGAGTGCTCCGGGCTTCATGGACTCGAATTGCTCTCGACCGAAGAATCCGGAGTTTCCCGCGCGTCCATCTACGTGGAGGGTGACGATGTCGGCCTCCGCTAGCAGCGATCCCAGCGATGGCATGCGAGTCGCATTGCCGAGCGCCAACTTTTCTGCGCTGTCATAGAAGATCACATTCATGCCGAGCGCCTCGGCGATGACGGACAACTGCGAGCCGATGTTGCCGTAGCCCACGATGCCGAGGGTGCGCCCACGGATCTCGTGGGCGCCCTCGGCCGATTTGTTCCATAGCCCCTGGTGCATGAATCGATTGTGATCCGGCAAACGTCGGGTGAGCGAGATCATCTCGGACACCGCCAGTTCCACGACGGACCTCGTGTTCGAGAAGGGCGCATTGAACGCGGCGATGCCCAGGCGCGCGGCCGCTGCGAGATCGATCTGGTTGGTGCCTATCGAGAACGCGCCGACGGCGATCAGCGAGGGTGAGTTCTTGAGGACCCGCTCGGTCAGCTGCGTCTTGGATCGGATGCCGACGAGTTCGATGCCGTCCAGGGCATCGATCAGTTCGTCCTCGTCCAGGGCTCCGCCATGAGATTCGACGTCGATGTTGGCGGCGGTCAGGATTTCCGTTGCCTTGGGGTGAAGACTTTCAAGAAGGAGTGCGCGCACGGGCCTTATCCTCTCGCACTTTGACGCGGCTACCAACTTCCCTTCGCGCCGTGGCAGGCTTAGGGTACGGAAGCCGAGGGAGGTGCCGGATGAAGGCCCTAATCCGGGTGCTCATGCTGGGCGCCTTCGGCGCGCTACTCATCTGGGGCACCGCCACCGTCCTCGGCGTGACCTGGACGGACGTCCAACACCTTGGCCAGCCACGCAACGTCCTGGCCGACGGCGCCAGCAGCGTCCGCATCCCGCTCCCGGAGGGGCCCGACGCCCGGCGACTTCCCGCCGTCCCTGTGACGACTACGGGCGAGTACGCATTCATGTTCCCTGGTAATGATGGCCAACCTCCCGTGAGATACGACCCCTGCCGACCCATCGACTGGGTGTTGAATCCCGCACTTATGCCGAAGGGCACGGAGAAACTGGTGGTGGCAGCGGTCGCAAGCGTCTCTCATGCCACGGGACTCGAGTTCCGCTACGACGGGACCACCACCGAGGTGCCGTCCTTCGATCGACTGCTGTTTCAGGCCCGCTACGGGCCGCAGTTCGCTCCCGTCATCATCGGCTTTGACACGGAGAAGCAGGTCCCGGACCTGCATGGTTCGGTCACGGGGCTTGGCGGCTCGAGCGCGGTGTACGGGGCATACGGCGAACAGCGCTTCCTCCACAGCGGCGTGGTGATTATGGATGCCGGTGACCTCTCGCGACTCGTCGAGACGCCGT